>JAVFAR010000005.1:0-54241 GCA_034002365.1 Trichloromonas sp.
ACTTGAGTTTGCGGTACTGCTCGGAAGCCGGACCGGTTTCGCCGGAAGCGGTCACCAGGAAGGGGTTGCGGATCAACGGCGGCGGCACGCTGGCGAAGACTTCGTGACGCTCTTCGTAGTGACCCTGTTCCCGAGCAGCATCCTGCTCCACCATCGGAGCGGCGGCGGACGGCTCGGCAGGGGACTCGGGCGGGACAGGAACGGTGCTCTGACGTTTTTTCGCGGCCATTTCGATGGCCTTTTCAATACGACTCATGAAAACCTCGACAATTTAAACGGAATCCCGTGCAAATGGGGCTAACGGATCAACCCGACCACATCGGCCACCAGCTCATCCAGCCGGAAGTAACCAATGGCCCGGTCCACCAGGGTCAGGCCCAGCAGATCATGCCCGACCATGGCCCCGACAAACAGGAGGCAGAGCCCGCCATAGGCGTAAACGGTCAGATCCTTGCGCCGGGTGATTTTGGCATCGGCCTCGCTGTACATGAGGGGAATTTCCGCGAGGACGGTCATGCCCATGGCCCGCAGGGAATCGACATCCTTGATGCTGTCGTCGAGTTTTTCGAAGACCACCACGGCGGCCAGCCCGGCGCCGAGCCCGGCGAAGAGCCCCATCAGCATCATCACCACCCGTTTCATGCCGACGGGGATGATCGGCAGGATCGCCGGATCGACGATACGGAAGGTCGTCGCCTTGTCGGCGATCTCCAGCTGCTTCGAAACCTCCGACACACCGGCCCGCTCCAGCAACGTTTCGTAGACGTTGCGATTCATCGCCCGCTCCCGCTCCATGTCGGCGAGAACCTTCTTGTCCTCGGGGAAGTTGGAAAGAATACGCTTATTGTTTTCGACCTGTCCGAGCAGCTCGTTCTCCCGCGCCTGCAGGGCATTGAGCTCGGACTGGGTGGTGTTCATGCGCATCCGCAGATCGACAAAGATCGGGTCCTCCAGGGGATTGAAGGCCTCCTGCACGGGAGGCGCCTCGGCCGTTTCGGACTGCTGCCGCTTCTCCAGTTCGGCGATCTGCTCCCGCAATTTGACCACGGCGGGATATTGCTCATTGTAGACCAGCAGCAGCTCGTCGATCTTGGCTTGCAGGGCGGCGATACGTCCGTCGCCGGCGGAGACGTTCATGTCGAAGAGAGCGCCCCCATCTGAAGAGGCCATCGACTGCATCATCTTGAGCTGTTCGCCGATGGTCTTGATGGTGGCGAGCAGTTCGTTTTTCTTGACGCGCAAGCCCTTCAATTCCTCTTCGACCAATTTGATTTCCTCGATGATCGAAGCTTCGGAGACGGAAGAAAAAATTCCGGTTTGCTTACGGAACTTGTTGATTTCGTCCTCGATGGCATCGAGTTTGTTCTTGTAGAAAACGACCTGTTCGGAAATGAAGCGGCTCGCGCCGAAGGATTCCTCGCGCTTGGCGGCGAGGTTTTCCTCGACATAGGCGCTGACGAGGGCGTTGATGTAGTTCTTGGCGAATTCGGGGTCGGGATCAACGATCGACACGAAGAAAAGGTCATCCCCGCGCAGGCTGATATTGGTCTCGGCCTGACAGTACTTGATCAGCGCTTCGAAATCCTGGGGATTGGCGATCTTGACATCCATATCCAGTTCTTTCAAGACCCGCAAGACCATATCGCGGCTGAGCATGTGATAACGCAGCACCCGAATCCTGTCTTCCATGGACGGAGAGACGGTCAACCCCTTCATCAAACTGTTGATGACGTTCTTTTCGATGAAGACGGTGCTTTTGGCTTCGTACTTCTTGGGCACGAAAAAGCTCCCCGCCACGATCAGGACCGCGACGCTACCGGCCACCAGCACGAAGAGATAACGCCGGTTGTAGAGTGCGTGCAGAAATTTTTTGATCTGGAGAATCGGAGAATCCATGGGGTACGACCTTAGGCTGAAGGCTGAAGGCTGAAGGCTGAAGGCTGAAAATCAGGAATCGGCGTTCAGCTGTATTAGAACATTCCCTCTCGGACAATGACGTAATCGCCCCGCTGCAGTTCGAGGTTCTCGCTCAGCTGGCCGTCCTTCATCAGGCCGTCGAGGTCGAGCTTGATGCGCCGGCGGTCGGCCCCTTCCTTGCGCAGGATGAGCACGGCGCTGGCCTTGGCGAACTTGGTGAAGCCGCCCGATTCGAGGATGGCGTCGAGAATGCGCAGGCCGTCCCGGTACATGATGCCCTGGGGAGTGTTGACGGCCCCGACCACGTAGACCTTGTTCAGCTCGTTGGTCGGCAGAAAGAGGATATCCTCGGCCTGAAGATCGATGTCGGCCTTGATATTGCCGTTGTTGAAGAGATCGTGCATGTCGACGGAAAGCTTTTCGCCGCCGCGCATGACGTAGGCCCGCTGCAGGTCGGCGTTGCCGATCCCTTCGATGCCGCACAGCAGCTTGAAGAGCGACGTCCGCCCGGGCAGGCTGAGCACCCGGGGGGGCACGCCGCCGCCGGAAATATAGATGCGGTTGTTGGTGATGCCCGCCACCGTCACGGTGACGATCGGGGTCTTGACGTAGTCGGCAAGAACCTTGGTCAGCTCTTTGCTCAGATCGACCGGGGTCAGTCCGGCGGCCTTGACGTCACCGGCGGCCGGCAGGGTAATCTTGCCGTCGGGGCGCACGACCACGGAAACACTCAGTTCGGGAACCCCCCAGACCGCGACATTCAGGCCGTCCCCTTCACCAATCACGTAATCCCCGGCCCAGGCAACAGGCACCAGCAGCAGAAACGCGGCCACCAGCAATAAGAACTGTTTTTTCACTTACCTTCCTCCCCGGCCGAAGGCGACCACCTTGACCGTTTCCAGAATGATGAGAAAATCAAGCAATAACGAGTAGTTTTTGATGTAGTA
The DNA here is from genome assembly GCA_034002365.1 of Trichloromonas sp. Classification (GTDB taxonomy): domain Bacteria; phylum Desulfobacterota; class Desulfuromonadia; order Desulfuromonadales; family Trichloromonadaceae; genus Trichloromonas. The sequence goes on from JAVFAR010000005.1 coordinate 2,865, forward strand.
AAGATCGTAGCGAAGTTTCTCCAGGGCATCTTCGTCGGAGGCGCCGTAGGGATAGCAGACCTGGGCCCAGCCGGTGACCCCGGGCTTCATGAAGTGGCGTTTGCTGTAGTAGGGGATCTTCCGGTTGAGCCGTTCGACGAATTCCGGCCGCTCGGGGCGGGGGCCAACGAAACTCATATCCCCCTTGAGCACGTTGTAGAGCTGAGGCAGCTCATCGATCCGGCTCTTGCGCAGGAACTTGCCGGTCTTGGTGACGCGCGGATCATTCTGGACGGCCCAGACGGCGCCGGTCTCCTTTTCCGCATCCTGGCGCATGGTGCGGAATTTGTAGAGGGTAAAGTCTTTTTCCTTCTCTCCCACCCGGGTCTGGCGGAAGAAAACCGGTCCCGGCGAGTCGGATTTCACCAGCAGCGCCACCAGCGGCCAAAGGGGCAGCACGACCAGGATGCCGAACAGGGAGAGGAGGATGTCGAAAACCCGCTTATAAAACCGCAGAAAAGGGGTGACCCGGAAGCCGGCGGAATAGAGAAACCAGCTCGGCTGGATGTTCTCGATCAGCAGTTTGCCGGTCATTTCTTCGTAGAAGCTCAAGGCATCGATGATCTCCACCCCGTTGAGTTTGCAACGCAGCAGATCCCGCACCGGCAGCCCGCCGCGCCGCTCGGTCAGGGCCACCACCAGCAGGTCGGCCCGCTCCCGCTCCACCAACTCGGCGATTTCATCGACCTCGCCGGCAATCCGCTTCTCGTCGACCGTGCATTTCTCGGTCGTCGGCTGAACAAAACCGATAAAGGTCTGACGCCCGGGATTTTCGACCAGAACCCGGTCCACCGTGGCGGCCAGGGGGCCGACGCCGATGACCAGCACCCGCCGGGCCAGGGCGGGCAGTTGCATCAGCGCCAGAAAACCGAGATGGGCGAGAAACTGCATGGCTCCGAAGACCAGCAGCGAAAAGGAGAGCACTCCCCGGCCGACCATGGCCGCCGGAAAGATGTAATAGACGGCGGACAGGACGAAAAAAGCCATGAGGATCGAGACGGCGGTGCGGGCGGCGAGATCGAGCCGGCCCCGAAACTTCTCCCAGCGATACATTTCGCAGAAATAGGCGGAAAAGACCGCGAAGAGCGCGAAGAGCAGCAGCCGCGTCCCGCCCGGGCCGGTGATGACGGCCATATTACACGCCCCGTCGAAACGCAGCAGGTGGCCGATAACCAGGGCCAGCGCCGCGAGCAGCAGATCGGCGAGCAGGATAATGGAAGTCAGTTTACGCATGGAATGGCCCATGAAGGCCGCCGCGCCCCGGAACTTTCCCCAAAGCGCGACGGGCGGGTTCGCTAATCCTTAAGCTCTTCGAGCAGCTTGCGCGCCTGCTCGGCCTCGGGACCGGGACCGAGATCGATCGCGGCCTGCAAAGCCTCGCGGGCTTCGGCCGGCTTGCCGGCGCCCTGCAGAGCCTGTCCCTGGTGCAACCGGATCGCCGCGACCTGGGGCAGCAATTCGGCGGCCTTGTTCAGGAGATTGAGCGCTTCCTCATGCCGCCCATTCTTGAGCAGGGCCAGCCCCAGGGTGTCGAGAATCCCCGGATTGCCCGGCTCGTTGCGAAAGGCCTTGAGTGCCAGCACCAGCGCCTCTTCCGGCGACCCGTAGTTGTCGGCGTAGAGGTAGGCCAGATTGTTCAAGGCGGCGGTGTGGTTCTCGGCCTTGGCCAGAACTTCCTTGTAAAACTCCACGGCCTTGCCCTTATCCCCCTGCTGGTCGTGCAGCGCGCCCAAGGCGAAGATCGCCGGAACGAAGTCGGGCTGGGCTTTGCGCAGCGTCCCGAGGGTTTCCAGGGCCTTCGGAATCCTTCCCGTCGCGGCGTAGAGAATGCCGAGTTGCAGGGAAAGCGGCGATGCATCCTTGGCCCGGCCGATGCCCTGGGTGAGCGCCGCCTCGGCTTTGTCCGCCTCGCCCAACCGTTGATGGATGGCGGCTTGCAACAGATAACCGGAAGCGGAGTTCGGCTGTTCGTCGATCCGGCTCTTGGCCAGGGCCAGAGCCTTGTCCCCCTCCCCCCCCGCGAGCCAGGCGGCGGCGAGCAAAGGCAGTCCGGCGCCGGGCTTGACCTTATCCAGCGCCTGGAACATCTTCACCGCCTCAGCCGTGTTTTTTTGGCCGAGCAGGAGCTTGCCCCGGGTTTCGAGGAGAGCGGGATGCTCGGGATGGGCCTGGTAGGCCGCCTCGATCACCTTGGCCGCCTCCTCCGGCTGATTGGAGCGCCCCAGGTAGCCGGCGAGCGCCAGGAATCCTTCGGGAGTGCCGGTGTCGCGGGCTTTTTGGTAACTGCTCTTGGCGGCCGCTGCGTCCCCTTCGATCTCCTGCAGGGTGCCGAGGGAAATCAGCGCCTTGACGTTTTCCGGGGCGATTTTGAGGATCGCCTGGTATTCGGCCAAGGCCATGTCCCGCTGCCGGTTCGCCAGGTAGTAGTTGGCCAGATTGAAATAGGGAGTGAGATAGTCGGGCTTGGCCTGCTTGGCCTTGTTCAGGGCGTCAATCCCCTGCTCGTTCTGCTTCTGCGCCAGGTAGGCGGCGGCCATGTAGTTGTAGAGCAGGGCATCCTCTTCCGTCCCGTCCAGCCCCGCTTGGAGGGTTTCGATCACCCCCCGGTAATTCTGCTGCCGCAGATAGAGCGAGGCGAGGAGAAAGCGGGTATTGAGCGCTTCGGGAGCCGCTTCGACGGCCTTTTCCAGTTCGACCTCGGCCCCTTGCGGATCGCCCTGGGCCAGATTGAAGAGCCCCTTCTTCATGTGCGCGTCAGCCAGGGAAGGATCGAGAGCGATCGCCCGGTCGAGATGGGGCATCGCCTTGTCGAATTCCTTTTTGGCCAGGTAGGCACTCCCAAGAATGTTGTGGGCCATGGCGATCTGATCGTTCTTCGCCAGCACCTGCCTGACCTGCTCGATGCAGTCGTCGATCCGTTCCTGACGCAACAGGGTCATACCGACCATCAGCCGCGCCTGCAGATGCTCGGGCTGAATGTCGAGGGCGCGCTGGAACTGGCTCAAGGCCAGTTCGTAATTGCCGCGCCGGTATTCGGCCAGACCGAGGAAATAATAGCCGGCCAGGTCGGGCATGCCCTGCAAGGAGGCGCGCAGCTCCAGCGCGGCATTCTCGAAATCGCCGGCGGCATAGCGGATCATCCCCAGCAACCGGGAGCCCGAGGGATGCTTGGGATGGCGTTGGCGCAGATGCTCGGCGATGCGCTGGGCCTCGGCGGCATCGCCCATGTCCAGGGAGAGCATGCCGGTCAGATAGAGAGCGGCGATATCCTCGCCGTCGATACGCGTCACCTGCCGACAGGCTTCCAGGGCTTCCGCCTTGCGTCCCTGGCGCCCCTCCAGGGCGGCGAGCATGAAGTAAGCCGCCTTGCGGTCGGGAAAGGCCTTGATCACGGCGGAAAGTTCCGTTCGCGCCTGATCGGTCCAGCCGAGCTGGAGATAGAGCTGGGTGAGGGCCAACCGCGCCTCGGCGTTACCGGCATCCAGCGCCACGGCCTCCTTGAAGAGTTCTTCGGCCGCCGGCAGATCGCCGCGTACCGCCTTCACCCGCCCCAGATACTCCTGGGACCGGGAACTCTTCGGCTGTTTTTCCAGATACTGGCGCAGTTCCCCCTCGGCCTCGTCGATCTTCTGGGTGGAAAGATAGAGAGAGGCCATATCGAGGAGAACCTCGCCGTTGCCCGGATCCTGGAGGCGGACCTTCTGCAGTTCCTTCTCCGCCTTGTCGAGCTTGCCCCCCTTGAGGTACGCCAGTCCCAGCTGGTAACGGGCCTCGACGTAGTTGGGGTCTTTTTCCAGGGCGCTGCTGAAGAGGACCACCGCGCCCAGAGGATTCCCCTGTTTGACCAGCGCCATCCCTTCCTGCACCATCGACTCCTTGGTCTGCCCCTGACAAGCGGTCAGCAGCACCAGCACCATCAGCATTTTGATCATTTTCCTAAACAAGATTGTACCCTCCCCACTCGCTCGCTCCGCCGACAAGTATCTGGCGGACGTAGGATGTCAGACGTTCATAATCGACGGGTTTGACCATGCAGCAGGCATGGCGCACCCCTTTCAGCGTGTTCAACAGAGGCTCACTCAGGCTGTCGGTTAAAACCAACACCGGCAACTCTCTCCCGCCGAGGCTTTCCAGCAATTGCTCCCCATAGGGATAGCTGGTCACCACCAGTCCTACGTCCGGGTGATGCAAATCCCCCGCGCAAACAGAAAGCGGCCGGCACTCAGCCCGACACCCCTGCAATTTCAGCAGCGCCGAACAGATTCGGGAAAAACCCTGCTCGTCGACAATAACCACTTTTTTCGGCATGTTCCCACTACTCCATGACGACAGAGCCGTGCCGGATCGATCCGCGCTTCCCGGTCACCGGAAACTCGCTCTCCGTGATGAATCGCGGAGGCTCCATGCCTTAAGCAGGGTCCATGCCAAGGATTAACAACTAATGATTACAGGGCATTATGGCCCAGCAGAAAAAATCTCCAAAAGCAATTGCCCCCAATGGATACAATCACCCCGAAACACTGCCCCCAACGGAAACAATCGCCCCCTCCGCCCGCGACAAGGGGCGGTTCCCTTGGGGACACAACTCTTGCTAGCAATCGGAAGAGAACACGCGGGCGGGGCTGGAAGGATGAGGATAGCAGAAAAAAACGGAGTTTCGACAGGAAAGGGGCGGATAACGAAGGGCGCTTCAACTTTCCCCTTAATTCACACGATTAAAAAAGGCCATAGTCTTTCAGGCGCCGATACAGGGCCTTGCGGGAAAACCCGAGTTTTTTCGCCGCCAGGGATTTGTTGCCGGCGCATTCTTCAAGGGCCCGGCGAATTGCCTCGGCCTCCATTTCCCGCAGAGGGACAACCGCCGAAGGCGCGGCATTTCCGGAACCGCCGGGCTGCTCACAGACCTCGGCGGGCAAATCGGACGGCAGGATCTCTTGCCCCCGGGAAAGGACCACGCCCCGCTCCACGACGTTGCGTAATTGCCTGACGTTGCCGGGCCAGTGGTAGGCGCAGAGGGTCCGCATGGCCTTTTCGGAAACGGCCAGCACCTTCCCCTCCTGCACGCAGAACTCCTTGACGAACTCGCTCACCAGCAGAGGAATGTCTTCCCGACGCTCGCGCAGACTGGGGAGATCGATGCGCACGACATTGATGCGATAGAAAAGGTCTTCGCGAAAAGAGCCCTTGGCCACTTCCCGGGGCAACTCCCGATTGGTCGAGGAAACCAGCCGGAAATCGACGGGAATCCGCCGGTTGTCGCCGAGACGCTCAACCTCCTTTTCCTGAAGAACGCGCAACAGCTTGGCCTGCAGGCTGATATCCAGCTCGCCGATTTCATCGAGAAAGAGCGTGCCGCCGGCCGCCTGCTCGATGCGCCCGATGCGACGGCTGACGGCGCCGGTGAAGGCCCCTTTTTCGTAGCCGAACAATTCCGATTCGAGCAGTTCCCCGGGAATCGCCGCACAGTTGACCGTGACAAAAGGAGCATCCCGCCGGACACTGCCGTAATGCAGGGCGCGGGCGACCAGTTCCTTGCCGGCCCCGGTTTCACCGCAGATCAGCACGCTGCTGGGCGAATCCTTGATCGCTTCCACCAGCTCGCAAACCTGGCGCATCTGTCGCGACTGGCCCACAAACTGGGCCGGCCCGGGCAGCCCGGTGAGCCGCCGGCGCAGCTGCGCCAGCTCCCGCTTCAGCCGCCGCTGCTCCACGGCCCGGGCGAGGATACTTTTGAGATTGAGGTAATCGGGGGGTTTGACGAAATAATAGAAGGCGCCCTTGTTCATGGCGTTGACGGCCGATTCGACGGTGCCGTAGGCGGTCAGGAAAATCACCGGGATTTCCGGATAACTCTGCTTGATCTGATCATGCAGCTGCAGGCCGTCGGCTCCCGGCATTTTCATATCGGTGATGACCGTATCGAAATCGTGGCGGGCCAGGGCCTGCATGGCCTCATCCATATCGCCGGCGGTCGCCACCCGATAGTCTTCCTGTTCGAGGATCGCCGCCAGAACCCGGCGGGCGCTCGCCTCGTCGTCGACCACCAGTATCAGCCCCTTGTCCGTCCCCGGCATCTAGGCGTTGCTCCCACAGACCGGAAAGAGCAGCCGCGCCGTCGTCCCCTGCCCCCGCCCGCTGCGGATCTCCATGGAACCGCCGTGCTGCTGCATGATTTCACGGACCAGGAACAAGCCGAAGCCCCGGCCTTCGGTCACCGCCGAAGCCAGGCGCGGCAGGGTGAAATCCTCCGTCACATCGCTGATGCCGGGGCCGTCGTCCTGCACCGACACCACCACGCAGCGTCCCGCGGGACAGGCTTCATAGCGGCTGGTCACACGGATGTGCCCCCCTTTGGGGAGGGCGTGAATGGCGTTGTTCAGGACATTGAGGATGGCATGCTCTACCTGGAAGATGTTGATTTCGATGGGGGGCAGGGAATCGGCCAGATCCAGACTGAGAGCGACCTCCGCCGCCTGGGCCTGCAAGGTGACGAATTGCCCCAACTTGCGCAGCAAGGCATTGAGATCATTTCGCTCACGCCCGAAAGAAACGGCCAAGTCGCTGAGAAAGCTGCTGATAAAACGGTCAAGGCGGTCGATCTCCTCTTCCATGATGCCGGTGAATTCAAGCAGATTGGCATCATTGCCATAGCGGTTTTTCAGGTAGACGACCGCTCCCTTGATGGCATTGAGAGGATTGCGCACGCCGTGGGAAAGCATCGACGCGGTCTTCCCCAGATCGGCCAGGTGCCGGGCTTGCCGCAAACTGCCGAGGGCCTCGCAACAGCCCTGAAGACCGATGGTCACGCACGCTCCGGCGCCGCCGGCTAGGGGCACCGGCGCGATCCGCACATCCCCCTTGACCCCGCCGGAGAAACAGGGGAAGCGGTGCCCCGGCAAATCCAGCGGATTTCCCGTTTCCAGCACCACAGCCACGGCATCATGCCTTCCCTGGCAGATTCGCGGCAGCAGCTCGTAATAGGCGAGCCCCGACAACTCCAACGCCTCATGCCGGGCCAGTTCCGCAAGGGGAGCATTCCAACGGTGCAGTTTCAATTCGTCGTTGACGGTAAATTCAAAAAAAGTCGGCATCCGTTTCTCACCAAGGCAAAAGCCAAACCGTTTTTACGAATCGGCGCCTTTCCAACCCGCCGGCTTTTCCAGCAGAAGGGGATTGAGCTTGACCCATCCTTCCGCATTCTTTTCAATATTGGCGATATAGGGAATACGAAGTCCGTGATATTCCACCGGCTCGCCGATGGCATCCCAGAAGACTCCCCAGCGCCGCAGCAGGCCGGAAAGCCCTTTGACCATGACACCGTACCAGTATTTGAGTTCCAGGCGCAAACTCTCCTGATAAATGCACTGGTACAGCCCCAAAACAATCTGCCCCTCGAACTGACGGCGTTGTTCGTGAACCCGCCGGGCTTCTGTGAAATCAAAATCGGTCTGAGAATAAATGGCCTTATCAATTTCGCGTCGGCGAAAATCCTTGCTGATCGCCAAGCGTGAAATCTCTGCGAACCGAATTCCCTCGCGCCGAAGGGTGCCCAGGCGCCAGACTTCATCATCCCAGAAGGGGCAATGGGTCTCGATGGGCATTTTGTGGTTGGGTAGACCTTCGGAGAATCCAAGGATCATGCGTACTGTGCCGATGATTCGTGGCGGACCGGGGCGCTCGGGATCATAGGAAATCGCACAGAAATGGCTGGAATGCTCGTCATATTCGTCGGTTTCCCGGCCATCGGAGTGAGCCTCCCGGGCCTCAAATTCACATTCGGTCACGTAGACCTGATAACGTAGACGGAAAAGCTCCTCCATCCGCGGATCGCCTATCTTCACCCGCTCAAACCGGAACTCGACCATGACATCCCCCGAAATTAATCATTTGATGATAAAGAATAGCATCGTTTACGTTTGATTTCATAAATATTTCTCGGGATGAACGGCGGGGACCAGCGTATGCGGAGAGGGGCATCGCCTTGCGTTATCCCGAAATTTGAACTACTCTCCAAGCACTTGTAACTCGTCAATTTTTTCGACCAAATTTGAACCGAGAGGAAGCCGATCATGGAGGAAGCAAAAGTCCTTCGTTGGCGACAACGCTTTCAGAATCTGGACCGGGCCTTCGGTCAACTGACCAGCGCCGCCGATCGCATCTCCGAACTTTCCGATCTCGAAAAAGAGGGGCTGGTGCAACGTTTCGAATACACCTTCGAGCTGTCTTGGAAAACTCTCAAGGATTATCTCGCCGGCAACGGAGTCGAAGCGAAGTTCCCTCGCGATGTCGTGAAACAGGCGTTTCATTACGATATTATCGGCGATGGCGAAATCTGGATGGACATGCTGGAAAAGCGCAACCTGATCGCCCGCACCTACAATGAAGAAAATTTCAAACTGGCCGTTTCGGCCACGTGGCGGATTATTATCCCGCATTAAAGGAGCTCCATCATCACCTCAAGGGGCTGTTATGAATTTTGGGATCAGCGGCAAGAGCTTCAGCGCGTTGCTGGACGCCCTGCACGAGACCCGCGAGGTCGACGAAGCGATTCTTTTCGGCTCCCGTGCTCTGGGAAATTCCCGGCCGGGCTCGGATATCGATATCGCCGTTCGTGGTAAAAATCTCTCCGTCAGGGCCGCCGCCGGCCTTTCCACCCTTCTCAACGAAAAACTTCCCCTCCCCTGCCTCTTCGGCATCGTCCATTACGACACCATAAACAACGCCGACCTGAAAAAGCATATCGATCAGGTCGGCGTTGTGATTTTCCGGCGGGAATAAATCTGGCGCCCGCAGATGCTCACGCGGCTTCCGGCAAAAGTTGACACATCCCTTGATGCTTTCGCAAAAAGTATCAAGAGTGGATGGCTAAGCAAAAAGCGCCAAATGCAAGGCGCGCAATTGGCAAGCAATGAGGCGTACTTACGTACGCCGAAGCAGCGAGCCGATTGCAGCAACGCAGCAGTTGGTGAGTTTTTGCGGCGCCATCATCCCTTGACGGGAAAATAAATCCCCACCCGAAAGATAACAAAAAAGGGGTCCGAATCGGACCCCTTTTTTTATGCGATGTCAATTCTTCTTGTACGTCTTACTAAAGCGCATCCCGGGAAGGGGCGCAAAGCAGACCGTTGTTGTATTTATCCAGCAACAGATAAAGCGGCTCGCCAATTTTCCAGGCCTTGCTGTTTGCTCTAACACCACTGCCGACCGGACCGTAAACCCGCATCCAGTCGTCGGCGGCCGCGATAGTTTCGGCGATGCAGGAAGCATCGCTGCACACCAGTACGTTCAGTTTTGCCGAAACCAGCGCCGGGAGCATGGTGTAGGTCTTGTCCAGTTTGACCGGCGACTTCATCAGCAAAATGGCTTTATCCTTGGAATAAACCACGCCGCCGATGGTGATGCTGTCGACCGGCCAGGCCTCGGGATGGTTCATCCAGTAGCCGGGGGTGCCGGTACCCAGGGGGGTACAGGCCACGGTGTACATGCCGGCATCCCAGGTCAGGTCGTTCTCACCGGGGGTCAAGGTGGCGCAGACGGTCTTGCCCGTGGCCGGATCGGCGTCGCTGTCCTTGGCGTCGTCGCCGCCCTGATCCATCGAGGAGAAGGCGAAACCGTCCTTGACGTAGAATTTGACGTAATAATCGCCCGGCATCAGGTTGGTGAAGCTGTAGTAGCCGTTGGCATCGGTGAATGTGGTTGCGACCGACGCATCGGTACAGGTGTAAAGTTCCACCTTCACTCCCGCGATGCCCATTTCCCCGGCATCCTGCACGCCGTTGTTATTCGTGTCGTTCCAGACAAAGTCGCCGATGCTGCCGGTGCAGGGGGGATAAAAACCGAAGTCGATGGTCAGGTCGCTGCTGTTGTCCGTGGACAGGGCCACGTCCGCCGGGCTGCCGTTGCTGTCGAGGGCGGCATCGCCCCCTTGCAGGCTCGGCGACGGCATATAGCCGTCAGGAGTGGCGACGGTCACGGTGTAGTCGCCGGCACACAGGCCCGAGAAGAGATAGGCGCCATCCGCATCCGTCGTGGTGGTGGCGACCGTTTCTCCCCCCATGAGCAGCGTCACGGTCACGCCGCCGATCCCCGACTCGTTCGCATCCTGGATGCCGTCACGGTCGAGATCGTTCCAAACGAAGTCACCGATGCTGCCGGTGCAAAGGCAGGTCACGCAGGCCGAGTCGTCATCGCTCAGATCGAATTGCCGATTGAAAGCCGTGGCGGTAACGGTCGCGGTGTTGTCGATATCCTGGGAACCCGCCGTATCGTCACCGAACAGGGCGCAGAAATCCGGTTGCAAGAGTGCGGAGAGATCTTCTTTGTCATAGGTGATAACTTGCTCGGGCACCAGCGAACCGACCGACTCATCGATCCCCAGCAGGGAATCGACGACGCGAACATCGTCGAGAATCGCCGCGCCGCAGTTGCTGACCACCAGTTTGTATTCCACGGCTCCGGTCGCTATCGGCGCCGCCGGATCGACACACTGGTCGGCATCGACGAAGGTCGCGCCGCCGTCGACGCTGACCAGCTTTTCGATATCGACGCAGAGACAGCGGACATAGGCCGGGTCGGAATCCTCAACCGTCGTGTTCGTGCCGATCACCGTCCCCACCACCGTGGCGAGGTTGAATTTGATGGGGTCTTCATTCCCCGGCGGGGGAACATCGGCGCAGAGCAGGGGTTTTTCGAGAAGAGGACTGCCCAAGCTGCTGTTCGGCTCAACAGTGACGGATGCCTCCGGATCCAGATCGCCGAGGTCAAGGATTAAAGGCAGGCCGTCCTCGCCCAGATTGGGATCCGTAATCGTGACGTCGGTCAGGGTCACCGAACTGCAGTTGCTGACGATGAAACGGTAAATAGCGCCGTCCGTCGTTCCGGGGGAATCCTCAAGGGTGTTGGCGTCGAACCAGGTGAGGCCGCCGTCGACGCTGACTTCCTTGACGATGTCGATACAGGGGCCGAGCGAAATGCTGCTGTTGGCGTCGGCCTGAAAAAGCATGTCGGTCTGCTCGGCGGAATCGAGAGCCGCCAGGCCGTTGACCCGGGAATAGCCGCCCGAGGCGGGGCCAAGTTCGGGAACAATCCCGGCCACGGCCGCCGACGGGTTCTGCTGGTAGTAGGGCAGAACAAGCGAGGTATTGAAAAAGAGAGTCAGAGGGGAAGAACCGACGCCGGGGAAGCAGGTCGAATTGACGCTGGCGGAATCGATTTGGACCGTCAGTTGAGACGAACCCGCCCCACTGATTGTTCCCGTTCCGACATAATTATTGGTCAAAAACTGGTCGAGTGCCTTAAGATCGAGGATATTATCTCCATTCGCATCGAGACGAGCGGAAAATTGCCCGGTCGCGGCGGAAACCACGCCCTTCATCAACGGAATGCCGTCGCGGTAGCCCGTTCCGGTCAACGAATTGGCGTTACGATTGGTATCCAGATAGATTTCGACGAAGTTGACATTGGCCGAGGCATCGAGATCGAAATTGGAGTTTTCGATCTCGACAAAACCGTCGTTATCAATATCCAGGGGTGAACGCGCACCGATCTGGCCGTAAGATGCCACGATGGTGATTTCGTAGGAAACATTCAACCCTGTTCCGGTAATGACGTTGCCGTTGCCATCGAGAAAATTGCCCAGAACTGCCTGGTAGCCCTGGGTGAAACGGGTGGGGGCGTTTGGATCGGTGCCGAGAGGCAAGGCCTCGTCGGCCAGACTGTTGCCCGGAACCCAGTCCAGGCTGGACACCTCGACGGGTCCGGAGGCGGCATCGTTGAAAATCAACGAACCCGCGCCGGCGACGGCCGGGACCAGACAACACAGAAGAAAGAGAAACCAGCTCAGATAGAGACGTTTTTGTGGCATAAAACCCCCTTGATCATTTCGCGTACCAGACGGCACGCAACAATTTTTAATAATTTCCCGTGGGAATGGATACCGCCTACAAACGAGGGGGGCTGGATAAAACCAGCCCCCCTCATTGTCACGGAAGATCAATCAAGTCGGAACGTGTCATGCTTTTAGCGCTTGCGACGCAGGTATCCCAAGCCGCCGGCGCCGAGCAGGCCAAGGCCGAGCAGGATGACGGTGGAAGGTTCGGGAACGACGGCAAAAGACGAGTTCGCATCCGCCTGGAAGAGGAAGTCGGTGCCGGTCAAACCGTTGATCGTGCCGATATTCGGGATGATCCCGACAACCTCGGCGGCGGGATTCTGCTCGCGAAAGGGAGTAACCGTAGACGAGTTGAAGAACATGTCGAGATAGAAGTTCAGCCCGGAATAGAGGGGATCGATGTAGGTTGTGTTGATCGCCGAGTCGTCAATCACGGCTTCGGCCGTGGCACTCCCGAATCCCACCAGCGTCGAAATGCCGGGATAATCGTTACCGTTAGAGCTTTGATCCAGCGGAACCGTGTCAAAAACCCCATCGCCGGCGACATCAACCAATACGGTAAAACTTCCATTACTGGCGACGACAATACCGCTCATCAGCAGAATGTCGCCGGGGTCACCGAAGCCGGTGCCGGTAAGATTGTTGGCGTCCCGGTCATAGTCAAGGTAGATATTGACGAAATTGACCAACGAATTCGGATTCAGGTCAAAGTTGGCATTGGAAACCGTAGTGCCGAAGTCACGGTATCCCAATTCGCCAAACCCGGCCTGAATCGTGATTTCATATGTACTGTTCAGCTTAAGTCCACCCAAAGGGTTATTGTTAGCGTCCAAAAAATTACCGAGTTGAGCCTGATAGTAGAGGGTGAAGGGGGTCGGGTTGTTGACATCGGTGTTGAGGGGAATCGCACCAACCGCCAAGGCATTGCCTGGACTCCAGTCCCAAGAAGAAACCTCGATCCAGTCCCCGGTCCCGCCATTCGCGGTGATGTCGTCATTGAACAACATCACGCTGGTCGCCATGGCGCCAACGGGCACCAGCAGCAGGGCCATTACTACAAGAGCCAACAGTTTTTTCTTCATTTTCTGCCTCCTTTTTTGTTTGCGTTCTTCCCGGATAAAATCGCGAGAATGAAAATCACGGATAACCAATCGTTGTTTCATCCGTCTTTTTGCAATGCCCGAGCCAACTGACACATCCACATGATTTCATCGACTTACACCCTCCCCCCGGAGTCTCTTGCGAAAAAGGTGTAAACGATTCCGACGGTCGTTCCACCATCCTTAACACTTTCCCCCGGGCATTTTCTCCCCCTCTCATCCCTTTTGAATTCTGCTATGCTGATTAACGTTCCCCGCCAACCATTCCCCCGCCGCGCTCCGCCTCGGTCGCGACGGCAACTCCTTGCCAGGGAGAAAAACCATGCCCGCGCCCCCCGAAATGTTACGCCCCAACCGGATTTCCCGCGCCTTCTGGACCCTCAATCACGAAATGACCTCGGTCTATGTCGTCCATTTCGTGCGGGAGATCGACGCCACGGCGCTGGACCGCCTGCGCCGGGAAACTTACGAGAGCGCAGGGGAAAAACCCTCCTACACCGCCCTGGTGGTCAAGGCGGCGGCCCTGGCCCTGCGGGAATTCCCCTACGCCAACCGGGCCATTCTCGGCCCCCCCCTCTTTCGACGCATGGTCCAGTTCCGCAACATGGACATCACCGTCGCCATCGAGCGCAACGTCCCCCAGGCCGAGGCGGTGGTGCTGGCCGACACGATTTTGGATGTGGACGGCAAAAGCCCCCTCGACATCACCCGCGAGCTGCAAAAGATATTGACCGCCGACCCCGAAACCCACCCGCGCTGGAAGCTCTTTTCCACTCTGCTCGCCCGGTTGCCGGTCTGCCTCAGCCGCTGGCTTATCCGCGCCCCCCGTTACCTGCCCGAACAGTGGGTCAAGCACCGGGGGAATGCCTGCTTCGTCAATTCACCGGCCAAGTACGGCATCGATTTCGTCATCGCCGATATGATCTGGCCCCTGACGGTGATGTTCGGCTGGGTCAAGGACCGGCCCATCGCCGTCAACGGCCGGGTGGAAGTCCGCCGCACCATGCCGCTGACCATCATCTTCGACCGGCGCATCATGGCCGGCGCCCCGGCCGCCCACTTCTTCAACCGCCTGGCGGAGATCCTCGAAAACGCCGACCGCGAATTACGCTGACCCGGAGACCCGTCATGCGCATCCTCTGCCTCCCCTACACCCACACCCTCTCCCACATCAGCCGCCCCCTGGCCATTGCCGCCGAGTTGCGCGCGCGCGGCCACGACATTGTCTTCGCCGGGGACAGCCCGAAGGATCATTTCATCCGCGGCGAGGGGTTCGAGGTGCTGCCGGCCTATCAGGTGGCGCCGGACATCCTTTTCAACCGTATCCGCCAGGGCAAACTGCAATTCGTCGGCGACGACGAACTGTACCGGCTGATCGCGGCGGACCGGGATCTCTACCGGCAGGTGCGGCCCGACCTGGTTCTTTCCGACGGCCGTTTCAGCGCCCCCCTGTCGGCGGGGCTCGACGGCATCCCCCACGCCGCCGTCGTCAACGTCTCCTCCACCGAATACCGGGCGCTCCCGTACATCCCATTTTTTGAGTGGCTGCCTGAGAAGCTCGTCAAACGGGACGGCCCCTTGTGGAAAAATCTCGACCGTTTCAACCTGAGCCTGGAGATGCTGGTCTTCGACAACGCCGCCACCGTCTTCAAGAAACTCAGCCGCAAGTTCGGCCTCTCCCGCACGGTCACCGCCACCAACTGCCTGGCGGGCAACGACCTGACCCTGTTGGCCGATATCCCCGAATATTTCCCCACCCGTAACCTGCCCGCCGACTACCATTACATCGGCCCGCTGACCTGGCAGAGCCCGCTGCCGCCGCCGGCCTGGTGGCCGCCGAAAAGGGACGGCAAGCGCTTGGTCTACTTCACCATGGGCACCACCTGGATGGGCGGCTCCTTCAGCGTCCTCTACGAACAACTACGCCGGGAAGGGCTGACGGCGATCATCGCCACGGGAGGACAGGCGCAGGGGCTGGAAACGGTCGAAGGGGAAGTCTACGTGGAGGAGTTCGTCGACGGAGATCTGGTCATGGCCGCCTGCGACCTGGTTGTCTGCCACGGCGGCAACGGCACCATCTACCAGGCGCTGCAGCACGGCAAGCCAATCGTTGGCATCCCGACCATCCCCGATCAGCAGTTCAACATGCGCCGGGTCAAGGCCCTGGGGGTCGGCGAAGCCCTCGCCCCCAAGACCTTCACCGACCATCCCGAAAAACTTTTTGCCCTGGCCCGACAGGTGGCGGAAGATCCCCGCTACCGGGACCATGCAAAACGCCTGCAAGGGCAATTGGCCCCTCTCGCGCCGGCGAAAAAGGCGGCGGACCTTATCGAGGCCCGTTTCGGGCGGAACTAGCTTCCTACCCCGCCAACGCCACCGGCCGCCGCAAGGCCCGGGCGCTGGGCGGCGCGCAGGTGCCGAGGCGGAAACACATAACCAGGGGATGCCCGGCATTGCCGAAGACGCCGTCGAGCCCCGCGCCGACCTCGGTAACCAGCGCCCGTTGGGCTTCGTCCAATTCGTCGTTGTTTCCCGAACGCAACCGTTGCACCAAGAGGGCCAGTCCCGCCACCGGTTGCACGGCGAGACCCAACGCCGTCGCTTGCAGCCAGAAGCGCTGCATCCCCCGCCCGCCCCGCACCAGGGTTGCCGGTTCCAGATCGGGCAGGCTCACCCCGGCGATACCGGCCGAGGAGCCGAGCAGTTTCAGGGCGGTATGCTCGATGAGGTGGGGTAGACCAAGCCTGTTAAGAAATCCGACAAGCGGCCAGTGCTTGAGCAGGGGGAAGGCGAGACGGTCCGGCGGCGCCAGTTCCAGGGTCTTGATGTCCATGCCGTCGCCGGTAGTCCGCGCCTCTTCGTCGCTCCAGCGCAGGTGATCGAAGAGAAAGGCGTGGAGGTTGCGGTTTTCGAAAACCAGCCGGTCGTTTTTGGCCAGCAGCCCCGCCAGGGTGCGGACCTCGCCCGGCTCATGCGCCAGGTGCACCCGTGCCACCGCTCCGTCAGCGGGGGCAGCCACCAGTTCCCGGCGCTGAAATTCGGTGAGGGGAATGGGCACGTACTTTTTACGGTTGGTGCAACGCCGCTCGATCCAGTCATTCAAGGGATCCTTGGCGGTATCCCCGTCGGCGAAAAGCACCTCGGCGACATGCTCCGGCGCGGCGGGATCGGGAAAGAGCCGGATTTCGACCCGTAAACCGAGGCCGGGCGCGGCGATGGCCAGATTCTCCAAAAGCGCGCCGTGAGCCAGCAAGGAGGCGCGCTGGGCGTGGTTGTAGAGGGAGGTATCCTGGTCGGGGCGATTGAAGAGTTGCAACCGGCCCTCGTCCAGAACCAGCTTCCAGGGTTGGCAATTGTCGCCCGAGGGGGCGGCGGCGGCAAGCTTGAGCAGGTGGGCGATGCGGTCATCCGTCATGGTGGTATCCTTTCACGATTCCTTGAGTAACAGCTGCGGAACAGTCTAAAGGATATTCGCGCCAATTCAAATCCCCGACCTCTCCCCTGACCGCGGCTCTCACTAAAACCTTCACTTTATTGCTGACTTTCCCCAATCTTCCGGCTACATTCAAGAAACACTCATCTGGCCGAAGCCATTAACAACTGTTCCCGCCAGCGCGGATAATGAATGCTCTACGTCGCCCTGAGGATTCTGCTGTACGACAAGCTGCGGTCGCTGATCACCCTGATCGGCATCGTCTTCGCGGTCGGGCTGATCTTTGCGCAGATCGGCATTTATCTGGGGCTGATGGAGACTTCGTCGGTGATTATCGACCATACCGAAGGGGATATCTGGGTCACCTCGAAAAACAGCAAGAATTTTGATTTTTCCCAACCGTTTCCCGAATATATCCACGACCAGATACGCTCCACTCCGGGCATCGCCACCGCCGAAAAGCTGATCGTCGCCTGGGGTCTGATCCGCCAGGAGCAGGGCGGGACGGAGCAGGTGGAGATCATCGGCTTCAACCCCGACAGCGGCATTGGCGGCCCCTGGCGCATGCGCGAGGGGGACATCCGGGCGGTCAAGAACGGCAACTTCATCATCGTCGACGAATCGGCCAACAAGCGCCTGGGAGACATTCAAGTCGGCGACTATCGCGACATCCTCTATCGCCGCCTGCAGATCGTCGGCATCTCGCAAGGGGTCAAGTCCTTCACCACCGCCCCCTTCGTCTTCACCTCCTACAAACTGGCGCAAAGCCTGGTGGCCTATATCGGCCCGGACAACACGGTCTTCGTGGTGGCCAAGGTCGCGCCGGGCTTTACCGTCGAGCAGGTCGTCGCCTCCCTGAAAGAAAAGCTTGCCGGGGTCGACGTCTACAGCAGCCGGGATTTCAGCCGCAAAACCCGCCTCTACTGGACCATCGAAACCGGCGTCGGCTTTTCTTTCCTGCTGACCATCGTCATCAGTTTTCTGGTGGGGATGTTGATTGTCGGCCAGACCATCTATAATTCAACGATGGAACACATCAAGGAATTCGGCACACTGAAGGCTTTGGGGGCGGAAAATCGCGAGATCTACAAGATCATTTTCAGCCAGGCGCTGATCAACGCCCTGGCCGGCTATCTGATCAGCCTGATTCTCACCCTCGCCTCAGTCAAGTTTTACCAGGCGGTGGGAACGGTGATGGTGGTCAACACCGGCCTGAACCTGGGCGTTCTCGCCCTGACCCTGGTCATGTGTCTGTCGGCGGCGGCGGTGTCCATCCGCAAGATCAAGCACATCGATCCGGCCATTCTTTTCCGGGGATAAAACGTGGAACATCCCGTCGTCACGCAAGGACTGGGAAAAACCTACCAGGAAGGCAAGACCGTGGTCCGGGCCGTGGTGGATGTGGATCTCCAGCTCAAAGCCGGGGAAGTGGTGGGCCTGTTCGGCCCGTCGGGGAGCGGAAAAACCACGCTGCTGTCGATGCTCGGCTGCATCCTGCAACCGTCGGGAGGGTCGTTCAGGCTCTTCGGGCACGAGATTTCCGGGCTGCGGGAAAAAGACCTGCCGCCTTTGCGCAAACGGTACATTTCCTACATTTTCCAGGGATTCAACCTCTTCCCGGCGCTGACCGTCTACGAGAACATCATGCTGGTGCTCAAGATCAAGGGGCTGACCGGCAAGGCGGCGGAGGATCTGGCGCGGGGCATGATCGAAGAGGTCGGACTGAACGAGCGCGCCGACTTTCTCCCCCGAGATCTGAGCGGCGGGCAGAAGCAGCGGGTGGCCGTCGCCCGGGCGCTGGCGGTGGAATCCCCCCTGATCCTGGCCGACGAGCCGACCGCCAACCTCGACCACATCAACGGCAAAAAGGTCATGGAGATTTTGCGCGCCCTGGCCGCGGAGCGGAAGAAGTGCGTGGTGGTGGCGACCCACGACAACCGCATCGAAGAGATCTTCGATCGGATACTGACCATGGAAGACGGCCGCATTGTCGATGAAAGGCAGAGATCATCATGAAAAACAGCCGTGCCGGCCTGCTCCTGATCCTGTTTCTCGCCCTGACTGCCCTGCTTCTGGCGCTCTTCGGTCCCGGACTCTTCGGTGAACGTCCCGCCGCGCCGCGCACCACTCCACAACAGATTCCAGCCGTGCCGCCTTCGGGCTTCACCGCCAAGGGGCTGGTGGAGAGCGTCCGGGAAGTCGTGCTGAGCAGCCGGGTCGCCGGGGAAATCATGGAGATCACCGTCGAAGAGGGGGACCGTGCCAGCGCCGGCACGGTGCTCGTGCGCATGAACGACCGCAAGGTCGCCGCCCAGATCGAACTGAGCGAAGCGAGGCTGCGCGCCGCCCAGGCAGGCTTGCAGGAGCAATCCTCGGGCTTTCGCAAGGAAGATGTGGCAGCCGGAGAAAGCGCCGTGCAACGGGCCGAAGCGGTCTTCGAACAAGCCGAAGTCGAAGCCCAGCGGCAAAAGCGCCTGCTGGAAAAAGGGGCGACCCCCCGGGTCGAATGGGAAAAGGCGGAGGAAGCCCGACGCGTGGCCCAAGCCCAGCTTGAGGAACTGAAAGCGCAGCAGGACAAGTTGCGGCGCGGCTCCCGCCGGGAAACGGTGGATCAGGCGCAGGCCGGCGTCGCCGAGATCCGCGCCGAACTTAAATACCAGAAGGCCCTGCTCGCCGATTACACGATTGCCGCTCCCTTCGACGCCCTGGTCATCGAAAGCTTGGTCGAACCGGGCGAGACGGTGGACATCGCCGCGCCCTTGCTCTCCCTGATCGACCCTGATCAGTTACGCATTCACGCCGAGGTGGAAGAATCGGATGTCGGCCGGGTCGTCCTCGACCAGCAGGTCGCCGTGACCGTCGACAACCTGCCGGGGAAAACCTACTCCGGCAAGGTCTACCGCATCTTCCCGACGGTTTCACGGAAATCCCAGCGCACCTTCGATCCCATGGCCTCTTTCGACATTAATACCCAGAAAGTCTATATCACCCTCGACGACTACGCGGGACTGGTCCACGGCATGACCGTCAATGTCCGGTTCCTGGAATAAAACCATGCGACGATTCACCGCCTTCGGGCTTCTCATCCTCCTGCTCACGGCACTCCCGGTTTCGGCGATGGAACTGGGCCTGGAGGACTGCCTGCGCCTGTCGGTGGAAAATGACCGGGAGGTCAAAGCCGCCCAGGCGCGGGAAGAGGCTCGCGGCGAGGAGGTTGCCGCGGCACGCAAGAATTTTCTGCCCGCACTGCGCATGGACGCTTCCTACACCCTGCTCGACCGGCCGAACCGGCTGATCATCGACGCCGACGCCTTCGGCCCCGGGCTTCCGCCTCGGGATGTGGATCTCTACGGCGACCGGCGCTTCCGCTCGGCCAGCCTAGTGCTGGAACAGCCCTTATACCGGGGGGGAGCCTTGCGTCAGGAGTTGGAACGCACTCAGCGCTTGGAGGCGCAGGCGGGTTACGAAACCAAACGCCGCGCGGACTTGGCGCGACGGGATGCCGAAGAGCTCTTCCTGGGAACGCTGAACGCTCAATTACAGCGGGAAAGCCTGGTTAAAAACCTGGAAAGCCGGCGGGAACGGTTGCGAATACTGCGGGAACAAAGGGCCGAAGGGTATGCCCAGGAAGAAGATCTGTTGCGTCAGCAGAGCGAGCTGGCCTTTGCCGAAGCCGAGGCCCAGCGTGCCCGGATTCGCGAGAAGGTCGCCGTCGAACGGCTTAAAAACGCCCTTTATCTCGACAAGGACACGGCCCTGACCCTCCGTCCCCCGCGCCATTACCAGCGCCCGAAAGTCATGGACGACGACACATCGCTCACCGATTCCCCTTCTCGCGCCGACTCGCTGGCGCTGGAGCAACAGGTGCTGGCGGCGGATTCGGAAGTGCGCAAGGCCCGCGCCCGGCTCTACCCCGAAATCTCCCTCTTCGGTCAATACACCCGCCAGGAGGACAACAACCTGGACCGGGACGAAGTCTGGAGCACCGGCGCCGTTCTGGAGTGGACGATTTTCGAGTGGGGGAAGAACCTCGCGGAAGTCCGCCGGGCCCAAGCCGAGCGCTTGCGTCTGACCCATCAGCGCGCGGCCCATGCCCGGGGGATTTCCGACGAAGTCGACGAACTCTGGGGGAAGGTGCGGGAGAAAACCTTGCTCGTCGATGCCTGGGAATTGAAAATCCGCCTGAATCGGGCGTCATTGCAAAGAGTGCGGGCGGAGTTCGAAGAAGGACGGAGCACTCTGGCCGACGTTCTCGCCCGGGAGGCGGAGCTGCACGACGCCTACTACGAGTACCGCCGGGAAATCAACGAACTGGGGGTCGATCTCGCCTATCTGCGCGCGGCGCTCGGTTCGCCGCTGGACGAATGGCTGGAAGAGCGGGAGATTCTCCCCCTGGAGGAACAACCTCAGCCGCCGTCGCCAACGACAATGTCCCTACCGCCCCCGATTCCGACGATACCCGAAGCGGAGCCCCCCCCGGGGGCGCAATCTCCCCTTTCTCTGCCCGCCCCTTCCGCCGCCATGGCGCACGCAAGGCCGCCCGGCCACAGCATCCAACTCGGCGCCTTCACCGATCCCGCCAACGCCCAAGCCCTGAAGGACCGGGCCGGTGCCGCCTTTCCGGAACATCAGATGGCCATTACCCGCATCGATGGAACGTACAAGGTTCTCATCGCGAGGACTGAAGACCGTGAGCAGGCTCGCGCCCTGCTCCCCGTCATCCGCCGAAAACTGACTATCGATGGTTTTCTTCCCAGGAGTGATCCATGATCGATATCGGCTCGCTGATCGACAACGAATTTTCCCGCAACATCGGCCTGCTGACCGAAGGGGAGCAAGCCCGCCTGCTCAACGCCAAAGTGGCGGTGGCCGGCGCCGGCGGAGTCGGCGGCATCCATCTGCTGACCCTGGCCCGGCTCGGTGTCGGAAAATTTAACATCGCCGATCTCGACGTTTTCGAGCCGGTCAATATCAGCCGTCAGTTCGGGGCCTTTCACAGCACCCGCGGCCGCCACAAGGCCGAAGTGCTCGCCGAAATGATCCGCGACATCAATCCCCAGGCGGAGATCACCCTTTTCCCCCAAGGGGTCTCGGCGGAGAACATCGACAAGTTTCTGGAGGGGGTCGAGGTCTTTGTCGACGGTATCGAATTTTTCGAGATCGACATCCGTCGCCTGGTCTTCAACCGGGCCCGCGGTAAGGGCATTTACGCCCTGACCGCCGCCCCCCTCGGTTTTGGTGCGACCTTGCAGGTCTTTTCACCGCAGGGAATGAGCTTTGATGACTATTTCGGCATCGATGACGGGATGGGTGAGTTGGAGAAGCTGGCGGCCTTCGCCACGGGACTGGCCCCCCGACCTTACCACCTGAGTTACCTGGACAAACGGAAGGTGAGCGTGAAGGAACGGAAGGGGCCGGCGGTGGCGCCGGCCTGTACCCTGGCCGCGTCGCTGGTGGCAACCGAAGTGGTGAAGATTCTGACCGGGAAGGGGACCAGCAAGCCGGTCCCCCATTACCTGCAGATCGACATGCTGCGGGGAAAGATGCACCGGGGGTACGTCTGGGGTGGCGGGAAGAATCCGCTCCAGCGCATCGTCCGGCATTTTGTACTCAAGGCCATGCGCCAGGCCTCGTCATGAATCAGGCCACGGCCTCCAGGGGCGTTTCGGGCCGGCAGGTATAGAAGATTACCGGATTGCGGTTGACGATATCCCGCACCGCGCCCAGGTAGGGAGCGCGCAGTCCGTGATACTCCCGCTCCGGGCCAATCTGCGAAAAAAGCACCTTGCGCCGGGCCAGCAAAATCGGCAAACCCCGCGCCATCACTGCGTACAGATGAGAAATCCCCCGCTCCAGGCTTTCCTCCGCCAGAGAGCGCAACAGCCCATTGACCACCTCGCCCGCCTCCGAATCGGAACGCAGGCGCGCCTGCTGCAATTCCTGACAATAACTCTTTGAAAGCGCCAGCCGGGAGACTTCCCCTAACTGGCGCGGATGCAGATGGGAAAGATCCTTGTTGAAGGCAAAGGCTCTTTCGATGGGGAAGCTGCGTTCGGAATGGAGGATGAGGCGAACCGTTCCCACCACCTTGCGGGTGGTTTTCAGCAAGGCGGCGAAATGTACGGAAGATGCGTCGTATTCGTCTCGCTCCAATCCGTCGGGATGGTCCTGGGGATTTTCAAATCCGCGCTCTTCGCAATAAACCTTGTAGCGCAGGGCAAGAACTTCTTGAAACAAAGGGTCTTCGTGTTCGATTTTTTGGAATTCAAAGGGGCTCAAGGGGCTTCCTTCAATAATAGGTTGGTGTTCAGGAGACCCCCTCCATAACGCGATCCACAACAGCAAAAAGGCCAAATTCCGGCCAGATTCTCCTCTTGTGCAAGTCCCGATCCAATCGAATTAATCCAACTATTACAATAAAATGCAAAACGCCCCGACAGAGCATCCCGCTCCAGCCAGGCCGTTTGTCGCAAAAAACCAACAACATTTACAATAATCCTCGAATTTTTATTTAAAATCAACAGCTTAATCTGTCGCAAAAAAGAAACAAGGCATTTGTCATCCCGCCAAGGCGGCCTGCAAGGCTTCGACCACGAGAGGATCGTAGAGCGAACCTGCCCCTGCCGCCACTTCACGCAAAGCCTCATCGCAGCTGAGCGCGCCGCGATAGGGACGGTCTTCGGTCATGGCGCAGTAGGCGTCGACGATCGCCAGGGCCCGGGCCATGAGCGGGATTTCGTCTCCCTTGAGACCGTCGGGATAGCCTAGACCGTCGAACCGCTCATGGTGATGAAGTACGGCTTCGGCAACCAGCTGGGAAGACTCGATCGATTCGAGCATGTCCAAGGTGGCCTGGGGATGATTGCGAACCATCAAGGCTTCGACGGGGGTCAGGGGGCGTTTCCGGGTCGCCAGCCGTTCGTCATGGGCAATCAGCCCCAGATCGTAAACCAGGGCGACATAGGGGGCCAAGGCCTTTTCGCGGGCTTCGACTCCGAGTTGCTCCAAGACCTTCACCAGCAGGTCGGCGTAACGGGAACTCTTTTTCCGGTAGCGCTGCTCGGCGGAGAGCAGGGCGTCGAGGCCGGCGACCAGATCCCGCAACCGCCCCTCGTGGTCGCAAGTGCGAGAGGTTTTTTCGAGCAGCAGGGAGAGCCGCTCGCAGATCGGCGCGGCCAGCGCGAGATCCTGCGCGGAAAAGGGTTCGCCGTTCTTCTTGTTGTTCAGGTTGAGCACGCCGACCGCTTGCCCCTGATGAAGCAGAGGGAGGGAAAGCAGGGAGTTGGAACGGTATTGACCCTTGAGGTTCTTACGGGCGAAACGGTTGTCGGTTTCAATGTCCTCGATCAGCACCGGCCGCCCCTCCTGGGCAACCCAGCCGGCGATACGGTCACCGGGGCGGATGCGGGTCTGTTGCACGATCCAGTCATCGAGACCGAGAGCGCTGCGAATAGTCAGATCGCCGGTCAGCTCATCGCTGAGCATGAGGGAGCAGGTATCGACCCCAAGCACTTCCGAAACAAAACCGAGGGCCCGGTCCATCACCATGGCCAGGGCCGTATCGCGACGGATGGCCTGAGCCCGGGGGATATGCAGGCTGACCCGGAAGCCTTTGTCGCTGTTGCCGATGCCGAGCCGCCAGCCGTGATTTTCCGCCACCTTCATCGCCAGGTAGAATTTGACCGATTCCTCGGGACGGTCGGAGCGGTAGATGTTCTTCACCGCCAACAACCCCTCCTGAATTGTCTCGGGAACCTCTTCGAAGGCCTGTAACATGACCCCGACCGCCTCTTTTTCATAAATGGAAATGCGTAGCCGCGTCGATTGGGTCAGATAGGCGGCCAGGCCGTCGAGCAAGTGCGTGAACATTTGCCCGACGAGAATCTTGTCGCCAATCACTTCCTCCAGACTTCGGGGAATGTCGAGCTCAATCTCCAACTGCCGGTAACGGGCGGATTTCTGTCCCGGAGCCGTCCGCAGGACCTCGCGCAGAATGGCGTCTAAGGAGATGAAGGTCTTGCGCAGCATGCGGCTTTCATCTTCAATCCGCAGAAAATCGAGCTGCCGGTTCACCATATCCAGCAACCGCTCGGTCTCCCCGGCGACAATATCGAGAAACTCCCCACGCCGGGCCGCATCATCGACGCGGTTGTCACGGAGGAGATGCATGGCCCCCTGGATCGCGTTCAAGGGCGTGCGTAATTCATGGGAAAGGCGGGTGAGAAACTCGGTCTTGGCCAGATCCTGGGCGATCAGGCGGCGATTGGCCTCTTCGATATCGGCGGTCCGCTCCTGATAGTTCCGCGCCAGCAGCAACTTGTCCATGGCGAGGGCGGCCAAGGCGGCAACGGCCCCCACCAGGTCGAGATCGTCGGCATCAAAGGGGGCGGCGGCCCGGTCATAAAAGTTGAGCACGCCCAGCAGCCGCTCTTTGCCGACTATCGGCGAGGCGATGAAGGTGCGGGCGGGAACGGGCTCGCGACACCCTTCGGGGAAACGCTGGTCGGCCCGGACGTCGGCGCAAAGCAGCGGCGCGGCCTGAGCCGCGACCCGTCCCGCCACTCCGCGGGCAAGACGGCCGCGCCAGGCCCGGGCGGCTTCACGGTCGATCCCCACGGAAGCGATGATGAAAAGCTCCTGATGGGCGTCCAGAAGCATCAGCGAGCCCCGTCGCGCCGCCAGAAACTCGACACTCAATTCGACAATCAGGTGAGTCACCGTGGACAGCTCGTCACTGGCACCCACCGCTTCCGCGATGCGCCCGAGAAAGGCCAGCTTATCTCGGCATTTCCGCTCGAACATGGAAAACCTCGCGCCCCCTCCGAGATCATAAATCGCTTCCGAGCGCTCATCACGCTCGTAAACATACTTAATTATTCAATTCCCATGCCACACAAATTCTATATATATAACAAACGGTTAAATTTCTGTTGGGAGCGGGAGCGGCCAGGAGATGTAAAACATCCCGACACAAGTGTCGAAATTCGTCACAGTCCCTGCTATGGACCACGGAAGGCTTCGACAATTCCGCCCGCCTGTCGTATAAAGGATGAATCGCCAACAGCAAGGGGCAAAAGGAGAGACATGCGTTCGGAGGGATGGATTCGAGTTCTGCCTTTTGCCCTGTTCATGGGTTTTATCGGCGTGGAAGAGGGAGCGCGCTTCCTTGTGGAGCGGGGGTTGCTCCCCTGGAACGAAGGGGAACTGCTCTATCTCTACCCGGTGAAAGCGGCGCTGGTGGGCCTCTGCCTGGTTCTGCCGATACGGCGCTATACCGAAATCCGCCTGGCTGACCTGGCGTGTTTGCGGCATACGGCCCTCAGTCTGCTGGCGGGGATGTTGATCTTTATCCTCTGGATCCATATGGACTGGGGCTTCGCCACCCTCGGCGAGCCCCAGGGCTTCGATCCCGGGCGGGTTCCCGAGGGCGCGACGCGCACGGCGATGACCGCCGTGCGCCTGGCCGGAGCGGTGCTGGTCGTGCCGGTGATGGAGGAACTCTTCTGGCGCTCCTTCCTGTTGCGTTACATCATCGAACCGGACTTCATGAAGGTCGCCATCGGCCGCTTTACCTGGTTTTCCTTCCTGGCGACGACGGTTCTCTTCGGCCTGGAGCACAACCACTATCTGGCCGGGATGATGGCCGGGGCCTTCTTCAATCTGCTGCTGTACCGAACAAAAAGCATTGCCCAGTGCATCCTCAGCCACGCCGTGGCCAATCTGGCCCTGGGGATCTACGTCCTCAAAACCGGGAACTGGCCGTTCAGGTAGAGTAACGCCGGGCGATTCGTGAATCGCCCCTACTTTTCCCCTTCCTTGCCCGCGCCGAATTTATGCAGGGCTTCGGCCATCTGCCGCAGGCGCTGGTCGACCCGAGCATTGACCGAACCTTCCGGCCAGGAGCCGTCCGCCTGCCGCTCGCCGGCGGGCACCCCGGTGAGGATTTCAATCCCCTCGTCGATGGTGGTCACCGCCCAGATGTGAAAACGCCCGCCGCGCACGGCGGCGATGACCTCGGGCTTGAGCATGAGGTTTTTCACGTTCTGCACCGGAATCATCACCCCTTGTTCGCCATTAAGCCCAAAAGCCTTGCAGACCGCGTAGAACCCTTCGATCTTCTCGTTGACCCCGCCGATGGGCTGAATCCGGCCGTGCTGGTTGACGGATCCGGTCACGGCGATGCCTTGACGGATCGGCAATCCGGAGAGGGAGGAGAGGAGTCCGTAGAGTTCGGTGGAGGAGGCGCTGTCGCCGTCCACCCCGCCGTAGGACTGCTCGAAGCAGATGGAGGCGGCCACCGTCAGGGGCTTGTCCTGGGCGAAGCGCTCGCCGAAGAAGCCGCTGAGAATCAGCACCCCCTTGTCGTGGCTCGGCCCGGAAAGTTTCACCTCCCGCTCGATGTTGATCATCCCCCCCTTGCCCAGAAAGGTGCGCACCGTCACCCGTGAAGGTTTGCCGAAGGAATAATCGCCAAGCATGTAGACGGAAAGCCCGTTCACCTGACCGACGACTTCGCCCTGGGTATCGACCAGCAGGGTGCCGTCCTCGATGAACTCCTGGATCCGCTCCTCGACCTTGTTCGACCGGTAGATGCGCGCCTCGATGGCGAGTTCCACCTGCTCGGCGCCGACCAGTTCGCGCCCGTGGCGCTCGGCGTAATGGGACGCTTCGCGGATCAGGTCGGCGATGTCGAGAAAACGGGAGGAAAGCCGCCCCTGATCCTCGATCAGCCGCGCCGAATATTCCACCAGCCGGGCGACGCCGTTGGGCGCGAAGTGACGCAGACTTTCCTCCCGGCATTTGGAGGCGACGAAGAGGGCGTATTGCCGGACATTCTCCCAGGTGTTTTTCATCATCCGGTCGAAGTCGGCCTTGACCTTGAAATACTTACGGAAATCCTGATCGTAGTGATACAGCAGGTAATAGAGTTGGGGGGTGCCGATGAGGACGATCTTGCAGTCGAGGGGAACCGGCTTCGGCTTGAGGGAGACGGTAGCGATCAGCCGGAACTGCTCGGCCATATCCTCGATGCGGATCTCCCGTTTGCGGATGCTGCGCTTTAAGGCCTCGTAGGTGAAGACGTTGATCAGCACCTCGCGGCAGTCGAGAATCAGATAGCCGCCATTGGCCCGGTGCAGGGCTCCCGGCTTGATCATGGTGAAGTTGGTAATGGCGTTCCCCATCTGGATGACGTGTTCGAGGCGGCCGAAGACGTTGAAGTAGGTGGGATTGGCCTCGTAGACGACGGGCGCTCCCTTCTGTTCGCTGTTGTCGATGAAGAGATTGACCCGGTAGCGGTCGAAAGAGGGTTCCTGGCTGAGCTGCTTGAGGCCGGGGATGGCCAGGGTCGGCCCTTCCGAGGGGCGGAACTCGTCGATCCGTTCGAGCAGATCCTTCTTGCAGTCGGCGAAATGTTCCAGCACCTGGGCGTGCTCGCCGTAGCGCGCCTCCAGTTCCTCGAAGAGATGACCGATGGCATAGAGCAACAGCTCCTTTTCCATCTTCGTCGTCTCCGCCCGCATCTCCTTTTCCTGATCACGTACCTGGCGCATGACTTCCGCCAGATGTTCCTGCAGTTCGTTGCCGTTGCGGTCGAGGACTTCCCGTTCTTCGTCGGGAAGGTTCTCGTATTCCTGCTGCGACAGGGGCTGACCCCCCTTGGTCGGCACCAGCACCAGGCCGCTGACCGAACGCTGCAAAACGAAGCGGCTGCGGTTGGCCTCGGCTTCCAGCCGCTCGAAGAGCTGCCGATGCTTTTCCTGGTAAGCGGCGGCGATCTGCCCCTTCTGCTGTTCGTATTCCTTGCTTTCGAAAACCTTGGGGATCTCCTCGGCCAGGCGCGTCACCAGCGCCTCCATATCCTTCTGCAGTTCCTTGCCACGACCGGTAGGCAGACGCAGGCAGACGGCCCGGCCGGTCTCCTTGAAATCGTTGAGATAACACCAGTCGTCCGGCACCGGCTCAGCGGCGGCGCGGCGATTGAGCAGTTTGCGGATGGTGGAGGAGCGACCGGAACCCGGCTCCCCGAGGACAAAAAGATTGAAGCCGCCGTCGCGAATTCCGAGGCCGAACTCGATGGCGGTGACCGCCCGGTCCTGACCGATGGTCCCTTCGAGAGGCGGCAGATCGGCGGTCGAAGCGAATTCGAACTGGGCCGGATCGCATTGCCAGGATAAGGCTTCAGGTGCCAATTTTTTATGATTCATGACCATCCCCTCTGCAAGAAATCTCACTCAACAGGATCCGCGGTCGCCGCTTGCCTCCAGGGTAATCGGCGCTTCCAGGTAACTTTTCAGGGTGCCGAGGAACTCGGCGGCGTCGGCGCCGTCGAGAATGCGGTGATCGGCGGAAAGGGTCAGGCGCAGCATCGGGGCGATGCCCGGTTCGCCGTCGTCATCCACCACCACCTCGCCGCGAATCGTCCCCACCGCCAGCACCGCCGCCTGGGGCGGGGTGATGATGGCGCTGAAGGACTCGACCCCGAGCATCCCCATGTTGGAAACGGTGAAGGTGCCGCCGGCCATTTCCCGCCGCTCCAGCCGTCCTTCGTGGGCTTTGCCGGCCAGCTCGGCGGCCCGGCGGCTGATTTCCCGCAAACCAAAGCAACCGCAGTCGGCCAGCACCGGATAATAGAGCCCGCCCTCGGTGGCGACCGCCATCGCCAGATTGATGCCCGCTTGCTCCACCGCCTCGCCGTCGAGCCAAAGGCTGTTGACCCAGGGATGCTCGCGAAGGGAACGAACGGTGGCGGCGAGAATGAAATCGTTGATGGTGACGCCGAGGCTTTTACGCAGACCGATGACGTCGGTCATATCCACCGCCACGGTCACGAAAAAATGCGGCACAGTACGCCAGCTCTCCTGCATCTTGCGGGCGATGATGCGCCGCACCTTGACCGATTTCCCCGGAACGGCCGGGGACGGCTCCTCTTGGGCCGCCGGTGCGCGATCGAGCACCGCCAGCAGGGTTCCGACCGGCACGGTCCGCCCTTCCTCAATCCGCAACACCACCACCTCGCCGGATTCGCGGGCGGTCAAAAGCAAAGGAGCGCCACCGGTGCTGAATTCGGCCAGGGGCGCGCCCGGCTCCACACGGCTTCCTTCCTGGACATGCCAGCGCACCAGGGTGGCTTCCTGCATGGAATCTGCAAGGGGGGTGAGGATGATCGGAGAAAGCATGGAAGGCCTCATATCGGTCGAAGCAGGAAACGGAGGGGTGAAACAGCGGGATGAGCCGCTTGAGCGGCCCGCGAATGCAGCCAAACTCTAGCAATTCCAGGCCGGAATGGCAAGAAACCTGACCGCCCTACCCCCCGCTTCCGCCGCTCTCCCCGCGCAC
The DNA here is from genome assembly GCA_034002365.1 of Trichloromonas sp. Taxonomy (GTDB): domain Bacteria; phylum Desulfobacterota; class Desulfuromonadia; order Desulfuromonadales; family Trichloromonadaceae; genus Trichloromonas. The sequence continues at coordinate 32,665 of JAVFAR010000005.1, forward strand.
CTATAAAAAAGCGCCGGAAACCCAAGGTTTCCGGCGCTTGAAGGGGCACGGTTTGGAGAATGAATCGCTCAGCCGAGGAAATACTGATTGTTGCGGGCGCGGTTGGCGACAATGGCGGGATCGAGCAACTCTCCGCAGGAGCAGCATTTCCAGGCGTCGAAGGAACGGACGAAATCGTAATATTTCTCGGCGTACATCCTGGCTCGGCACTTAGGACATTTCATGGCTCTCTCCTTGGATGGAATTCAACAGGGCAAACCCCTTGTCAACACTCATAAGTGTTTACACAAGGCGTGCCAGAATCCCTGGGAAGGCGATAAAAGGCCCTTCTTTTTCAGAACTTTCCAATATTTATCAGGTACTTATCATTTATTCAAAATATTTGCGCCAACGTTCAAGGGACTTCCTTCCCACCCCCTTCACCCGGATCAAAGCATCAAACTCACCAAAATCGCCATTTTTTTGACGGTCCGCTTCGATTCGTTCCGCCAGGCGGGGGCCAATCCCCGGCAACGCCTGCCAGTCTTCCAGGCTCATGCGCTCCGGATGCAATGCCACCCCCAGCGCCATGCGCTGCTCCGCCGGCAGCCAATCCCTGACCAGAACGGGCTTTCCGGCTTCGCTGGGGCCCAGGGATAAACGTTCGCCCGCCTGGGGCGGCCGGACGGCAAGCTCCCGGGACAGCCATTCCCGAACAGCGCCCCCACCCGTCAATTCAATGACGCCCTCCCAGGAAGAAGCGTCAGATAATTGATGGAGACCCGGGCGCGCAAAGCCCGGCCCGAGCCAAACCGGCAGGGCGCGTGAAGCGGAACGTTCGGCGGCCGGCGGTTCTTCGTCGAGGAAGAGCCGCCGGCCGCCGAAAAAGCCGAGACAAAGGACGAGAACCCCCACCAGCAGGGAGGTTCCCCGGGGCGGGCACACCCTCAGCTGTCCTGATCCTTGAGCAGTTTGTACTGCAAAGCGTCGACCAGGGCGTGGTAAGAAGCGTCGATAATATTGTCGCTGACCCCCACCGTCCCCCACCGTCCTTCCTTGTCCCCCGATTCGATGAGGACGCGGGTGAAGGAGGCCGTTCCCTTCCCCGCCGGGAGGACCCGGACCTTGTAGTCGTAAAGGCGGATCTCCTTCAGTCGCGGATAGAAATTCTCCAGGGCCTTGCGCAGGGCATTGTCGAGGGCGTTGACCGGACCGTTGCCTTCGGCGGCGGTATGCTCGATGCGCCCGCCGACCTTGACCTGCACGGTCGCTTCGGAAATGGGTTTTTCATCCTCATGACGCTTGGTGTCGATGACCCGGAAACCGATGACCGAGAAGTAATTACGCAATGTGCCGAGCGCCCGGCGCATGAGCAGTTCGAAAGAGGCCTCGGCCCCTTCGAACTGAAAGCCCTTGTTCTCCAGATCCTTGATGTTTTCCAGGATCTCCAGAGTGACGGGGTCCTTGCTGTCAAGGTTGATGTTGAATTCCTCGGCCTTGGCCAGGATGTTGGAACGCCCGGAGAGATCGGAGACGAGCACCCGGGTGCAGTTGCCGACCAGCTCGGGCCGGATGTGTTCGTAGGTTTCGGGATGGCGCTGGATGGCGGAGACATGCACCCCGCCTTTGTGGGCGAAGGCCGAGTTGCCGACATAGGCCTGGTGCTTGTTCGGCACCATGTTGGCCAGTTCGTAAATGGTGCGGGAGAGCTGGCGCAGGGATTTGAGCTGACTTTCACCAACGCAGTTTTTGCCCATTTTGAGCTGCAGGGCGGGAATGATGGAGCAGAGGTTGGCGTTGCCGCAGCGCTCGCCGAAGCCGTTGATCGTCCCCTGCACATGGACGATGCCGTGGGCCACGGCGGTAAGGGAGTTGGCCACCGCGCACTCGCCGTCGTTGTGGGTATGAATCCCCAGGGGCGTGGCGACCGTCTGCTTGACCTGCTCGATGATCGCCGGCAGCTCATGGGGCAGGGTGCCGCCGTTGGTATCGCACAGCACGATGCAGTCGGCCCCGGCCTGCTGGGCGGCCTGCAGGGTTTTCAATGCGTATTCGGGGTTGGCCTTGAAGCCGTCGAAAAAGTGCTCGGCGTCGTAGACGACCTCGCCGACATGCTGCTTGAGATAGGCCAGGGAGTCGTAGATCAGTTCCAGATTTTCTTCGAGGCTGATGCGCAAGGCCTCGTGAACATGAAAATCCCAGGTTTTGCCGAAGATGGTCACGGTATCCGGCTCGGCCTGAACCAGGGTACGGATGTTGTTGTCCTTGTCCGGCGTGGTATTGGCCCGGCGCGTCGACCCGAAGGCGGCGATCTTCGCCTGCTTCAAAGAGACTTTCTTGATGTCCTTGAAAAAGGCGATGTCCTTGGGATTGGAACCGGGCCAGCCCCCCTCGATATAATGGATACCCAGATCGTCCAGCAGCTGGGCGATGCGGATTTTGTCCGCCACCAGAAAGGAGACTTCCTCGGCCTGCGTGCCGTCCCGCAGAGTCGTATCGTAGAGCTTGATCTGATTCATGCTTGTATCCCCGGTTTCCGCAACCTGGACAATGCAGGCAGGGGCGACGCATGCGTCGCCCCTACGACTGAGCCCGATTGACGTGAGAAACTGTCTTTACTCGGCCTTGACGTCTTTTTTGGCCAGACCGAAGGCCTCGTGCAGCACCCGCACCGCCAGTTCGGTGTATTTGGAGTCGATGACGCAGGACACCTTGATTTCGCTGGTGGAGATCATCTGAATGTTGATCCCCTCCTGGGAGAGAGTCTGGAACATCTTGCTGGCCACGCCCGAGTGGGAACGCATGCCGACGCCGACGATGGACACCTTGGCGATGCTTTCGTCGCTGGTGACGGAAGCGGCGCCCGTCTCTTTGGCGGTCTCCTCGACGATCTTCAGCGCCTTTTTGAAATCGCTCTTGGGCACGGTGAAGGTCAGGTCGGTATACCCTTCATGGGAGACGTTCTGGATGATCATGTCCACGGTGATGTTGGCGTGGGACAGGGGGGAGAAGATCTTAGCGGCAATCCCCGGCTTGTCGGGAACCCGCAGCACGGAAATCTTGGCTTCATCCTTGTTGTAGGTAATTCCCGAAACCAGAACGGCTTCCATATCAGCATCCTCCTTCGTGACCAGAGTACCTGGATTGTCGTTAAAACTCGAACGGACGTGAACCACCACGCCGTATTTCTTGGCGAATTCGACGCTGCGGATCTGCAGCACCTTGGAGCCGAGGGACGCCATCTCGAGCATTTCGTCGTAGGAAACCTTTTCCATCTTGGAGGCGTCCGGAACGATGCGCGGATCGGTGGTGTAGATACCGTCGACGTCGGTGAAGATCTCGCAGACGTCGGCCTTGACCGCCGCCGCCACCGCCACCGCCGAGGTATCGGAACCGCCGCGCCCAAGGGTGGTGATGTTGCCGTCCTTGTCGACCCCCTGGAATCCGGCGACGATGACGATGGTACCGCTCTTGAGATCATCGCGGATCTTCTTGTCGTCGATCTTTTCGATGCGCGCCTTGGAAAAAACGCTGTCGGTGACAATGGGGATCTGAAAGCCGCAGTAGCTCTTGGCCTTGTAACCCATCGACTGCAGGCACATGGAAAGGAGCGACATGCTCACCTGCTCGCCGGTGGCGACCAGCACATCGTATTCGCGCTCGCTGGGAAACTCGCACATTTCGTTGGCGAGCGCCACAAGCTTGTTGGTTTCGCCGGCCATGGCCGAAACGATAACCACCACATCGTTGCCTTCGTCGTAGGTTTTGGCCACGCGACGAGCGACGTTGCGGATCCTGTCGATGGTGCCTACGGAAGTCCCGCCGTACTTCTGCACAACCAGGGCCATAATTCCCTCTTCCTCCTTTTGGAAAAAACGACTTTAGGGGTCGTATAGGTTAAGCGTCGGATGATTTGCGCCGGGACGCCGCACGCCCCAGCCGATGAACCGCCATCCCGGAGAGATCCTCGGCGGCCTCCTTAATCATCTCCGGCAGACTGGGATGGGCGCGAATCCCCGCGGCCAGTTCCCCCGCCGACAGCTTGCGGCTCATGGCCAAAGAGGCCTCGGCAATGAGTGACGAGGCGTCGGCGCCGACGATGGTCACGCCGAGAATCCGCCCGCCGTCCTGCTCCGCCAGAATCTTCACCGTGCCGCGCGGCTCTCCCGCGCACAGGGCCATGCCCGAGGCGAGATAAGCGAAGCGCCCCACCTGATAAGCGAGGCCTTGCTCCCGGCACTGCTCCTCGGTCAGCCCGACCTGGGCGATCTCCGGATCGGTGAAAACGATGCTCGGCACCACCCGGTAATCGGCCCGGGCCTCCCCGCCCAAGGCGTTTTCCACGGCGATCTCGGCCTGATAGGAGGCCACATGGGCCAATTGCCAGCCGCCGGTCAGATCGCCGATGGCATAGAGCCCGCCGACGTTCGTACGCATCCCGTCATCGACCGCCACGGCGCCCCGCTCCAGACGCACTCCGAGTTCTTCGAGCCCGAGCCCTTCACTGTTGGGACGACGCCCGACGGAAAGGAGGATTTTTTCGGCCTGGAGAGTTTCGCCGTTGGCAAGCCGGACATGGACCCCATCGGAGCGGGTTTCGACATCCGTGACGGCGGTGTCGAGATGAAGCTTGACCCCGGCCGACTTGAAGGACTTTTCCACTTCGCGCACCGCCTGCCGGCCGCTGCGCGCGAGCAGCGCGGGAAGCTGTTCTACAATGGTCACAGCGACGCCGAAGGTGGAAAAAATCCCGGCGAATTCGCAGCCTATGTAGCCGCCACCGACAATCAGCAGGCTCTTGGGAAGATCCTTAATAGCAAGAAATTCATCGCTGGTCAAAACATTTTTCCCGCCCGGCGCGAAGCCCTCGGGGACCAGCGGACGCCCGCCGGTGGCCAGAATAATGGACTTGGCGCGCAGGTGCCCGACCGCCCCCTGGCCGCGGATTCCGACCCGGCCCGGACCTTCGAGAAAACCCCGACCCAAGTAGAGATCGACACCGTTGCCCTTGAGCAGTTGCGCGACTCCGCCGACCAGCTGGGAGACGACGCCATCCTTGCGGTCAACGGTCGCGGCGAAATCGAAGACGGGCTCACCGAGGCGGATGCCGTGGTTGGCGGCGTCGCGCAGGGAGCGCAGCAGGCGGGCGCTGCTATAGAGGGCCTTGGTCGGAATGCAGCCCCGGTTGAGGCAGGTTCCCCCCACCGCATCGGATTCCACCAGACAGACCCGGGCACCGCGCTGGGCGCCGCGAATGGCGGCGACATACCCCCCGGGACCGCCGCCGATGACCGCCAGATCGTATTCCTTCACCATTTAATCTCCCGTACGCATCCAGTCCCGACGCAACGAATCGAGCAGCTGGCCATAGGCTTCCCCGTCGGCCTCCAGGGTAATCCGGCGGACGTCGTCCGTTGTGTGCTCCAGCCGCACCCGCAGTCCCTCCAGCATCAGTTCCGGGAAACGATCGGCCCACTCCACAACCGTCACCCCGGCCCCATGGAGATAATCCTCAAAGCCGAGATCAACCAGATCCTCCACCGAAACCAGCCGGTAGAGGTCGAAATGATAGAGAGGCGCCCGCCCCGCGTAGGGATTCATCAGGGTGTAGGAAGGACTGGTCACTGGTTCATCCGCGGCGACCTCCAGCCCCCGGGCCAGCCCCTGGGTAAAGCAGGTCTTGCCGGTCCCCAGCTCGCCGTGCAGCAGCACCACCGAGGATGAGCCAAGCAAACGCCCCAGGGCCGCCCCCAGTTCCCGGGTCCGCTCCGGGGAGTTCGTTTCCAGCGTCCAGGAGTGCACGGCTCAGGAGCGCATGGAGCGGATAATGTCGAAACGCGCCACGACCCCGACCATTTTCTCGCCATCGACCACCGGAATAAGATGCACCGAGCGGTCGACCATCATCCCGGCGATGTCGGCGACCGGGGTGTCGGGAGTACAGGTAGCGACCTCGCGGGAGCAGATCTCGCCGACCTTGCGGGCAGTGATTTTCTTGACTTCCTCCTGGAAGGTCTTTTCGCTTTCCAGATAGAAAACCCAATCGAAGATGGAAATGACCGTGGGAATGTGCAGGGGTTTGTCCTGCTCGACCAGATCCGTCTCCGTCACCACCCCTTCCAGGCGCCCTTCGCCATCCACCACCGGCAGGGCGTTGACGTTGTACTGGGCAAAGAGCCGGGCCAGTTCGTCCACCTCGGTCTCGGCGGTGACGGTGTAGACCCGGGTGGTCATGATATCTTTCGCGGTCAGCATGAGATCTCCTCGTTGATGGGATAAGTACCGGCAAAAACTGCCGGGCCGGCCTCAGGAAAGGCGGTCTTCGATTTCCCCGGCGGCCAGGGCGGCACGGGCGGCGGGCAGCTCCCGCAGCAGGTCGGAAGCGAAGAGCCCCGAGTTGCCTTGGCGCGCCGCGAGACGGTCCCCGGCCAGGGCATGCAGGTAAACCCCGAGGACGGCGGCGGACTCGGCCGACAGCCCCTGGGCCAAAAGCCCGCCGATGATCCCGGTCAGGGCATCGCCCATGCCGCCGCTGGCCATGCCGGGGTTGCCGCCGGCATTGATCCGTACCCGGCCGTCGGGCAAGGCGACGACGGTGCGTGCGCCCTTGAGCACCAGCGTCACCCGATAATCCAGGGCGAAACGGCGGGCCGCGCCGACCCGGTCGGCCTCGATGTCGGCGACGAAGGTCCCGGTCAGGCGGGACATCTCGCCGGGATGGGGCGTGAGGACCGCCTGCAGATCGGGGATATCCCGCAGAAAGCTGGGGTGCGGACCCAGGGCGTTGAGGCCGTCGGCGTCGATGACCATGGGCAAGGGACACTCGCGTACCAGCTTACAGACCAGTTCCATCGTATCCGGTGACTGGCCGAGCCCCGGGCCGATGGCGAGGGCTTCCTTATCCTGCCACAGGGCGCGAAGCTCCTCCCCGGCCGCCAGGGCCAGGGCGCCATCGGCCTCGGCCAGGGGCGCGGTCATCACTTCGGTGAGTTTGATCGCCATGGCCGGCTGGGCCGACAGGGGACAGCCCAGGGTCACCAGCCCGGCGCCCATGCGCAATCCCCCTTCGGCGGTCAGTGCCGCCGCGCCGGTCTTGCCCCGGGAGCCGGCCACCACCAGCAGATGGCCGAAGGTTCCCTTGTGCCCGGTCGCCGGGCGCGGCGGGAGCAAGGGCGCGGCCTCGGCGGCGCTGACGAGGCTAAAGTCGTCCTCGCAAGCCGCCAGCAGGGTCGCGGGCATGCCGATATCGAGAACCTCCAGGGTGCCGACCTGGGCCAGCCCGGGATAAAGGGCCTGCCCCAGCTTGGGCGCGGCGAAGGTCAGGGTCAGATCGGCGCGCACCGCCTTGCCGAGCAGGGAGCCTTGGGTGGCATCGACACCGGAAGGAATATCCACTGCCACCACCGGCCGCCCAAACGCATTGATCCAGTCGATGGCCCGCCCGTAATGGCCGCGTACCGGAGCGCAGAGACCGGTGCCGAAGAGGGCATCGACCACCAGACGGGTCGAGCCGAGATCATCCAGGGCCGTCAGCAGCCGGTGTTCATCGGGGACGAACGCCACCTGGCCGCCCATGCGGGTCAGGATATCGAGATTGACGGAAGCATCGCCGACGATCGCCGACGGTTCGGCGAGAACCAGGGTCTGCACTTGCCATCCCCAGTTGAGCAGATGCCGGGCGATGACATAGCCGTCGCCGCCGTTGTTCCCCTTCCCCGCCAGAATCAGCAGCGGGCCGGGGAAAAGTTCGGCGTAGCGCCGACTCAACCGGGCGGCCGCCCCCCGCCCGGCATTTTCCATGAGAACCACGCCGGGAATACCAAGATCTTCGATGGCCTGACGGTCGAGTTCGCGCATTCGCGCGGCGGTCAAGAGTTTCATGGTCGCTCCAGAATCACTACGGCACTGGCGTAATCGCCCTCGTGACTGTAGGAAAGATGAATGGCGGCGATCCCCCGCTCGGCGAGAATTTCCGCGGCCCGGCCGCTGACGGCCAGGGAGGGCTTGCCGAGATCGTCGCGAAGGACCTCCATGTCCTGCCAGCTGATCCCTTCCCGCAGCCCCAGGCCGAGGGCCTTGAGAAAGGCCTCCTTGACCGCGAAACGGGCGGCCAGATGCGGCGACGGATCGGGTTTCGGCAGGCAGTAGGCCTGTTCGCTCGCGGTGAAGATCCGCTGAATGAGCGCCTGATTGCCCTTTTCGAGAAAACGCCGGAAGCGCGAAGCGCGGCTCAGATCGGTGCCGACCCCGGCGATCGCCATCCTATTCCCCCGGCCGCACCAGTGCGGCCATCTCGCGCACCGCCCGCTCCAGGCCGACCAGGACCGCCCGGGAAATGATGCTGTGGCCGATATTGAACTCGTCGATGCCGCCGAGCGCCACCACATCCTGCACATTCCGGTAGTCGAGGCCGTGGCCGGCATTGACCCCCAGGCCAAGCTTGTTGCCGGCGCGCACCGCTTCCTGGATTTTGATCAGTTCGGCGTAGCGCTTGTCGTAGCGGCGGGTTTCGCAATAGGCGCCGGTATGGATCTCGACGGCGTCGCTGCCCAGGCGATGGGCTTCCTTGATTTGTTCCAGATCCGGATCGACGAAGAGGCTGACGATGATTCCCTCCTGGCGCAGCGTCTCGATCTGCTTTTTCAGCAACTGGCGATGGCGCAGGACGTCCAGTCCCCCCTCGGTGGTCAGTTCCTCGCGCTTTTCCGGCACCAGGGTGACACAGCCGGGGCGGACCTTGAGGGCGATGCCGAGCATCTCGTCGGTCGCCGCCATTTCCAGATTGAGCCGGGTCTTGAGCGTCTGCCGCAGGATGAAGAGGTCGCGATCCTGGATGTGGCGCCGGTCCTCGCGCAGATGCACGGTGATGCTGTCGGCGCCGGCTAGCTCGGCCAGGGCCGCCGCCGTCACCGGGTCGGGTTCGCTCGTTCCCCGGGCCTGACGGACGGTGGCGACATGATCGACATTGACTCCCAGTCGCGCCACGGTTACTTCCCCTCCTTGGTGCCGCCCAGGTGGCGCTCGATGACGGCGCCGATTTCGTGGGCCATTTCGGTGATCTGGTACTTATCCTGCCCTTCGAGCATGATCCGCAGCAGGGGCTCGGTCCCCGAGTAGCGGATCAGCACCCGCCCCTTGCCCGCCAGCTTCTCCTCGACGGCGTCGATGACCTTTTGCACCTCGGGGATCTGGGCGATATCCCGCCGCTCCTTGACGCGAACATTGTGCAAAACCTGGGGGAGGGAGATCATCACCTCGGCCAGTTCGGAGAGGCGTTTGCCGCTGCGCTGCATGATCGCCAGCACCTGCAGGGCCGAGATCATGCCGTCCCCGGTGGTGTTGTGATCGAGAAAGATCATGTGTCCCGACTGCTCGCCGCCGAGGTTGTAGCCGTGCCGCAGCATCTCCTCCACCACGTAGCGGTCGCCAACGGCGGTCTTCACCACCTGGCCGCCGGCTTTTTTCAAAGCGATATCGAGCCCCATGTTGCTCATCACCGTCGCCGCCAGGGTCTTCTTCGCCAGCTGGTTCTTGGCCAGCATGTCCGTGGCGCAGATCGCCATGATATGGTCGCCGTCGACCTCGTTGCCGAACTCGTCGACGAAAATCACCCGGTCGGCGTCGCCGTCGAGGGCGATGCCGAGATGAGCGCGGTTTTCCACCACGGCGTCGGCGATCACCTTGGGATACAGGGAGCCACAGCCAGCATTGATGTTGGTGCCGTTGGGCGCGACGCCGATGGGGATGACCTCGGCGCCAAGCTCCTCCAGAACCGCCGGCGCCACCTTGTAGGCGGCCCCATTGGCGCAGTCGAGGACGATCCGCAAGCCCTTGAGATCGAGATCCTTGGGGAAGGCCGCCTTGAGAAAGACGACGTAACGCCCCTTGGCGTCGTCAATGCGGAAGGCCTTGCCGACCTCCGAGGCGACCGGGCGCAGGGAATCGATCTTTTTTGAATAGATCAGATCCTCGATCTTCAGTTCGGTCTCATCGGGCAATTTGAAGCCGGTGCCGTCAAAGAACTTGATGCCGTTGTCCTGGTAGGGGTTATGGGAGGCGGAAATCACCACCCCGGCGTCGGCACGCATGGAGGCGGTGATGAAGGCGATCCCCGGAGTCGGCAGCGGCCCCACCAGCAGCACATCCACCCCCATCGAGCAGATCCCCGCCACCAGGGCGTTCTCGATCATGTATCCGGAAAGCCGGGTATCCTTGCCGATGACGATCCGGTGCCGGCGTTTTTCATCCTTATCCTTGAAAATATAGGCGGCGGCGCGGCCCAGCTGCATGACGATCTCGGTGGTCATGGGATGGATGTTGGCCACCCCGCGCACGCCGTCCGTGCCGAAAAGCCTTTTGCTCATTCCTTCTCTTCTCCTGTCTGCTCCCCTTCAACCACTTCGGGTGCGGGGATTTCCGGTTCCGGCAATTTGACGATAGTGACATGCACCTCGACGGTACGATCTTCCTTGAGATAGGTGTATCGGCCCCGGTAATCGATCGGCACGATCAGGCTGAAGCTGTCCCGCACCCCTTCGATTTCCACGGGATCGGTCTCCACTTGGGCAATGTTCTTGAGTTCGCCTTCCGCCCCTTCCACCAGCACCTCGGCCGGCGTCAACTGAATCTCGCGCAGCTCGAAGCCGGGAGCCGGGGCGCCGCTGACGACCAGCTTGACCGGCACCTTCTTGTCCTTGATCCGCTCCAGCCGGACATCGACAAAGGAGGGGGAAAGGCGGGTGATTTTCAGGGCTCCGGGAAGGTTGAAAAGTTCTTCCAGGCGCCGGAAGGAGGTCACTCCCGGCTGCAGACCCTTCAGGTCGACGGCAATCCCCATATCCTTGGGGTCGAGATTCATCAGGAGCGTCCGCGGCCCGCTGATGCGGACGTCGACCTGGCTGGGAATTTCGTTGGCTACCATCAGATTGGCCGGCAGATTCTTGATCGCCAGGGGAACCGAGTAGGAAAGCTCCTGCTTCTGCTCACCCATGACAAAAAACCACAGGATCAGGGCAAAAGCCAGAGACAGCAGCTTGAGAAAGATATTTTCCGTCAGTCGCCTGAACATGGTCTACCGCTTCTTCTTGGGCTTGCCGCCGCGAGGTTCGAAAAGCCGAGTCAGAACCCGCTTCAGGGAGGTGGAATCAAGGTCACGGGTAATCCGCCCGCCGACCACCACGGAAATCTTGCCGGTCTCCTCCGACACGACAATGGCCACGGCGTCGACCAGTTCGGTCAGGCCGATGGCGGCACGATGGCGGGTTCCCAGGGTTTTGCTGATATCGGGGTTCTGGGAGAGGGGCAAAAAACAGCCTGCGCGTTTGATCCGCCCCTGCTGCAGAACCAGGGCGCCGTCGTGAATGGGAGAATAAGGCAGAAAGATCGAGGTAATCAGATCGCTGGAAACCTTGGCGTCGATCTCGACGCCGACTTCGAGAAAATCCTTGAGTCCGGTTTCCCGCTCGATGACGATGAGGGCGCCAATACGCTTGCTGGCCATGCTGACACAGGCCTTGACCAGCTCGTCCATGACCTCGGTCTCTTCCTTGTAGGAGAGATCGGCAAAAAACGGATTCCGACCGACATGGATCAGCGCCCGCCGGATGTCGTTCTGGAAGAGCACGACGATGACCAGGATAATCGAGGAGAGGAAGTTGTCGAGAATCCAGTGCAGGGTGTAGAGACCGCTGACCTGGGAGGAGACATAGACCCCAAGAATCACCGCCAGACCGAGAAGCATCTGCACGGCGCGGGTTCCCTTGATGAGCAGCATGATCCGGTAAATGACAAAGGCGACCAGGCCGATGTCGAGGAGATCAAGCAGCCATCGGAAATTTTTCAGATCGTTGAACAACCCGCCCATGCCCCACCAGTCAGATCAAAGGGTTTCCGTCACGGCGCCTCCGCCTTGTATCGCCCAGGCCATCACGGCCGCCTCCCGCGCCGGAGCGACCTCGTGCACCCGATGGATCATCGCCCCAGCCCGGACGCCGAGAGCGACCGTCGCCAGGGTCCCGTAAAGGCGTCGCGAAGGCTCGGGTTGACCGAGAACCTTGCCGATAAAACTCTTGCGGGACGTTCCCAGCAGAAGGGGGCGTCCCAAGGCCCGGAATTCGCCGAGGCGACGGAGAATCTCCAGGTTACCGGCAACATCCTTGCCAAAGCCGACACCCGGGTCGACCGCGAGAGCCTCTTCGGGAATACCGGCGGCTTGTGCCCGCGCCATCCCCGCCTGCAGGTATTCGAGAATTTCCCCGACCAGATCGCCGTACCCGGTATCGGCCTGCATGGTCGCGGCCAGTCCCCGGGTATGCATGAGAAAGAGTCCGGCACCGGCTTCGGCGACCACCGCCGCCATCGCCGGATCGAAATGCAACCCGCTGACGTCATTGATGAAATGAGCGCCGCCGGCCAAGGCGGCACGGGCCACGGCGCTTTTGCTGGTATCGACCGAAATCGGGCAGGAGGTCTCGCGGGCCAGGGCCTCGACCACCGGAACGACCCGGTCGATCTCTTCCTGCGGGGAAATTTCCGGAGCGCCGGGGCGGGTGCTCTCCCCGCCGACATCGATCAGGTCGGCCCCTTCCCGTTCCATCTCGCGCGCCCGCTCCAGGGCGCTGGAGAGGGAAAAGTAACGGCCACCGTCGGAAAAGGAGTCGGGAGTGACGTTGAGAATCCCCATGATCCGCGGCCGCTCCAGCTCGAGGTGCAATCCCCGACCGCGCAGGAAGGTCGGCGGTTGCTGCAGACGTTCGAGCAGGATACTGATCCGGGCCGCCTGCTCGCGCAGGCCAAAAGGCTGCCGGCCGAGACGCTCGACCAGCAGCCTGAGTTGCTTGAGGGAGCCGATCAACAAGACATCGGTCGTGGGAAGCGAACAGGCGACGCTCCCCCGGGCCACGGCCGCATCGCCACCCAGGGAAAGCATTTCCTGCTTGAGGATGTTCGCGGCGGGGCAGGAAATAGCGCGAAGCTTAATCAGTCGCCCCACCATTTTCGGCGCCATGCGGGCGATGCCCGCCGGGTCGGCGCCGATGCGAAGCAGTTCGGAACGGGCCTCGGCCTCATCCGTGATCTGCAAGAGGCGCGGCGGAACCGGCATCAGGCAACCGATTCGGGAATAACAGCCTCGGTCGAGGAGCCGAATACCAGCGCTTTGATCTCCGCGCCATCGAGATTTTCTTTTTCCAGAAGCGCTTCCGCCACGGTAACCAGTGCGGCTTTCTGCTCCTGCAGAATCTGCCGGGTGCGCTCGTAGTTCTCCTTGACGATGCGCTTGATCTCCTCATCGATTTCGACAGCGGTAGCCTCGCTGTAATTCTTCATGTGCCCCATGTCGCGCCCGAGGAAAACCTCTCCTTCCTTTTCCCCGTAGGAGATCGGGCCCAGCTTTTCGCTCATACCCCATTCGCAGACCATCTTGCGGGCAATAGCGGTGGCCCGCTCGATGTCGTTGCTCGCGCCGCTGGTGATGCTGGAAAAGATGATCTCTTCGGCAACCCGGCCGCCGAGCAGGGTACAAATGCGGATATGCAGCCCGTCCCGGGTTTCGTTGTATTTTTCCTGCTCCGGCAGATACATGGTGACGCCCATGGCGCGGCCGCGGGGGATGATCGAGACCTTGTGCACCGGATCGGCACCAGGGATGAAGATCGCCACCAGGGCATGGCCGGCCTCATGGTAGGCGGTCACCTTCTTCTCCTCCTCGGTAATGACCATGGAGCGCCGTTCGGCCCCCATCATCACCTTGTCCTTGGCCGCTTCCAGATCCGCCATGTTGACCTGGGCCTTGTTGGCACGGGCGGCCAGAAGGGCCGCCTCGTTGATCAGGTTGGCGAGGTCGGCGCCGGAAAAACCGGGCGTGCCCTTGGCCACGACTTCCATATCGACATCGGCATCCAGCGGAATCTTGCGGGCATGAACGTTGAGGATTTTCAGACGGCCCTTGACATCGGGACGGGGCACCACCACCTGGCGGTCGAAACGGCCGGGGCGCAAAAGGGCCGGGTCGAGAACATCGGGGCGGTTGGTGGCGGCGATCAGAATAACCCCTTCGTTCGACTCGAAGCCGTCCATCTCCACCAGCAACTGATTGAGGGTCTGCTCCCGCTCGTCATGGCCGCCGCCGAGACCGGCGCCACGATGGCGGCCGACGGCATCAATCTCGTCGATGAAGATGATACAGGGGGCATTCTTCTTCCCCTGCACAAAGAGGTCGCGAACCCGGCTGGCGCCGACCCCGACGAACATCTCGACGAAATCCGACCCGGAGATGGAGAAGAAAGGCACCCCCGCCTCGCCGGCGATGGCGCGGGCGAGCAGGGTCTTGCCGGTGCCGGGGGAGCCGCACAACAGCACCCCTTTGGGAATGCGGCCGCCCAGGCGAGAGAACTTCTTGGGCTCCTTCAGAAAGGAAACGATCTCTTCAAGCTCGTCCTTGGCCTCGTCAATCCCGGCCACATCCTTGAAAGTGACCTGGGCCTGGTTATCGGTGAGCAGCTTGGCCTTGCTCTTACCGAAACTCATGGCCTTGCCGCCGCCTGACTGCATCTGGCGCATGAAAAAGACCCAAACCGCGATCAGCAACAGAATCGGCCCCCAGGAGACCATCAGCGTAAACCAGAAGCTGCGGTCTTCGGCGGGACGCGCCTGGATCTCCACCCCTTTTTCACGCAGTTGAGTGATCAGCGCGGGATCGTCCGGGGCGAAGGTCTTGAACAGGGTATCGTCCTGATACTTCCCTTCGACATTGGATCCCTGCACCGTGACTTCCCGCACCCGCCCCTCTTCCACCGCCGCCAGAAAAGCCGTATAGGTGATGGGCTTCTGTTCCTGACCTTTCTGCGTCATCATATTGAAGAGCAGGATCATGACCAGGGAAATGACCAGCCAGAGCGCGAGATTTTTATAGAATTGATTCACAGTACCCCCTAAGCACTTTAATTTGTCGCCAATGAAGTCCGCGCAAGGCTCTTGCACGTGGGAAATGCGCGGGTTTGGAAACTTAACATACGGATAGCGATTTCACAACCCGTTTTCGTGGGCCTTCCCGGGGCGATAGACAAAGCGCAGAACCCGTTCGCAGGCCGCTTCGGGGCGATAGCCATGACAACGCCGCACCCCCGCCACCCAGAGGACTTCATCCGCCGCCAAGAGCCAGAGGGAATGTCGCTTTTCCTTCTCCATCTTTTGATCGATAAAGAAGGATTTGAGCTTCTTCCCGCCGGGCGCCCCGTCGGGATGGAACCGATCCCCTGGGCAAAAAGGCCGCCACTGCAGGGGAAAATCGATAAAAAACCCGTCGAATTCAGCGACCAGCGCCGTCTCTCCGCCGGGGACGCCTTCCACCGAAACCTGCAATTCCCCCCCATCGGCCAGGGCATATTTCCCGGGACCGGAAATCGTCAGGGGTGCGATCGCCGTCTCCAGCGGACGCTCCCTGCGTAGCCACAACCGCTCATAACGTCGCCCGATCCAGGCGCCGGGCAGATCAAGCTCCCCTTGGGGATGCTCGGATTCCGCCAGAGCGCGCACGGCGGACAGATGACAGGAGGCAATGCCCTGCAAATCGCCCCGCACTTCCGCCAGTGCCCGCCGCAATACCCGCGGCAGCAAAGCAGGATGCAATTGGAGCAACAGCCCGCGAGACAAGCTCAATCCATCGCTACGGTCGAGCATAACCTGTTTTAAGGCCCCGTCCTCCCGTTCCCGCCAGAAGTCTTCTTCCACGGAAAGGCGCTCCGACAGGCGACACAGATGTTCTTCGACCCGCGGGTTGAAGCTTTCGAGAAGGGGCAGAAGCTGATGGCGGATCCGGTTCCGGGTAAATCGGGGGTCACGATTACTGGCATCATCGATGAAGGGGCATCCCTGCTCCGCCAGAAATTCCCGCAGCTGTTCGCGGGCAAAGGGGAGCAAGGGACGAATGAAGGGAGGGGACCAGGGTTGCATGGCACTCAGGCCGGAACTGCCGGAACCGCGGAGCAACCGATGCAGCAGAGTTTCGGCCTGGTCGCCGCGATGGTGCCCCAGGGCCACCTTCACACATCCCCGGGCCGCCGCCGTCGCCACCAGAAATTCCCGGCGGGCACGCCGGGCAGAGGCCTCCAGCCCTTCCCGCCAAGCCTGAGAAAGCTTGGGGACGTCCCGCGTCCCGATATGCAGGGGGATGTCCAGATCGAGGCAAAGGCGCCGGACAAATTCGGCATCCTCGCCGCTTTCAGGGCGCATGCGATGATCCAGGTGCGCCGCCGCGACTTCGATCCCCAGAGCCTCAGCGTTCCGCTGCAATAAAACGAGCAGCGCCACCGAATCGGCCCCACCGGAGACCGCGGTCAGCACCCGCTCGCCCGGCGCCAGCAACTGCCGCTGTAAGACATTCTCGATAAACAGCTTATCCATCAGAGATTGATTACCCGTGCCAAACAGACAAACCCCCCACCAGAATCCTGGAGGGGGGTTGTAAATGGTGGCGGTGCAGAGATTCGAACTCCGGACACTGCGGATATGAGCCGCATGCTCTAACCAACTGAGCTACACCGCCGTCTAAACTAATATGTTTACCTCATCGAAGAGGTTCGAAGCTTGGTTGCGGGGGAAGGATTTGAACCTTCGGCCTTCGGGTTATGAGCCCGACGAGCTACCAGACTGCTCCACCCCGCGCCATGGAGTCGGGAATTTACCCGCAACACCGAAACAAGTCAAGCAAAAAAATTGCGCGGAAAAGCCGCGAAAGCCCCCTGCGTCCGCCCCTGTCGGCCTACTGCTTTTTGATCATCCCTGAAAGGCGCTCTTCGTTTTTTAACCGCTCCACCACCTGGGAAACGGCCTCGTTTCCGGCATAAGGACCTACAATCACCCGCTGCCAAACCCCCTTGTCACCGAGGTTCGCCTCCTGGACATAGGCACCATAGCCCTTTTTGATGAGACGATCACGCAAAGCGGTGGCGTCGGAAAGGGTCTTGAAGGATGCGGCCTGCACGACGAAAGTTCCCTGGGCTACCGGTTTGGGCAAGGGGGTGGGCGGCGCTTCGACTTTCACCGTCGGCGCGGGCACTTCGGTTGCACCCGTGGCAGCGGCAGACGCGGCTGGAGCGGCCGTGACAGCAACCGGGGGAACCGGCGGGGGGGGGCGAAGGGGCGCCGGCTCCTGCTTGGCCGCCGAAGCCTCCGGCTTTTTCGGTTTTTCCGGAGGAGGCAGGTTGATTCCGCTGCCGAGAGGAGGCTGTTCCCCCTTGGGCAGCGCTTCATAAAAAGTCAGGGCCGGCTTGTCTGCGGCCCCCTCGACGACAGGCACCGCTAAGGCCGCCGGAGTGGAAGGGGATTCAACGACCGGCAGCGATTCGGCCAGTGGCGGAGGAACCGGTAAGGGGGGCGTCACCGACTCGATTGGAGCGACAGCGGTCCCCGAGGAACCCCGTCCCACCATGATTCCCAGAAAAAAACTGACCAGGGAAATCCCCAGCAGCAAGACAAGAAGCAAAATCGCATGTTTTTTCTCCATACGCCTCTGGGTGCGAGACTGCATTTGCTTCACCATTCAAAACCTCCAAAACCGGCACACTTGACAAAATCCGCTTCCGCCCCACAATTCGGCGGTTAATAACAAAACCCCACAGCCCGTACTCCGGCGGAAGTCAGCCCTGACGCTCTTCTGTCCGCTGTGCTTCGGCAAGCTCCCGTTCCTTGCGCAGCAAGACATCCTCACTGAAGTCCGGGCAATGCAAGGAACAGTCGTCGCCGCGAGAAAAACGCTTAGCACAATGGGCTCGCCAGGCACAAAGCGGGCAAAGGGTGGGAACGTCATGGGTCATGAGTTGCTCCTCGCATCAATAGTTACCGGAACGGAGCTTCATCCTAGCTCCTGGAGAACGCACCTGTCAAGAAAGGGGAAGGCCGAGGCCACAGAAGAGCACAGGGGAAGGGATTGGGACGGATGCGAGGAGAGAAAAACCTACGGGCGGGATGGGTCTTCGGCCTTCGTGGCGGAAACGTCGGTGGACGGATTTTTGCCCTGGGAACGGAACTGGTATATCAGCTCATCCTCCTTGACCATTCCCAGGTCCTTGCGGGCGATGCCTTCAAGAAAGCGGGGATTGGACTTGAGATTTTCAATCTCCCGGCGCAATTCCTGGTTGACCGCCTCCAGCGCCTGTACCTGGCGCGCCAGATCTTCCTTCTGCTGTTTGGCACGGAGGGCACACAGAATCCCCTTGTCGCCCCAGACCGCCACAGCAAGAATCACCAGGACAAGGAGCGCCGGCCAGAGGGAAAGCCAGTTTTTTTTGCCCGCAGAATCGTTTTCCGCCATCGAATTACCCTAAAAACCGGGCCGTCCCCAGAAGGCACGGCCCGAGAAAACATGAAATTATCTATCACCCCAAACGGCCGAGGCTACTTAACGGTCACCAGATCGCGAAACTTACCCAGAGATTTCTCACCAATCCCCTTGACTTCGACCAGCTGGTCCACCGACTTGAAAGGGCCGATTTGGTCGCGGTATTCAAGGATCCGCTGAGCCGAAACCGGACCAACGCCAGGAAGGGCTTCCAACTGCTCCAGGGTCGCGGTATTGATGTTGACCACCTTTTGCACCGTTGCGGCTTTCGGGGCCGCGAAAACTTCGGGGTGAGGCAGGGTGGAGACCAACAACATGCCCATGATAACCAGTCTGAAAAATTTTTTCATCCTTTTTCCCTCGTGCTCAATCAGGTTATGAAGTCACGGCATTCCAAAGCAGCCCCAATCCTCCTTTCTCCCAAAAACAACAGACTCGGCCCGGCCGCCGCCAGCGAGGCCGACAACACACCGAACGATAAGTTAGCAAACGCCAACATTTGACGTCAATAATTAATTGCCTGTCACTGAAAAAAACCGGATTTCGCCGGTTTTTGAGTTTCCTTCCGTGAGCAAAAAACGAGAATTATTCCTCGGCAGCCTGGGTGCTCCCCAAATTTCCGCCCATGCGAAAGACATTGCCAAGTCCACTCAAAGCGAAGACCAGGACATATTCCCTCTCGTCAAGCCGATCTCGAAAAGTCAGAAAGAGACTCCAGCACTGAGAGCGATACTCCAGATCGAAGACCTTTTCCAGGCTCGTTCTTTGGCGAACATCGTACCTGTATTGATAGCCCAAATAAAAGGGCGCGAGCAAGGCCGTGGTCACACCTCCCCCAATGTATTCCGTCCCCTCCCCCTCGTAATCTGTAAGCTCTGAAATATATTCGGAATTTTCTCGAGTATAGCGGTAGTCCATCGAAAGGCTATTCCCCCCCGGATCACGCAACCCCGTACGAATATTGAAGCTGTCCAGGGTGCGGGTATGAAAATCATAACGGGTATCGAAATCAATAAAAGAACTTCGCGTTGGCGTCCACAAAAGCTCACCCCGAATATCCGAGAGAGGGTCGCGGCCATCGACGTTTTCACGACCATGGCGAGATTGGTGAATGTCATAACTCTGAGAAACCCGCAAGCTGAGAAACTCGAGGTGATCGACAACCCCCGATTGAGGCTCCACCCGAGCGGTGAAACGGTTTGTCAGCGAATAAGTAACGCGATTTGTCGCCTGTATCCGATCCTGGCCATCAAAATAGGGGAGATGATCCTGGGACAGTTCAGGGACATAGGAATAAAACACCTCTGGATCGATACTGTGACGAATCTTCTTGTAGTTCCCCAACCCTCCCTGAAAGACCTTCGAAAAACTGCTGCCCAGTCGCATGGAAAAATCATAGAGGCCCTCTTCCTCAAAACCGGGACCTGCCGAAGAGGTTTCATAGAGACGCTCGCGATACCCGACTTCGGGGAGGACTTCAAGCCAGGGGAAAAGATGAAGCGGCATGGAAAGAGCCGGCCGGACATTTAGCCGATGCCCCGTAACCTTATCGTAAGCAAGGCTGGAATCATCAGCGATCAGCAGCTCTTCTTCCCGCCAGAAGTAGGTGTAGGTCGAAGCCAAACCGAAAAAGAAAGGGCTTTCACCAAGACGCCGGCGCAGGGCATCAAAGCGAATTTCCGGCAACCGCTGCAAAGTGGTGTCGTCATCGACGGCGAGATCTTGGGTGTAATCCAACTCCATGGCAAGAATGTTGTTCCCCATAGCGCGGCTCAAATAAACCACCGACTCGGACTGGTCCTTGGTGTATTCCTCCGCCACTGTACCGAATTCGTCGAAGTAGTCCCGATTACTGACATATTCCACCTCGGCGCTCAACGTCCAGTCCCCGGGCAGGGTGCCGAGATGATTCCATTCCAGGGCGTAACGGTCATCTTCGTCAAGGGTGTCGGCCAGCTCCGGTTCATCCTTGAGCTTATCCCGCAGATACTCATCGCGGATGTTGTTGACGTAATAACCGCGCAGGGTGCCTTCGTTGTCGGCGCCGAAGATGTAGCGGTACTCCACGCCCTGGCCGATACCGAAATCGGAAAGATAATCGACGAAAATCGTCGCATCCTGATTACGGGCGATCACCTGGTAATAAGCGAGGGAAAGTTCGGCGCCGCGCTTGTCCGAATAGCCGAAGCGAGGCATGAGCATGCCCGACTCCCGTTCGGTTTTGGCGGGGAAGACGATGTAGGGGAGATAGAAGACCGGCCAGTCGTGCAGATAGAAAAGGACGTTGCTGGCCCGGGCATATTTGCCCAGGGTGACATCGATATGCCGGGCGCCGAACTTCCAGGACGGAACCTCACCGTCACAGGTAGTGAAGAATCCCTTTTCCAACTGGTAATCCTGCTCGCCGATCCGCTTCAGTTCTTCGCCGGCCAGATGGAAGTTGTGCTCCTTGATAAAAACCTTACCGCTGCGGATCCGGCCCACTCCCTTATCCATGTTGTAATCGGCCTGTTCCGCCCGCAGATTCCCCGAAGGATCGGTGAGATAGACATTTCCCGTCGCGTTGGCATCCCCGGTCAGGTCGTTAAAAAGCATCTGGTCCGCATCGAGGGTCACGCCAGCCTTGGTCAGATGTACACTCCCACGCGCCGTGTACAAGGAAGCCTCCCGATCATAGCTCAACTCATCCGCCTCCAGATTGACCGGAGCCGGACCGCTCAGATCCTGAAGCCCCGGACCCGTCGAAGAAACGACGGCGGGTTGCCGGGCGGCCTCGGCCGCAGCAGCGGGGATTTCCGTCTCATCGATCGCAGGCTCCCCAATGGTCTCGCCCCCAGCAACGACCGCGGCCTCTGCTCGGAAAACACCATCGGTTCCAGTGGCAGCGGCAAGCGCATCCTCGGAAGGCTCAGCCGTTTCCGGCTCCTGAATCAATTCTGGTTCTGGTTCTGGTTCTGGTTCTGGTTCTGGTTCTGGTTCCGGTTCCGGAGCCTGTACCAGCGAGGGGGCTGCAACCGAAGGGGCCGTGACCGGCGAAATGGGAACCGCGGGAGCGGGCAGGGATGTTTCAATGGGGGGGAGAAGACGGCTGGGGGCGGCGGGTTCCTCCGCGAGCGGCGGAGCTTCTTCCTGGGGAAAAGCCGCAACCACTGCGGCGGGAGGGGAGACCTTGGCCCCCACCAGGTGGGAGATGCCCGAAGCGGCGAGCAGCTGACGCCCTTCCGGATCGCCACCCATCGCCGTTAAGGCCAATTCCAGGCG
>JAVFAR010000006.1:0-32907 GCA_034002365.1 Trichloromonas sp.
GGGTTGGCGCCGGCGCCGAGTCCCTTGGTCAGCTTGCCGCCGAGCTGGATCTTCAGCGGCGCGCGGCTGACGCGCAGGGCCTGGGCATCGGTATTGGCACTATAAAATTCGACCCCGTCAATTTTCGAGGCGATCATGGTGTTGACGGCGTTACCGCCGCCCCCGCCGACGCCAATCACTTTAATCCGCGCGGTCTGATCGATCTTTTCGTCAAATTCGAACATGAAATCCTCCGTTCGCTATGCTCGGGCGCCACTCTTCGCGGCGGCGTCCAATCGGTTGGCATCCTAGCATAATCCGGCAGTCGATTGCCTTAAAAAAACTCTCCGAACCACTCTTTCATCCGCCGGAAGATCTTGTCGAAAACGTTCTCCTGACCGATGCTGAAATTCTTGGTCTGCAGGTTCTTGCTGCCATACTTCACCAACCCCACGCCGGTGGCGTAGACCGGGGAATTGACCACGTCGGAGAGCCCGCCGATGTCCCGGGGCAGGCCACGACGCACCGGCAGGCTGAAGACCTGCTCGGCCAGTTCGGGCATGCCCGGCAGGATGCAGGTGCCGCCGGTGATGACCACCCCCGAGGCGATGAGATCGGAGAACCCACTGCGGACGATTTCACGGTTGACCAGGGTGAATATCTCCTCGACCCGGGGTTCGAGGATCTCCGCCAGGAGCTGCCGGGAAAGGATGCGCGGTTCGCGCCCGCCGACGGAAGGAACTTCGATCGTTTCGTCCTTGCCGACCATGGAGGTCAGGCAGCAGCCGTACTGCTGCTTGATCTTCTCGGCTTCCCCCACCGGGGTGCGCAGGCCGACGGCGATGTCGTTGGTCAGATGGTTGCCGCCCAGGGAAAGGACAGCGGTATGTTTGATGGCGCCGTCGACGAAGATAGCGATATCGGTGGTGCCGCCGCCGATGTCGATCATCGCCACGCCCAGCTCTTTTTCGTCCGGCGACAGCACCGCCTCGGCCGAGGCGAGCTGTTCCAGGACGATGTCGGCCACGTCGCAGCCGGCCCGCTGGCAGCTTTTGACGATATTCTGGGCGCTGGCGATGGCGCCGGTGACAATGTGCACCTTGGCTTCCAGCCGCACCCCGCTCATGCCGAGGGGCTCCTTGATACCGTCCTGGTCGTCGATGATGAATTCCTGGGGGAGGATATGGATCACCTCGCGGTCCATGGGAATGGCGATGGCCTTGGCCGCGTCGATGACCCGGCGCACGTCGTCGCTGGTCACCTCGCGGTTCTTGATGGCGATCACCCCCTGGGAGTTGAACCCCTTGATGTGCCCGCCGGCGATGCCGGCGAAGACCGACTTGATCTCGCAGCCGGCCATCAACTCGGCCTCGCGGATCGACTTCTGGATCGCCTCGACGGTGCTGTCGATGTTGATCACCATTCCCTTGCGCAACCCCTTCGACGGACTGGTGCCGATGCCGACGATATCCAGGCCGTCCTCGGTCAGATTCCCAATGATCGCGCAGATCTTGGTGGTGCCGATGTCGAGACCGACAATCAGGTTGTCTCCTCTTCTGCTGCTCATATCACTCCCTTCCCCCTGAATGCTAACCCTTGCGGGCGATCCCGGTTTCCACTTTGACGACAATCCGGTCCATGACGTTCAGATCGATATATTTGAGAGCCCGCAGGCGCGGCTTGAGTTCCGCGTAAATGCGCTCCAGGTGATCCAGCTTGGCGCCGTAATTTCCGTCGCCCATGCGCACCGGCACCCCGCCGGCACAGGTATACAAAACGATTTCCCCCGTTTGGTCAAGGTGAATTTCCGAAACATCCTCCAGGCCGAAAATCCGCCTGCCCGTCAGTTCCCCGGCCAGCCCCACCATCTCTTTCAACCGGGTTTGCGCCTCTTCCGGCTTCTCCAGCAAATCCTTGCGTTCCAGACCGGTGATGACGGGAAAATCAAGGCTGTCGTCGGCTTCGAGAACCTTGAAGATCTCGCCGTCGCCGTCGACATAATAAAGATAGTCGAGATTGATGACCGCTTTCGGGCTCCGTTCCTCGACCTTGATGACCACCGTTCGCGGGAAAAGCCGCCGCACTTCGGCACTCTTGACCCAGGGGTTTTCCTCGATCTTGCGGCCGATGCGCTGAAGGTCGAGTTCGAAGATGTTGTGCCCGAGGCGCACGTCGGAAAGGGCGGCGATCTCCTCCGCGGCAACCCGGGCGGCGTTCTCGACACGCACCTCGTTGACCTTGAAGTACCGGGAATCGAAGAGCGACTTGGCCATCAGCCCGCCGCCGGCAACGATCAGCACCAGGCTGACCGCCGCCGCCGTGACATGCAAAACCTTGCGGAACAGACCGGCCCAGTCGCGGGGGGGCCGAGGGGGCCGCTTCGGCTTGAGCCGCCGGTTGTTCTTGACCTTGGTATTCTTCGGTACCTTGAAATCGCGCATAGCTTTCCGCTGCCCGTCAGGACTTCCCGACCCGCGCTCCGTCAAGGATGCGCTGGACGAGTTCGCCAAAGGAGATACCGGCGTGCCGTGCCGCTTTCGGCAAGAGGCTGGTTTCGGTCATGCCGGGGATGGTGTTGACTTCCAGGCAGAAGAACTCCCCCTGCTCTTCCCGCACCATGAAGTCGATGCGCGCCGCCCCCTCGCAGCCGAGCGCCCGGTAGGCGGCCACCGCCGCCTCTTGCAAACGGGCATGCAGGGCTCCGTCGAGGGGAGCGGGGAGCAGGTATTCGGTCTGTCCCACCGTGTATTTGGCGTGGTAGTCGTAGAATCCCCCCTTGGGCACGACCTGAATGATCGGCAGGGCCTCGCCGGCCAGGACCCCGACCGTTACTTCGGCACCGGCGATGAAGTCTTCGATCAGGATCAGTTCGTCGTGCCGCAACGCGGCGGCGATGCCCGCGGCCAGTTCGTCGCGGTCACGGACAATGCTGATGCCGATGGTCGAGCCTTCGCGGGCGGGCTTCACCACCAGCGGGAAATGGTGACAGCCGTTGAGCAGCAGTTCCAGATCCTCGCCACGCCGGTAGATGCGAAAATCGGGAGTCGGCAACTGGTGATAGCGCAGCAGTTTCTTGGTCGTCACCTTATCCATGGCGACGCTCGACGCCAGGACTCCGCTGCCGGTATAGGGAATGCCGAGCATCTCAAGCAGGCCCTGGACCGTGCCGTCCTCGCCGAAGCGTCCGTGCAGAGCGATGAAGGCGACCTCGATACGCTCCTCCGCCAGGCGCGCGGGCAGGTCCCGTCCGGCATCGATGGCCACCGCCAGATAACCGGCCTCCAAAAGGGCCTTCAATACCGCCTTGCCGGTGCGCAAGGAGACCTCCCGTTCGGCGGAGAGGCCGCCCATGAGCACGCCGATGGTCTTTTCCTGAAGTTCCTCGCGGGTCATAGCGTTTCCTTATCCATGCCGGGTCTCGGACGTCCCCTCAGAGATCCGCGCCGACAATTTTGACTTCCGTTTCCAGTTCGATGCCGCTTTGCCGTAGAACCTGGTCGCGAATCCGCTCGATGAGCCGCAAGACATCCCCGGCGCAAGCGGTTTTCGTGGTGACGATAAAATTGCTGTGCCGTTCGGCGACCCGCGCCCCCCCCTCGACGGCGCCACGCAGGCCGGCGGCGTCGATCAGGCGCCAGGCGGAAGCTCCCGGAGGATTCTTGAAAACCGAGCCGGCATTGGGTCCGCCGACCCGTTGGGCCGCCGCCCGCTCGGCCAGGCGCCCGGCGAAGACCGCGGCGAGCGCTCGGGGACCGCCCGGGCGCAGGCGCAGTCGCGCTTCGCTGATGATCTGCCCCGCACCCACCGCCGAGGAGCGGTAGCCGAAGGCCAAACGGTCCCGGCTCCAGACTTCCGAACCCTCCGCCCCGGTCAGGGTCGCCGCTTCGACCACGTCGGCCAGCTGCTGGCCACCGGCGCCGGCGTTCATGGCCACCCCGCCGCCGACCGTGCCGGGAATGCCCGCCAGCCCTTCCAGCCCGGCCAGGCCCTGGTCGACAGCGGCCCGGATCAGGGTCATCAGCGGCAGGCCCGCCCCGGCCGTCACCCGGCCGTCATCGCTGATTTCGAGCCGCCGCAGCCGGGTCGGATGGAGGACCGCGCCCCGAATGCCGCCGTCTTTCACCAGCAGATTGCTCCCCGCGCCGACCGTCAGCCAGGGGCAGCGGGCAGCGGCGAGAATTCGCAGGGTTTCGGCAAGATCCCCGCTATCGGCCGGTTCGATGAAAAGATCGGCCGGTCCGCCCACCCGCCAGGTGGTATGCAAGCTCATCGGCTCGTCCCGCAGAATCCGCCCGCGCAACGCGCGCTGCAGTTGCTCGAAGAGCGCGTCGGTCATCCTACTCTCGATCCTTGAGCAGGCGGATCAGGGCTTCCCCGACCTTCCAGACATCCCCGGCGCCGAGAGTGATGACAATATCTCCCGGTTGTACCGCCGCCATCAGATGCGCCGTAAGCAGATCGCGATCGCCGACGTAATGGGCATTTTTATGGCCGTGTCCGGCCACTTTCTGGGCCAGCAGCTCGGCGCTCACCCCTTCGATGGGCGCCTCGCCCGCCGCATAGATGTCGGTGACCAGAAGGTAGTCGCACTGGTAGAAGGCGGTGGCGAAATCCTCCAGCAGGAACTTGGTGCGGCTGTAGCGGTGCGGCTGAAAGACCGCCACCACCCGCCGCTGCCAGCCGGCGCGGGCGGCCGCCAGGGTCGCCTTGATCTCCGCCGGATGATGGCCATAGTCGTCGACCACCATGACATCCTGGTCGTACTTGACCTGGAAGCGCCGCTGCACGCCGCCGAAATCCCTGAAGCCTTCGCTGATGACGGAAAAGTCCAGCCCCAGCTCCATGGCCACGGCCGCCACCGACAGGGCGTTGAGGACGTTATGCCGCCCCGGCATGCGGAAAGAAATCCGGCCCAGGTTCTCACCCCGCTTAACCACGTCAAAAGCGGTTCCGCCGGCCTCATGGACGATGTTGATCGCCTGATAGTCGGCCTGGTTTTGCAGTCCGTAGGTGGTGAAGCGCTTTTTCACCCGAGGGATGATCTCCTGGATGTTGGCATCGTCAAGACAAAGGACCGCCAACCCGTAAAAAGGCACCTTGTTGATGAAATCGACGAAGATATCCTTGATCTCGTCCAGGCCGCTGTAATAGTCGAGATGATCGGCGTCGATGTTGGTGACCACGGCGATGGTCGGCGAAAGATGCAGAAAGGACCCGTCCGACTCGTCGGCTTCGGCCACCAGGAACTTGCCCTGGCCGAGTTTGGCGTTGGAGCCGAGGGAGTCGAGCTTGCCGCCGATCACCGCCGTCGGGTCGACGCCGCCATGGGAAAGAACCGTCGCCACCATGCTGGTGGTGGTGGTCTTGCCGTGGGTGCCGGCCACGGCGATGCCGTACTTCATGCGCATCAGTTCGGCCAGCATCTCCGCCCGGGGGATGACGGGAATCAGCCGCCGCTGGGCTTCGAGGACCTCGGGGTTGTCGGCTTTGACCGCCGTCGAGGTCACCACCACGTCGGCCTCGCCGATATTTTCCGGCAGGTGTCCATAGGCGATGCGACCGCCCAGGGAAGTGAGGCGACGGGTGATGTCCGACTCACGCAGGTCCGAACCGGAAACCTGGTAACCAAGGTTGAGCAGCACCTCGGCGATGCCGCTCATGCCGATGCCGCCGATGCCGACGAAGTGAATGGTGCGTATATTTCCGTACATATGCAGAACCTGTATTGAGTGACGGGTGACGAGTCAAAATCATTTTCGCCGTGGGTTGAAAAGGCATCTCAGCGCCTGATCGCCCGGCATTCTTCCAGAATGCGCTCGGCGGCGCCTTTTTTGCCCAGGGCCCAGGCCGATCCGGCCATGTCGAGCAGCCGCTCGCGGTTCCCCAGCAGATCCCCCACCAGCTGCGCCAGGACCTCCGGAGTCATTTCGCTTTGCGGCAGCATCAGCGCCGCCCCCCGCGCCGCCAGGGCCTGGGCGTTGGCGGTCTGGTGATCGGCGGCGGCATGGGGATAGGGGATGAGGATCGCCGGGCGGCCGCAAGCGGTCAATTCCGCCAGGGAGGTCGCCCCGGCCCGGCAAAGGACCAGATGGCTCTGGGCATAGGCCGCGGGCATGTCGTCGATGAAAGGCACGACTCCGGCGGCATCCCATCCCGCTTGCCGGTAGCCCGCGCGCACCGCCTCCAGATCCTCGGCCCCGGTCTGATGGAGAATATGCAGACGCCCCCGGTAAGATTCCAGATGGGGAAGCATCGCCGTCACCGCCTGATTGATCGCCCGCGCCCCGCGACTGCCGCCGAAGACCAGCAGATGGGGGTCGCCGTTGGGCAGCGGCGGGCAGTCGTCCATGCCGAGGCGCAAAGGGTTGCCGGTCACCACCATGCGTGCGGAGGAAAGAGAACAGTGGGTCTCATCGAATGAGAGACAGACCCGGTCGACCCAGCGGCCGAGGAGTCGGTTGGTCAATCCCAGGGCGGCGTTCTGCTCGTGGATCAGGGTCGGCAGTCCCAAGAGTTTGGCCGCGAGAAGAACCGGCCCCGAGGCATAGCCGCCGACCCCAACGACCACGTCCGGACGGAATTTTTTCAGAATCCGCCAGGATTGCCGGACGCTCGCCAGCAGGCGCGGCCCCATGGCCAGTTGCCGCAACAGCCCCTTGCCGACCAGGCCGCCGATCTTGATCGTGGCCAAGGGCAGCCCCAGCTCCGGCAGTATCCGTGCTTCGATCCCCTGGGCGGTGCCGACGAAGAGCACCTCGGAACCGGCCTCGTTCGCCAGCAGCCGTTGCGCCAGGGCCACGGCGGGAAAGAGATGACCACCGGTGCCGCCACCGGCCAAGAGCAGTTTCATCGGACCTCCCCGGGGGCATGGCTGGAGATGTTGAGGAGAATGCCTACCGCCATAAGCGTCGTCAGCAGACTGGTGCCGCCGTAGGAAAGAAAGGGGAGCGCCATCCCCTTGGTCGGCACCATGCCCATGACGACGGCGATATTGACGAAGGCTTGCAGGCCGAGCAGCAAGGTCATGCCGAAAGCGAGAAAGCGGCCGAAATCGTCGGGCGCCAGAAGGGAGGCGCGTATCCCCCGCACAATCAGCACCAGGAACATGGCGGCCACGACAAAGACCCCGGCATAGCCGAGTTCCTCGCCGATTACGGCGAAGATGAAATCGGTATGTGCCTCGGGCAGGAAAAAGAGCTTCTGGTGGCTCTGCCCCAGCCCATTCCCCCCTAATCCTCCGGAACCGAAGGCAATCCAGCTCTGGATGATCTGGAAGCCGGTATCGGAAGGGTCTTCCCAGGGGTTGAGAAAGGCCAGGATCCGCCGCCGGCGATAATCGACGTTCATCACCGCGTAGTAGATCAGGGGCGCGGCGATGATGCCGATGGAAACCAGATAGGTGAGCCGGGTGCCGGCGACCAGCAGCATGATCATCGCCACCGCGCCCATGGCCAGAGCGCTGCCCAGGTCCGGTTGCAGCAGCAGCAGCGCCAGCAGCAGGGCGAGGACGATCATGTAGGGGATAAAACCCTTGGTCAGGCTCTTGACCTTGTCCTTCTTTTTCGACAGGGAATAGGCCATGTAGATGACCAGCCCGAGCTTGGCGACCTCGGCGGGCTGAACGGAGATCGGCCCGAGCCGGATCCAGCGCGCCGCCCCTCCGGCCTGGTTGCCGATTCCGGGAATCAGCACCAGTATCAGCAAAAAGAGGCAGAAGAAGAGGAAGGGCACGGCCAGTCGCCGCCAGTTGCGATAGTCGAAATGCATGGCCGCGGCCATGACCACAAAACCGGCGACGGCATAGACCCCCTGGCGTTTGAGGAAGTAGAAGCCGTCGGCGTAGCGTTTTTCCGCCATGATCGAGGAGGCCGAGTAGACCATGACCACCCCGAAGCAGGTGAGCACTACCGCCAGCAGCAACAGCGTCGTATCGAAACCTTTGCGGATCTCCATACCTTGCCCCTAGTCCGCCAGATCGAGGACGGCGCGGGCGAAACGGTCGCCGCGCTCTTCATAGTTCTTGAACATATCGAAACTGGAACATCCCGGAGAAAAGAGCACCGCTCCTCCCGCCGGCGTGAGTTCCCGAGCGAGGGCCACCGCCTCTTCGAGAGAAATGGCACGCAGGGTATGGGTCAGACCGCCGAGGGCCTGGCCGATGCGCTCACTTGCCTGGCCGATGAGAATGAGATGGGCGACCTTCTCCCGAACCGGATCGGCCAGCACCCCGTAATCCCCCCCTTTATCCTTGCCGCCGGCGATGAGGGTCACCGGCGCCGCCAATCCGGAGAGGCTTTTCAGCACGCTGCCGACGTTGGTCCCCTTGGAATCGTTGTACCAGGGGACTCCGTTCAGCACCCGCACTTCCACCATGCGGTGAGGCAGACCGGCAAAGGCCCGCGCGGCGCCCCAGGCGACGGCGGCGGGGCAGCCTTCGAGCAACGGCGGCAGCAGCGCGGCCATGACGTTCTCGATGTTGTGCAGCCCTTTCAGGCGCAGTTCGGAAACGGGGAAGCGGGTTTCCACACCGGCGCGCCGCCAGACGATATGGCTGCCGTCAAAGCCCATCCCCTCGTCGAGCAGCCGTGCCGAGGAAAACCACAATTTACGGGGACGGATGCCGCGGACGGCGTCCACGACCAAAGCATCCTCGGCATTGAGAATCGCCGTATCGTCGGCGCGCATGTTTTCGAAAATCCGCAGTTTGGCCGCCACATAGCTCGCCATGTCGGGATAGCGGTCGAGGTGGTCCTCGGTCAGGTTGAGGAGCAGGGCGTAACGGGGGCGGAAGGAAGCGATGGCTTCCAGCTGGAAGGAGGAAAGTTCCGCCACCCCCCAGTCCCAAGGGCCTTCATCCACGGCTTCGATCAGCGGGGTGCCGAGATTGCCGCCGACGAAGGTGCGCTTGCCCCAGGCCCGGAAGATCTCGCCCATGACCGTAGTCGTGGTCGATTTGCCGTTGGTTCCCGTAATCGCCGCCAGGGGCGCGGCCAATTCGGCAAAGGCGATCTCGATTTCCCCCAGCACCGTCACCCCGGCACTCCGCGCCGCCGCCACCGCCGGGACGGTCAGCGGTACACCGGGGCTGACCACCACCAGATCGGCGGCCCGGAAGCGTTCTTCGGAATGGCCGCCCAGGTCGCAGGCGACCGGCAGCCCGGCCAGGACATCGAGACCTTCGATCTCTTCGCGGCGGCGCCGGTCGGAGAGGGTCGTTACCGCCCCCCGCCGGGCAAAATAGGCGCACAGGGCCAGACCGGTACGTCCGGCGCCTACGACAATCACATTTTCCCCCCGGTAATCGCGGCCCATGTTACCTCAGCTTCAGAGTCGACAGAGCGACCAGCGCGAGAATGATACTGATGATCCAGAAACGCACGATGATCTTCGGCTCCGGCCAGCCCTTGAGCTCGAAATGGTGATGGATCGGGGCCATGCGGAAGATCCGCTTGCCGTAGAGACGGAAGGAGGTCACCTGGAAAATCACCGACAACGCCTCGACCACGAAAATGCCGCCGACGATGACCAGGACGATCTCCTGCTTGGTGATGACCGCGATGATTCCCAGGGCGCCGCCAAGGGAGAGGCTGCCCACATCCCCCATGAAGACCTGGGCCGGATAGGTATTGAACCAGAGAAAACCGAGCCCCGCGCCGACCATCGCTCCACAGAGGACGGCGAGCTCGCCGGCCCCCTGCACGCTGCTGATCTGCAGATATTCCGCGAGCCTGGCGTTACCGGCCATATAGGCAAAGAGCAGATAGGTGCCCGAGGCGATAATCATCGGGCCGATGGCGAGACCGTCGAGACCGTCGGTGAGATTCACCGCATTTCCCGAGCCGACCACGACGAGCAGAGCGAAGGGGATGTAGAAAAAGCCAAGTTCGGGACGAAAATCCTTGAAGAAAGGGAAGGCCAGGGTCGTTTGAAACGGCGGATAATAGTAGAGAATCAGGGCCGCCAGCAACGAAATAAACATCAGCCAGAACATTTTCTTCCGGGCCGAAAGCCCGTCGCTGTTCTTGTATTTGACCTTGCGGTAATCGTCGATGAAGCCGACCACGCCGAAACCGACGGTGACCAGCAGCGTGACCCAGACATAGATGTTGGTCAGATCGGCCCAGAGCAGGGTCGGCAGGACGATGGCCAAAAGGATCAGGGTGCCGCCCATGGTCGGCGTTCCCTCTTTTTTAAAGTGGGATTCGGGCCCAACCTTGCGGATACTCTGGCCGATCTGCAGGCGTTGCAGCTTGTCGATCAGCCAGGGGCCGAGGATAAAGGCAATCACCAGCGCCGTAATCGTCGCATAGATGGTACGGAAGGTAATGTAGCGGAAAATGTACAGTACCGAGAATTCCGTATGCAGCGGATATAAGAGATGATACAGCATGCGCGGCTCCTAGCCCTGCCCCCCGGCGCCGTCCCTGCTGCGCAGGGCGCCACTGATTTTTTCCATCTTCATCCCTCGCGAGCCCTTGACCAGCACCCGGTCGCCGTTCTGCAGACGTTCGCGCAACACGGCGACGGCTTCATCATGGGAAGCGGCCACGACGATATCATCCCCGGCCAAGCCCGACAGACGGGCGCCGCGCGCTACCTCACCGGCCTGCTCCCCAAGCAGCACCAGCAGGTCGACCCGGTGACCGGCGAGCTCCCCCACCTCGCGATGAAGTTCGCCGGTATTCTTGCCCAGTTCGAGCATGTCCCCGAGCACCGCCACGCGGCGCCCTTCCCCGCCCAGTTCATCGAGGGTGGTCAGGGCCGCCCGTACCGACAGGGGGTTGGCATTGTAGCTGTCTTCAAGAATCAGAATGTCGTTTTCAATTTCCACCAGCTCCATCCGCCCCGGTGCGGCACGGAACTCTTCAAGTCCTTGGGCGATCAGATCCCCGGGCACCTCCAGAGCATTGGCGGCGGCGGCGGCGGCCAGGGCGTTCTGAACGTTGTGCCGCCCGGCCGCCTCCAAGCACACCGGATAGCGTTTCTCTCCCAGACAGAGTTCGAAGCGGATGCCGTCACGGGTGGTTGTTACCTGCTCCGCCCGGACTTCCGCAAGGGGGTCGAGACCGAAGAAAATGCGGCGCACACCATTGGCTACCGGCAACCGCGCGACCCGTTCGTCGTCGGCATTGAGAATGGCGATTCCCCCCGCTTTCATCCCGGCGAAGAGTTCCCCTTTGGCCCGGGCGACCCCTTCGATATTGTGCAGCGTCTCCAGATGCGCCGGGCCGACGTTGGTGACGATGCCGACGAAAGGTTCGGCGATCTCCGTCAGGCGGGCGATTTCCCCCCGCGCGCTCATCCCCATCTCCAGCACCACCCAGCGATGTTCGGCGGTAAGTCGCAACAAGGTCAGGGGTAATCCGATGAGATTGTTGAAGTTGCCTTCGGTCTTGAGCCCCGGTCCGGTCAGACCGAGGATCCCCGCCAGCATCTCCTTGGTCGAGGTTTTCCCCGTCGAACCGGTGAGGCCGATGACCGGCCCGGAGAATTCCCGTCGCCGCGCCGCGGCGAGATCGCCCAGGGCCTTGAGGGTATCTTCCACCTGGATCAGGGGAACGGGGAAGGCGCCGACCACCTCCTCGCTGAGACAGGCCGCCGCGCCGTTACGCAGGGCGCGCAGCAGAAAGTCGTGACCGTCGAAATTGGGACCGCGCAGAGGGATGAAGAGTTCTCCCGGCCTGAGCGTGCGGCTGTCGGTGGAAATCCCGGTGATCCTTACATCGGCCCCAGCCGGGGTCAGGCGTCCGCCGGTGATCCCGGCGATGGTCTTGACGTCGAGATTCATGCCGCGCCCCCTTCCGCCCGATCGAGAGCGTTGCGCAGTTGTTCGCGGTCGTCAAAATGAATGCGGCGGGTGCCGAGAATCTGGTAGTCCTCATGCCCTTTGCCGGCGACCAGCAGCAGATCCCGCTCGCCGAGCAGTCCCACCGCGAAAGCGATGGCCTCGGCACGGTCGGGGATCGTCACAAATCCTCGCCCGGCAAATGCCCGCGCCTCTTCCCGGTTCCACTCCCGGGGATGGACCCGCATCGCCCCGGCGCGCACCGCGTCGATGATCGCCAGGGGATCTTCGGTGCGAGGGTTGTCCGAGGTGATGATCGCCAGATCGGAAAGCCGCGCTCCCACCTCCCCCATCACCGGCCGCTTGCGCGGGTCGCGGTCGCCGCCGCAGCCGAAAACGGTGATGATCCGGGCCGGTCCCAGGCCGTTGAGGGTTTCCAGCACTTTCTCCAGGGCGTCGCCGGTATGGGCGTAATCGACCAGGACCAAGGCGCCGCGGCGGTTGTCGATGCGCTCCAGGCGCCCGGGCACCGCCGGTGCTTCGGCCAGGCCGCGAACGATCGCTTCCGCCGGCAAGCCCAGGGCGATTCCCCCGGCCACCGCGCAGAGCAGATTCTGCAGATTGAATTCGCCGACCAGAGGGGAGTGGACCGACAGTTCGCCGAGGGGCGTCGTCAGCTTCGCTTCGATGCCGTCGAGGGAGAGATGCGCTTCCAGCGGCCGCACCGCCGCCGCGGAATGACGCCCGCAGGTGATGACGGAGGGAAAACGCTCGGCCAGTTGTTGTCCGCAGGGGTCATCCAGATTGACCGCGCCCCCCTGGCCGTCATGCAGCAAGTCCCTGAAAAAACGGGATTTGCTGGCGAAATAGGCGTCCATGGTGCCGTGATAGTCAAGATGTTCCGGGGTGAGGTTGGTGAAGATCCCGACGTCGAAGCGCACCCCCTCCACCCGGTTTTGATCGAGGGCGTGGGAGGAAACCTCCAGGACCAAGGCATCGGCCCCCGCTTCGCGAAAGCCGGCCAGAGTCCGGGCGAGATCGACCGATTCGGGCGTGGTATGCAAGGAAGGCAACTGCCGCTCACCGAAGCGGTAGTTGATCGTCCCCAGCACCGCCGGACGGCGTCCGGCCGCTTTCAGCATGGCTTCAAGCAGATAGGTGATGGTCGTCTTGCCATTGGTTCCGGTCACGCCGACGACGGGGATGTCGGCGGTCGGCGAGCCGAAAAAACGCTCCGCGACCTGGGCCATCGCCCGGCGGGCATTGTCGACCCGCACCGCGCTCACCTCCGGCGGAAGTTCCCGCGTTTGCTCCAGAAATATCGTCCGTGCGCCCCGCGCCAGCGCCGCGTCAATGAAATCGTGTCCGTCGACCGTGGCTCCCCGCAGCGCGAAAAAGGCTCCATCCGCCTCGACTTGCCGCGAGTCGTAATAGAGCCCGGTGACATTCCGGCCTGGATCGCCGGTCAGGTGTGCATCCGGCAGGGCCTCGATCAGCGTTGCGAGCTTCATCATGAAAAGAGTGCTCCTTGATAAGCAATCAAAGGTCCCGGCCTCCTCAAGTCGGCGGCGCCAGCCGGACCCATACTTCTTTGGAATAACGGATTGCTTCGCCTGGAGGGGGAGACTGTTCGATGACCCGCCCCGATCCGCGCAACTTGATATTCAATCCCTTCTCCGCCATGGTCTGCAGGACCTGCCGGTAACTCATGCCGGCAAAATCGGGCATCTGCGGCTCGCCCTCGGCAGGGGCTTCAAGCATCGCCTGCACCGGCTGGGCGAGAGCCTCCGCGGCGGGAGGGAGCGGCAAGGGCATGGCCGGCGTGGCTTCGGTCGGGGAAATCTTCAGTTGCCGTAAGGTCTGAGTGGCGATTTCGGAAAAGACCGGAGCCGCCACCAGTCCGCCGTAGACTTGCTTCGAGGGTTCGTCGATTTCCACCACCACTACCAGTTTCGGCGACTCGGCGGGAACCATGCCGATGAAGGAAGCCACCCTCTTATCCACCGAATAGCCGCCGGTCACCGGATCGACCTTCTGTGCCGTACCGGTCTTGCCCGCTACCTTGAAACCCGGGACCGACGCCAGAGTGCCCGTCCCCCCCTGGCCGACGACCAGCGCCATCATCTCCCGCACCTGACGGGCCACCTCGGGGGAGACGACCTGCCGCACCACTTCCGGCTTGCGCTCTTCGATGACATCCCCGCGATTATTGACGATCCGTTCCACGATCGGCATATCGATCAGTTTTCCGCCGTTGGCGATGGCGGCTGTCGCCCGGGCCAACTGCAGGGGGGTGGCGGTCATCCCCTGACCAAAGGAGATCGCCGCGAGATCGACTTCAAACCAGGCGTTGGGCGGCCGCAGCAGGCCCGAAGCTTCCCCCGGCAGATCGATCCCGGTCGGGCGGCCGAAACCGAAATCGGTCAGGTAACGGTAAAGACGGTCCCGCTCCAGGGCCTTGCCGATTTTTGCCGCACCGATGTTGGAGCTGACCTTGATCACCTCCGAAGCGGTGATCCGGCCGTAGGGATGGTGGTCGTGAATCGTCCGGCCGCCGACCCGGTAGGAACCCTTTTCGCAGTCGATGATCTGGTTGGGGGTCACCAGCTTCTCGTTGAGGGCCGCCGCCATGAGAAAGACCTTGAGGGTCGAGCCCGGCTCATAGGTATCGCAGACCGCCCGGTTCCGCCAATGGCTGGGACGGTAGTTATTGATGGCATTGGGGTTGTACAGGGGAGAGTTGGCCATGGCGAGGATCCTGCCGGTGCGCGGGTCCATGACCACCGCGCTTCCCCCCTTGGCGCCGGCCTTGGCCACGCCCTCGGCCAGCTCTTTCTCGGCGATGTACTGCACATGCTTGTCCAGGGTCAGGTAGAGATCGCCTCCGTGACGGGATCCTTCCACCACCAGACTTCCGCTGCCGAGCCCGCGCCCGAGGGCGTCCCGCTCGACCACCAGATAGCCCCCTTCACCCTGCACGACACCATCATATTTCAGCTCCAGCCCCTCCAGCCCCTTGGGGTCGATGCCGGTGAAGCCCAGCACATGCGCGCCAAGTTCGGAGTTGGGGTAAAAGCGCCGATGCTCCTTGGTGAAACCGACCCCGGCCAACTTGGCGGCACGGATTTTGTCCCCCTCGGCCTGGGAAATCTGCCGTTTCACCCAGAGAAAACTCTTCTTCGAGCGAACTTTCTCGCGCAGACTCGATTTGGGCAGGGTCAGGGTTTTGGCGAGGACCTCAACCACCTTTTCCGGTTCGGCGATTTTAGTGGGTTCCAGATAGATGGAATCAACCTCGATGCTCAGAGCCAGCTCTTCCCCCCCCTGATCGTAGATCGTTCCCCGCTTGGGGGTCAGGGGCACGGATTTCTGATGCTGGCGGTCAGCCCGCTTGCGCCATTCCTCCTGCCCCAGAACCTGCAGCTGAAATGCCCGGACGACGATAAAACTGAAAACGATGAGAAAGCAGAAGCCGGCCAGGCGGATACGGATGCGAATCCACTTCTCCAGTTTGTCCATCAGTCGACGAGGATGATCTGTTCAAGACTCGGCATACGCAGCCCGAGTTCGTTAACGGCGACCCTTTCGATCCGGACCGGGCTCCGGAGATGGGCCGACTCGAGCCGCAGGCGTTTCTGTTCCTGCTCGACTTCGCGCAGTTCGACCCCAAGGCGGGAGATATCGTATTCGAGATTGACGACGGTGATGCGCGACCAGACGAAGAAGAGGGAAACCGCGAGCAGCACCGCGAGATAGATGAAAAGCGGCAGCAATGCGGGTCGCGCCAGATGAAATCCATTGATTTTGGGAAGCGACCTTACCGTGGCTTCGGACACAACAACCTCCTTGAGCAACACTTCAATCCATGGGCAGGCGCCGTACCGCCCGCAATACCGCGCTGCGCGCCCGCGGGTTTTCCTCCACTTCCTCCGCCGAGGCCCGCACCGCCTTGCGGGTCAGAACTTCGATCCGGGGGCGCACATCGCAGGAACAGACCGGCAGGGCCGGAGGACAGATACAGGTTCGGGCTTCGTTCCGGAAAAGACGTTTAACGATCCGGTCTTCCAGGGAGTGGAAGCTGATCACCACCAGCCGTCCCCCCGGCTTGAGCAGGCCGATGCCGGCAGCGACGCCATTGGCCACGTGCTCGAGTTCCTCATTGACATGGATGCGCAGCGCCTGGAAAACCCGGGTCGCCGGGTGGATGCGCCCCGGCACATGGCCGCCGGGAACCGTATCCCGAATCAACTCGGCCAACTCCAGCGTGGTGCGCAGCGGCCGCTCCTGGCGAACCCGGACAATGCGGCGGGCAATGCGCCCGGCCCAACGTTCTTCGCCGAACTCCCGGAAGATCCGTGCCAGCTCGCCGGCGTCCGCCTGTTCCAGAAGATCGGCGGCGGATGGGCCGCGGGTCGGGTCCATGCGCATATCCAGGGGCGCGTCGCCGCGAAAGGAGAAACCGCGCTCGAGACTGTCCAGCTGATGGGAAGAGACACCGAGATCGAGGAGCATGCCGTCCAACCCGGCGATCCCCAATTCGGCCAGCACCTCCGACGCCTCGGAAAAGTTGGCGTGACGCAAGAGGGCGCGTTCCCCGAAAGGGGCGAGGACCGCTCCGGCCTTGCGCAGGGCGGCGGGATCTCGATCCAGGCCGATCAGACGGCCATCGGGGGCCGAAGCTTCAAGGACCAGGCGGGCATGTCCGCCTCCGCCCAGGGTGCCGTCGAGGTAGATGCCGCCCGGTCGCGGCGCCAGCCAGTGAAGGACTTCGGCGGCCAGCACCGAGCGGTGCTCGAAAAGAATCTCATCCACGAGCTACAGCCCCACACCGGAAACGAAGTCGGGGCTGTCCTGCAGCAAGGCCTCGGAATGACGGGTCACCTCGGCGTACTTGATCTGGCTGTAGAGATCGATTTTGTCGAACATCCCCACCACTACGATCTCCTTCTCCAGACCGGCGTGGGAACGCAGCGCGGGGGGGATCAGCACCCGCCCCTGCTTGTCGAAGGCACACTCCGTCGCCGGTGCGACGATCAGGCGGATGACCGCATTTTTTTCCGGACCGGGCGGGCTTTGCTGAACCCGTTCGACAATTTTGTTCCAACTGGAAAGGGGATAGGCCGACAGCCCGCCTTCGATATTCTTGGTCACCACCAACAGCTCGTCCCCATAGGAACCAGCCAGCACTTCCCGGAATTTAGCGGGAATACTGGCGCGCCCCTTGGGGTCGATCGAGTTGTTGAATTCTCCCTGGAAGATCATTGGCGGCCCTCTTGGCCCAAGATGTCACTATTCCCCACTTTTTGGGAACTATAACGGCGCCCCCTGGGCATGTCAAGGAATTTTTACAGTTTTCCAATGGTTTAGGTATCCCGGGAGAACAAAAAAAGCCCGCGCCGCGGGCCTTAAAAGACAGATTAAAAAGGATTTTATCGAATGGGGCTCAGTCGGGGGAGACCAGAGGGGGAAGACGCATTTCGATTTCCTCGACTCGCCGGTCGACGACCTTGCGCACCGTCAGTTCCGCGCCGTTCGCCTGGCAGCGATCCCCCTCCTGGGGAATGGTGCCGAGCAGCCGCAGCATGAATCCGGCCAGGGTATTGACATGCTCCTCGGAAAACTCGAGGCCGAAACGGCGATTGATCGCCCGCAGCGACGTGCTGCCGTCGATCAGGTAGCGGCCCGGCTCCAGCTCCCGCAACAAGACGTCGTCGTCATCGTACTCGTCCTGAATTTCACCGACGATCTCCTCGACGATATCTTCCAGGGTGACGATCCCTTCGACCCCGCCATATTCGTCGACGACCACCGCCAGATGGGCATGCCGTCGGCGGAACGACTGGAGTAACGTCTCGATCCGTTTCGAGTCAGGCACGAAATAGGGGGGCCGCATGATCCGTTCGAGAGCGAAATCCTCCGGATTCTGCATAGCCAGCAGGATGTCTTTGGAATGAATGATGCCGACGATATTGTCCATCCCCCCCTGATAGACGGGGAAGCGCGAGTGCCGCGACTCGCGGATGAGGGTCATCGCCTGCTCCAGGGAAGAACCCATATCGATACCGACCACCTCGGTGCGGGGAATCATCACATCCCGTACCCGCGTTTGGGAAAGCTCGAAAACGCCGTGCAGCATCCGCCGCTGGGCGCTGGCGACGACGCCGGTCTGTTCCCCGACATTGATCAGGGAACGGATTTCATCTTCGGAAATGATCGGCCGGTTCGCCGCTTCCCCGGGGAAGAGGCGGGAAAGGAAGCGG
Source organism: Trichloromonas sp. (assembly GCA_034002365.1). Taxonomy (GTDB): domain Bacteria; phylum Desulfobacterota; class Desulfuromonadia; order Desulfuromonadales; family Trichloromonadaceae; genus Trichloromonas. The sequence goes on from JAVFAR010000006.1 coordinate 18,025, forward strand.
GTCAGGACGGTAATCACCCAGATCACCGGCGTCAGCAGCCAGATGACCAGCAGGATCGGGCGCAACACCCAGAAGGAAACCTTTTCAGGATTCTGGGCGGCGTAGGACTTGGGGCTGATTTCGGAAAAAATGAGCAGAAAGGGCGTGATAAAGAGAATAGTGTAAAGCTCGCCGCGCTCGCCGTAATAATGCACGAAGAGGCCGGTGGCCAGGACCGAGATGGCGATATTGACAAGATTGTTGCCGATGAGAATGGCGCTCAGCAACCGGTCGGGCTGTTCGAGCAGGGATTCGAGACGACGGGCTCCCCGCCGGTTCTTCTGCACCAGATATTTGATCCGCAGCCGGTCGAGGGACATCAGAGCCGTTTCCGAGCCGGAAAAAAAGCCCGACAGCAGAAACAGCGCCCCCAGTATGAATAGTCGTAACGAGTCTTCTTCCACCCTTGGAATCCCTCCTTGTCGATTGCCGGAGAGTTTACCCGATGCATGAGGACAATTCAATGGATTCCCGCCCTGCCGCCGCTTGCCGGCACCTTCCGGTCATGCTATAAAACCCAGGCCAAGCCCCGCGCCCCGCCGAGGAGAACCCCGTGCCCGAACCTAGTCCCGCCGCCGCCAGCCGCCATGCCGAACTGCGCGAAGCCCTGCGCCGTCACAATCACAACTATTACGTCCTGGATGCGCCGGAGATTTCCGACGCCGAGTACGACGAGCTCTTTCGCGAACTGCTCGCACTCGAAGCGCAATATCCGCAACTGGCCGATACCGGCTCCCCTTCCCGCCAGGTCGGCGCCCCGCCTTCGGAAAAATTTGCCCCCGTCCCCCACGCCCTGCCCATGCTCTCCCTGCGCAACGTCAAAAGCGAAGGGGAATTCATGGAATTCGACGCCAGTCTGCGCAAAACCTTTCTCGCCCGGGGAAGCGACATCGATTACCTGTGCGAAATGAAGCTGGACGGGGTGGCGGTGGAGTTGACCTACGCGGCGGGGGAACTGGTCCAGGCAAGCACCCGGGGGGATGGACTGACCGGCGAGGACATCACCGAAAACCTGCGCACCCTGGCGAGCGTCCCCCGGCGGCTGAATCCGCCCTTCCCGTCTCTTCTCGATGTGCGCGGCGAAGTCTATATCGATCTCGCCGACTTTCAGCGCCTCAACCGCGAGCAGGAAGAGAGAGGGGAGCGCCCCTTCGCCAATCCCCGCAACGCCGCCGCCGGCAGCCTGCGCCAACTGAACGCGGCGATCACCGCGCGCCGCCCCCTGCAACTCTTTTGCTACGGCTTCGGCCGCTGGGAAGGCCCCCTGCCCGCCACCCAAGGGGAAGCCCTGGCCGAGCTGCGGCGTCTGGGGCTCCCCGTCAACCTCGAAGGGACAAGCCGCGCCCGGGGCGCGCAAGAGGTCGTCGCCCGTTTCCGGGATTTGCTGGACGGCCGCGACGGGCTCCCCTTTGAGATCGACGGCATGGTGGTCAAGGTCGACGAGCTGGACCTGCAGCGGGAACTGGGGGAGCTCAGCCGCTCGCCGCGCTGGGCGGTGGCCTACAAGTTCCCCCCCCGCCAGGCCGAAACAATTCTGGAAAAAGTCGTCCTGCAGGTGGGCCGCACCGGTGCCATCACTCCGGTGGCGCAACTGCGCCCGGTCAACGTCAGCGGCGTTACCGTCAGCCGCGCCAGCCTGCACAACTGGGATGAAATCGCCCGCCTCGACATCCGCGTCGGTGATCATGTGCTGGTGGAGAGGGCCGGGGACGTGATCCCCGATGTGGTCAAGGTGCTTACGGAAAAGCGCACCGGCGCGGAAATCCCGATCCCCCCGCCGGAGCGCTGCCCCGAGTGCGACGGACCGGTGACTCGCAAACCCGGCGAGGCCGTGCCCCGTTGCGGCAATGCCCACTGCCCGGCCCAGGCACTGGAACGCCTCAAGCACTTCGTCTCCCGCGACGCCATGGATATCGAAGGGCTGGGGGAGAAACAGCTGCTGCAGCTCATCGCCTTGGGCAAGCTCCAGACCGTCGCCGACCTTTACCGCCTGACCCGGGACGATCTCTTCCAGATGGAGCGCATGGGCGAGGTTCTGGCGGACAAGCTCCTGCAGGCCATTGCCGCCAGCAAGACCCGCCCCCTCTCCCGCCTCCTTTTCGGCCTCGGCATCCGTCACGTCGGCAGCCACACCGCCCGACTGCTGGCCAAGCGCTTTTCCGGGCTCGATGCCCTGGCCGCGGCCGAACCCGGGCAATTGACCGAAATCCATGAAATCGGCGACAAGGTCGCCGAATCCTTACGGGATTATTTCGCCAATCCGGCCAACCTGCTGCTCTTGCGCGAACTGGAGGAGCTCGGCCTGCGCCCGACGGATGAGGCGGTGGTGCAAAGCGACGGCCCGCTGCGCGGCAAGACCCTGGTCATCACCGGCAATCTTGCCGGCCTCAGCCGCAAGGAAGCGGAGGCGCTGGTGGAGCGCCTGGGGGGACGGGCGAGCGGCTCGGTGAGCAAAAAGACCGACTTCGTCGTCGCCGGCCCCGGGGCCGGCGGCAAGCTGGAAAAAGCCCGGCAGCTGGGGATTGCCATTCTCAACGAGGAAGAATTCCTGCGCCTGACGGAAACGGGAGAGAACGAATGAGAAAGGTGCGCGCCAGAGTGCGCTTCAAGGGGCGGGTACAGGGGGTGGGCTTTCGCCACTTCACCACCCGGCAAGCTCGGGGGAACGAACTGACCGGCTGGGTACGCAATCTCGGGAATGGGGATGTGGAGGCCGTCTTCGAAGGACCGGAATCGGCGATCCGCCGCGTCCTGGAGGGCTGCCGACAGGGACCGCCCGGCGGCGCGGTGACGGAACTGCTCATTGACTGGGAAGAATTCCAGAACGAATTCGAACGGTTCGAAATCCGCTATTGAGGATGGCCCCGGTCCAGCAGTAACCCGTCCAGAACCTCGACAATCTGCTGGCTCTTGAAGGGTTTACGGATAAACCCCACGCCGCCGACGGCCTTGGCCCGCTCGACGGCGGGCGCCTCCCCCCGGGCCGTAACGAAGACCACGGGGATCTCCCGGGTCCGCTCATCGGCCTTGAGCGCCTCGCAGACCCGAAAGCCGTCCATTTCCGGCATCATGATATCGAGCAGAACCAGCGCCGGGGCTTCCCGACGGGCCAGCGCCAGCCCCTCTTCCCCGGTCTCCGCATAAAGAACCCCGTAACCGTGCAGGCGCAGGACATTCTCCAGCAGCATCCCCACCGGCCGATGGTCGTCAATGATCAGAATCGTCGGCTTGCCCATCCCCTTCATCCTCTTCCAACTCCAGACTGCGGCGGTAGACCTCGCTCCCCGGCAAGCCGAATCGCTTCGCCAGGGCTTTGACCATCTCCTTGCGGGAAAGCTCGGGGGCGGCATGCCAGCGCGCCAGGGCCTCTTCCAGACTCTCTCTTTCGGGCTCCGCCTCCGCCGGGGCGACCAGCAGGACGATCTCCCCCCGCACCCGCCCGGCGCCGAAATGCTCCAGAGCCTCTTCAGCGGTACCACGAAAGAGCTCTTCGTGCAGCTTGGTCAGCTCCCGGGCAACCGCCACCCGACGCTCCCGGCCCAGTTCCTCGCACAGATCGGCCAGGGCCGCCAACAGGCGGTGGGGCGCCTCGTAATAAATCAGGGTGCGTTCCGTCTCCCCGCGCGCGGCGGCGAGGAGTGCCCGGCGGGGCGCGCTTTTGGCGGGCAGAAAACCCTCGAAGGCGAAGCGCGCCGTCGGCAGTCCGGAGAGGGCCAGGGCGGTGATCACCGCCGACGGACCGGGCACGGCGGTCACCGGCAACCCCTCATCCCGGCAGCGGCAAACCAGCAGATAACCGGGATCGGAGATGGCCGGGGTGCCGGCGTCGGAAATCAGCGCCACCGACCGTCCCTGACGCAACAGTTCGACGATCCGCTCTCCCTTTTGTGCCTCGTTGTGCTCGAAGCAGGAAGTCAGCGGCGTGGCGACGCCATAGTGGTTGAAGAGCTTGCGGCTGTGCCGGGTATCCTCGGCGGCGACCAGATCGACCTCCTTGAGAACCCGCAGGGCGCGCAAGCTGATGTCCTCCAGATTGCCGATGGGCGTGGCCACCAGATAGAGGGTGCCGGGCGGCATCGCTCAGCCCTCCCCGTCCAGGCCGTCGAGCTCCCGCAGCCAGAGTTCGACGCAGGCGTCGCTGGGCATGCGCCAGTCGCCCCGTGGCGAGAGGGCGACGCTGCCGATCTTCGGCCCGTCGGGGAGGCAGGAGCGCTTGAACTGCTGGGAGAAAAAACGCCGGTAGAAGACCCGCAGCCAGCGCAGGATGACCGCGGGCGAGAACTCCCCGGCGAAAGCCTGGCGGGCGAGGAAGAAAATCTTGGCGGGGGGATCGTGCCAACGCACCAGATGGTAGAGGAAGAAGTCGTGCAGGACATAGGGGCCGACCTGATCCTCGGTCTTCTGGGCAATCTCCCCGTCGGCGGTGGGCGGCAGCAATTCCGGCGAAACCGGGGTGGCGCAGATATCCTTGAGGATGGCCCCAGCCTCGTCACCGAATTCACTCTCGGCACACCAGGCGACGAGATAGCGCACCAGGGTCTTCGGCACGCCGGCATTGACCCCATACATGGACATGTGATCGGCGTTGTAGGTGCACCAGCCGAGGGCCAGTTCGGACAGGTCGCCGGTGCCGAGCACCAGCCCGCCGGCCTGGTTGGCCACGTCCATGAGGATCTGGGTGCGCTCCCGCGCCTGGGCATTTTCGTAGGTGATGTCGTGCAGCGTCTCGGGGTGGCCGATGTCGGCGAAATGGCCGCGCACCGCGCCATCGATGGCAATCACCCGCAGTCCGACGCCAAGGAGTCCGGCCAGCCGTTCGGCATTCCCCCGGGTGCGGGCGGTGGTGCCGAACCCGGGCAGGGTCAGGGTCAGGATCCCCTCGCGGGCGAGTCCGAGACGGTCGAAGGCCTTGACCGCCACCAGCAGCGCCAGGGTCGAATCGAGGCCGCCGGAGATGCCGAGGACCACCCGCGAAACCCCGGTGTGGCGCAAGCGTTTGGCCAGTGCCGTGGTCTGCAGGGCGAAGATCTCCCGGCAGCGGGCGGCGCGCTCGGCATGGTCGGCGGGGACGAAAGGGGTTGCGTCGAGAGAGCGGCAGGGGGTTCCGGCCGCGAGTTCGGTCAGCTGAAAGGGGATTTCCCGGTAGCGGGGACCGGTCGCGCCCAGGGCGAAACTGCTGGAGCGCGCCCGTTCGGTACGCAGACGCGCGAGATCCACATCGGCCAGAACCAGCTGCGAATCGAAACGAAAACGCTCGGTTTCCGCCAGCAGCACACCATTTTCGGCGATCAGCGAATGACCGGAAAAGACCAGGTCGGTACTCGACTCACCGGGCCCCGCCGAGGCGTAGGCGTAGGCGGCCAGACAGCGCGCCGACTGGCTGAGCACCAAGTCCCGGCGGTAGGCCTCTTTGCCCAGGGTTTCCGGGCTGGCCGAGGGATTGAGCAGCACCGTCGCCCCCTGAACCGCCATGGAACCGCTCGGCGGGTCGGCGACCCACAGATCCTCGCAGAGCTCGATGCCCACCAGGCATTCGGGGCGGTTGGCGGCGCGAAAAAGCAGATCGGCGCCGAAGGGAACCGCCTCGCCGTTCCAGTCGAGATGATCGCAACGGCTCTCCCGGGCCGAAGCGAACCAGCGCTGTTCGTAGAATTCGTGGCTGTTGGGCAGATGGATTTTCGGGACGATGCCGAGGATACGCCCCTGACCGAGAACGACCGCGCAGTTGTAAAGGCGGTCGTCCAGGCGGATCGGCGCGCCCGCCACCAGGGTCAGACCGCGGCCCCGGGTGTCGGCCGCCAGCTCGGCGACGGCGCGGCGAGCGGCGTCGATGAGCAGGGGCTGAAAGAAGAGATCGCCGCAGCTGTAGCCGGTGAGGGCCAGTTCCGGACAGAGGAGCAGACCGCAATCAGCGGCCTCGGCCTGATCGACGATCCGGCGCAACTGGGCCAGATTGAAGGCGACATCGGCCACCCGCAATTCCGGAACGGCGACCCCGAGACGGCAATAGCCCCATTCCGACAAGGATTTCATCATCGCTGCACCTCTTTCGTCACCTCTGCCCAGGGAAACGCCGTGGATCGGCGGTTCGTCCGTGCAGCTTAACAAAGAATTGAAGCTTGCCGCAAGGGAAGCGACGTCGGTCAGCCCAGTCCGAAGGCATTGACGATATGCTCGATGACCGGTTCTCCGGGACCGGCCAGGATCGCCACCACATCGAAACGGACGGTCGTGCGCGGCGCGGTCCCGGACAAATGCCACTGAGCGGCACGCAGGATCTGCCGCTGCTTGGCCGGCCCCACCGCCTCCTGGGGACTGCCGAAAGCCAGACTCCGGCGGGTTTTGACCTCGACGAAAACCAGGGTTTTCCCGTCACGGGCGAGAATATCGATCTCCCCCACCGGGGTGCGCAGGTTCCGTTGCAGCACCCGCCATCCGCGCCGCTCCAGATAACGGGCGGCCAACTCTTCCCCCCAGCGGCCCAGGCTCTGTCGCGCCCCGGTCATGGCCGTTCCCAATGTTCACGGACCCCGGCGAAACTCTTGCGATGCAGCGGGGTCGGCCCGAGTTCGGCGATGGCGGCCAGGTGCGCGGCGCTGCCGTAGCCCTTGTGCCGGGCCAGGCCATAACCGGGATAGCGCTCGTCATAGGCGATGAGGATGCGGTCGCGCAGCACCTTGGCGATGATCGACGCGGCGGCAATGGCGGCGCAGCGGCTGTCCCCCTGCTTGAGGGTCTGTTGCGGCACCGGCAGGGGAACGGGGGTGATGCCGTCCACCAGCAGATAGTCGGCCTCGACTTTGAGCCGCCGCACCGCCAGGGACATGGCCCGCAGGGTGGCCTGGAGAATGTTGATCCGGTCGATTTCCTCGGCCGAAACGATGCCGACGCCGATGGCGCGGGCCTGGGCGCGGATCAGGGGGAAAAGCCGTTCGCGGCGGGCGGCCGACAGCTTCTTGGAGTCATTCAGCCCCGACAGGTCGTAGACCCTGGGAAGAATCACCGCCGCCGCCACCACCGGACCGGCCAAAGGCCCGCGGCCGGCCTCGTCGATCCCGGCGATAGCGCCGTAACCCTGGGCACGGGCACGCTCCTCGAAGAACCCCGAAGAAAGTTCGGCGCTAGGGAAAAGCTCCAGGCTCATCAGGCCCCCCAGAAGAAAAATTCCGGCTGGATTTCACGGCGCCCTTGGTATACAATTGCACAAGTGTTTAACATATCTTTAATGAGAGGAGAGAGTTCATGGGTATTTTCTTCGCACTGGTGGCCGTCGTTGCCTATCTGGGATTTTTCGTCGACTGGAAGGAGTTCATGGGTGTTTTCCGGCTGGGAGGCTGGGCAACGGTCGGCGTCTATATCGTCCTGACCATCCTGATCGTAGGCATCCTGTCCACCCCGGAAACCGCCGCCGTCGCCCCGGCTGTTCATCACTAAGCCGTACCGCCGCGACAATTCCCTCGCTCACAACGAAAAAGCCCCGGTTTATCGCCGGGGCTTTTTCGTTGTGAGGCAAAACGCTTAGGCGAGACGCTTTTCCTTGATGCGGGCGGCCTTGCCGTGCAGATTGCGCAGGTAGTAAAGCTTGGCCCGGCGCACCCGGCCGGCCATGATGTTTTCAATCTTTTCCACCGCCGGGGAGTGCAGGGAGAAAATCCGCTCCACGCCGACGCCGTTGGAAATCTTACGCACGGTGAAGGTCGAGCCGGCGCCGCGGTTGACCCGTTTGATGCAGACGCCCTGGTAAACCTGGATGCGCTGCTTATCCCCTTCGACGATCTTGACGTGAACCCGCAGGGTATCCCCGGCCTTGAACTGGGGGATGTTCTTGCGGATCTGTTCCATCTCCAGACGATCAATGATATTCATGAATTCCTCCTCTATAGAGATCCTTTTCCAGGATTCGTTAGTCGTTTATCGTGTAAGCGGACAACCGGATTGATAATCGTTATTTTTCGTCGTCGTTCTCAAGCAGATGCAACCGGTCGAGAATGATCGCCGCCGCCGCCCGCACCGAGAGATGATTGTAATCGGCGACGCCGCGCACCGGTTCCAGCACCGTCCAGCCCCGCTCGAAAACCTCGGGGGCAAGCCCCCAGCCGGTACCCAAAACCAGCAGCAGAGGATGTTCGGCGCGCAAGCGCCGGCAAGCCGCGAAGCTGATCCCGTCACCGCGCGCGGCGCCGGTCAGGACCGGACGCGCCGGCCGGCCGAGTTCCTCTTCCCAGGCGCCGACGGCCGTATCCAGACTGGGCACGGTTTCGATCAGTCGCAGCGCTTCGGACCGGTCCGCGTGATAGGCGGCGCCGTGTCCTTGGCACCAATGATGCGCTATCCGCTCGACCAGCACCACCTGCTCCCGCGCCGGGGTCACCACATAAAAGCGCCGCGCGCCGTAGGTCCGGGCGCTGCGGGCAATATCGTGCAAGTCGAGGTTGGTCACGGCGGAAACCACCCGATCCCCCCGCCGATCGAGCACCGGCGCATGGACCAGGGCGACCGCCAGCGGCTGGCCGCTCACGGTGTGCGCTCGCGGGATTCGTCCCGCAGGCGCGCGAGAAAGGCCTGATCCGCCTCGCTCAGAGGAGCCTTGGCCAGCAGTTCCGGGCGCCGCTCCAGCGTGCGGCGCAACTGCTGCCGGCGGCGCCAGCGGGCGATCTCGCCGTGGTGCCCCGACAGAAGCACCTCGGGAACCCGTTCCCCTTCGAACTCCAAGGGACGGGTATAGTGGGGATACTCCAGCAACCCGTCGGAAAAGGAATCACACTCGGCGCTGCCGCTGCTGCCCAGCACCCCCGGCAGAAGCCGGGCGATGGCGTCGATCATGACCATCGCCGCCAGCTCCCCGCCGGTGAGGACGAAATCCCCCAGGGAATATTCGCCGTCGACCCGGGAACGGATCCGCTCGTCAAATCCCTCGTAGCGTCCGCAAACCAGAATCAACCCCGGAGCCCGCGCCAACTTCTGGGCTTCAACCTGGCAAAAGGGGCGCCCCTGAGGAGACAGGAGCAAAACCCGAGAACCCGGCGCGCGCCGGCGCAATGCCTCCAGGGCGCGACAAACGGGCTCCGGCTTCATCACCATGCCGTCGCCGCCGCCATAGGGAGTGTCGTCCACCACCTTATGCCGCCCCTCGGCCCAGTCCCGCAGATTGTGGGCATGCAGGGCAATCAGCCCCTTATCGATCGCCTTACCGAGAACGCTTTCGGCGAAAGGCGAGACGAACATCTCGGGGAAGAGAGTCAGAACATCAAAGATCATCGGCTTCGGCCACCAGGCCTTCCGGCAGGTCAACGGTCATGACGCCCGCGTCCGGATCGACATCGAGGACAAATCGACCAACCGCCGGAATCAACACCTCGCCAAAGCGACCGTTCACCACGTAAAGATCATGGCCGCCGGTGGCAAGGAGATCATCCAGTCGCCCCAGTTCCCCCCGCCGGCGATCAACGACCCGCAGCCCCTGCAGCTGATGCCAGTAATACTCGTCATCAGCCAGTTCCGGCAGGTCTTCGTAACGCATGCGCACTTCCCGACCGACCAGACCTTCGACGGCGTCGATGTGCTCCATGCCGCGCAGGCGCAACAACAGGTTCCCCTTGTGCGGGGCGACCCGCAGAGGAACAACCGGCAGCTCGTGCCCCTTCCGGTCCACAAGCAGTAGCCGGGAGGCGTAAGTCAAAGCGTCGGAATCGGCGGTCAGGGGCCGCACTTTGAGGTCGCCGCGCAACCCATGCACCCCGACGATTGCACCGACCGCGAACCATTCGGAGGATTTTACCGTCATCGCGTACCAAGCAACCGTCGTAGCCGGTCAAGCAGCCGAGACAACGACAGTGACAAATCAGGCGCCGGCGGGAACCTTGAACTTCGCCCAGATGCCCTGGCCGCGCAGCAGCTGGCGCACGGTTTCGGTCGGTTGCGCCCCCTGCTTCAGCCAGGCCAGGGTCTTTTCCTCGTCAAGCTTGACCATCGGCGGATTCTGCTTGGGATCGTACTGGCCGAGGTTCTCGACAAAACGGCCATCGCGGGGGCAACGCTCGTCGGCGACCACGACCTGATAAAAAGGCTTTTTCTTGGCGCCAGCGCGGGCGAGTCTGATCTTAACCGCCATCTTTTTCCTCCTGGTACTGAACGGATTTTCCGTTTTTGGTTGAGTGGGTCTATCTATGGATATCTTGACCGCGCCGTCGCCGGTCGCGAAACTGAACTAGAAAGGGAGACCGCCGCCCCGTCCCATCAGCCCCTTGAGGCCCTTCGGCCCGAGTTGCTGCATTTTCTTCATGACTTTCTGCGCTTCGGTGAAACGCTTGAGCAGCTGATTCACATCCTGCACCTTGGTGCCGCTGCCGTTGGCGATGCGCACCCGGCGGGAACCGTTGATCAGCTTGTGGTTGCGCCGCTCCTCCAGGGTCATGGAGTTGATGATCGCCTCGATCTTCTTCATTTCCTTATCGGGGAGCTGCGATCCCTGGGCCTGCTTGAGGGCCTTGCCGACACCGGGGATGAGCTTGAGCATCGAGTCCAGGGAACCCATCTTCTTGATGGACTGCATCTGGTCGCGAAAGGTTTCCAGGGTGAAGCCCTCTTTGCGCAGCCGCTGCTCCATGGCGGCGGCTTCGTCCCGGCTGATGGCGGCCTCGGCCTTCTCGATCAGGGAGAGAACATCGCCCATGCCGAGAATGCGCTGCGCCATACGGCCGGGATGGAAAACCTCGAGGGCATCCATCTTCTCGCCGAGACCCACGAGCTTGATCGGCTTGCCGGTCACCGCGCGGATCGACAGGGCGGCGCCGCCGCGGGCGTCGCCGTCGAGCTTGGTCAGGATCACGCCGGTCAGGCTCAGCTGTTCATCGAAACTGGCGGCGACGTTGACCGCGTCCTGGCCGGTCATGGCGTCGGCGACCAGGAGAATTTCCCGGGGCGCGAGGGACTCCTTGATCCGAACCAGCTCGTCCATGAGCGTCGCGTCGATATGCAGACGCCCGGCGGTGTCGAGGATCAGGGTATCGTAACCGTTGAGCTCGGCAAAACGCCGGGCCGCCTCGCAGATCTCTACCGGATCCTGGTCGGGCCGGCTATCGTAAACCGGAATGTCGAGCTGCCGGCCCACCGTCTTGAGCTGATCGATGGCCGCCGGGCGATAGATGTCCGCCGGCACCAGCAGGGGATTGCGCTTGTCGCGGCGCAGCTTGAGCGCCAGTTTGCCGCAGCTGGTGGTTTTACCGGCCCCCTGCAAGCCGCAGAGCATCACCGCCACCGGCGGACGGCCGGCGAAATCGAGGCGGTTGTCCTCCCCTTCGCCCATCAGGCGGCCGAGCTCGTCGCGCACCACCTTGATGACCTGCTGGGCCGGGGTCAGGCTCTTGAGCACCTCCTGCCCGACCGCCCGCACCCGCACCGCCTCGACGAAATCCTTGACCACCTTGAAGTTGACGTCGGCTTCAAGCAGAACCAGGCGCACTTCACGCAGGGCCTCCTTGATATTCTCCTCGGTCAGCCGCCCGTGTCCGCGCAGCTTCTTGAAGATCGAGTCGAACTTTTCGGTAAGATTGTCGAGCATGCGAAAGGTCACAATCGGGATTGGGGGGTAACGCCGAAATGGGGACTATAGTTGAAGCCCGGTTTTTCTGTCAAGGAAAAACTCTGGGCGCCGCGAGGGCTTTTTTACGCGGGTTGCCGGTGAAAAGCGCCGTTCTGAAAGAGGTAGAGCTCCTCGGGAAGCAGGTGCTCCCGCTCCAGCACCGTCTCCACCTCCTGGCGGGACAGGGCGGGATAGCGGATGGCCAGGCCGCAATCGGAGCTGAGCTGCCGCGGCACGGGAATCAGCAGGATGTCGGCACGCGCGCCCTTGAGTGCCTTCTCAGCCTTCATCACCCGATGAATGGAATGAAAAATGGCCACCAGATCATCGTTACGAACCATGACGCCAAAACCTCCCGCACTTAAAAAGAGATAAAAAAAAACGGCAGATCATGCCACGAGCCGGCACGGGATGCAACAGCGGAACTCGCCACGTCCCGCACGCACTCCACGTCAACCTGCAGACTCGTCACGAACGTGCATTCGCGCACTTATAAAGAGACCAAAAGCCCCTTGTTTCACACCCCTGCCTGTGATAACTTTCGCAACACTGAAAAAAACAAGAGCGAAAACCGCGACCACGGGCACGACGCCCGCAAGACCAACCCCATTGGAGGAAAAACCGTGAAAAAACACCTTTTCTACCTGTCCATCGGAGCCCTGACCCTGACCTTGGCGGCCGGCTGCAAAAATGAAGCGCCGAAAAGCGCCGAGGCGCCCAAGGCCCAGGCCGAGACGCCGGCCCCCCCGGCCTCGCAGGCCAAAACCGGCACCGTCGTCGAAACCATGAATGCGGCCGGCTATACCTACGTTCAGGTCGATACCGGCAGCGAGAAGATCTGGGCGGCGGCTCCCGAGTTCCAGGTCAAGGTCGGCGACAGCGTCGCCGTTCCCGAAGGCATGCCGATGCCCAACTATCACAGCAAAACCCTGAATCGCGATTTCGACATGGTCTACTTCGTCCCGGCCGTCATGGTCGGCGGCGCCGAAGGCATGGCCGCCGCGCCCGCCGCCGCGGCCGGAGAAATGCCCAGCGGGCATCCGCCGATCAGCGCGGCCAAGGCCGAGGATATCGACCTGTCCGGCCTCACCAAGGCCGAAGGCGGCAAGAGCATCGAAGAAATCTACACCGGCAAAGCCGAGCTCGCCGGCAAGGAAGTCACCGTGCGCGGCAAAGTGGTCAAGTTCAGCCCGGACATCATGGGCAAAAACTGGATTCACCTGCAGGACGGCACCGGCGGCGAGGGGACCAACGACCTCACCATCACCACCAGCGTCACCGCGAATGTCGGCGACACCGTTCTGGTCAGCGGCGTTCTTAGCGCCGACAAGGACTTCGGCCACGGCTACCAGTATGACCTGATCATCGAGGATGGCAAGGTTACCGTCGAGTAAGCGGCCGACGGCTTCACCGAAAAGCCCCTGGCCTTAAGCGCCAGGGGCTTTTTTTATCATCACTCGCCAAGCCTGCACCTGTCCGCCGAGGGGAGTTATGCCATGACCCGGCTGATCATTTTTCTGACGGTTTTTCTCTCCATCTACGGCGCCATGCATCTGCTCGCCTATCTCGGCATGCGCCCCCTGCTCGTAAAACGGGAACATATCCGGCGGCCGGTTCTGCTCTTCATGCTGCTGATGATCGCCGCACCGGTGCTGGTGCGCCTTCTCGAACGTCTCGACCTGGAAGGTGCGGCACGGCTCCTGGCCATCGTCGGTTACTCATGGATGGCTTTCATCTTCCTGACTTTTTCCGGATTCGTGGCGGTCTTCGCCTGGGATCTGCTGCTGACGCCCCTGTCCCGCCACCGCCCCGCCCTCGCCGACTGGAAACTACACGGCCCGCGCTGCGCTCTGCTGATCCCCTCCCTGACCCTGCTCCTGAGTATCTACGGCGTCTTCGAGGCCCGGAACCTGGCCGTCGAAACCCTGCGCATCCCCACCGACAAACTGCCCGCCGACGCACAAACGCTGCGCATCGCCCAGATTTCCGACCTGCATCTCGGCCTTTTGCACCGACACGGCAAACTGGAACAGGTGGTCCGCCGGATTGAGGAACTGAAACCCGACCTGCTGGTGGCTACCGGAGACATCGTTGATGCCCGTCTCGACCATCTCGACGGGCTGGCCGCTATTTTCCAGAGACTGAACCCGCCCCTGGGAAAGTACGCCGTCACCGGCAACCACGAGTATTACGCCGGCTTCGATCAGGCCCTTGATTTTCTTGAGAAAAGCGGCTTCACCCTGCTGCGCGACCGGGCGACGCGGGCCGGGCCCTTGATGCTGGTGGGGGTCGACGACCCGGCGGGGGGACACAGCGTCGACGAAGCGACCCTGGTCGATCCGGCCGATCGCTGTTATTTTACGTTGCTGCTCAAACACCGCCCGCTGGTCACGCCCGGCAAGGAAGTCTTCGATCTGCAGCTGTCAGGGCACGCCCATCGCGGGCAGATCGTTCCTTTCAATTTCGTGACCGCCCTCGAATATCCCCTGCAGAACGGCCTCTACCGCCTGGCCACCGGTTCCCTCCTCTATGCCAGCCGCGGTACCGGCACCTGGGGGCCGCCGATCCGGGTCTTTTCCCCGCCGGAAATCACCCTGATCGAACTGATTCCCCGCCGCGCCCCGCAACCCTGACCTCCACACGAGAAACCAGCCGATGCCCCAGCCTCTTCCATCCTCCTGGCCCGACCAGCTGATGCGCTTCCGCCAGGCACTCAACCCCCGACCGCCGCTGCTGCCGGCGAAGTCCGCGCACGGTCATGCGTCGGTGGCACTCATCCTCCGGGCCGGCCCCCGTGGGGCGGAAATCCTCTACATCGAACGGGCCGCCCACGCCGATGACCCCTGGTCGGGGAATATCGCCTTTCCCGGGGGCCGCATTGATGCCGAGGATGCCGGCATCCGCCAGGCGGCGGAACGGGAAACCCGCGAAGAACTCGATCTGGATCTGACCGACGCCCACTATCTGGGGGTGCTCGACGACATTGTCGGCGTGCAGCTGCCGATCCGGGTCTCCTGCTGCGTCTACGGACTGCCCGAGGGGGAGACCGCGCGGCCGCGCCCCAATCATGAGGTCAGCGGCTTCTTCTACAGCCCTCTGGAAGAGCTGCGTGCCCCCGGGCGCCACATCATCACGCGCATCCACTGGGAAACGACCTCCCGCAAAACTCCGGCGCTGGCCCTTCTCCCCCCCGACCGCCCCCTGCTCTGGGGAATCACCTATCGTCTCACCACCCAGTTCCTCGACCGTATCGGCCTGCCCCT
>JAVFAR010000006.1:33007-48735 GCA_034002365.1 Trichloromonas sp.
AAGGGCCGACCCGGCATCGCCGGATCGGCCTTGAACATCGGGGAACGAACAATCATTCCTCATCCACCTCGCCGGAACGGGCCGCCTTGGCCCGCGGCAGGGTGAAGTGGAAAACCGTCCCCTTCCCCTCATCGCTGCGCACCTTGAGCTTGCCGCCGCCGCGCCGCACCAGTTCGTGAGCCAGCAACAGCCCCAGGCCGCTCCCCGCCTCCCCGGAGGTTCCCGGCTTGGAGAGCCGCGTCCCCATGTGAAAGAGGCTCTTGACCTCGCGCCGGGACATGCCGACGCCGCGGTCGGTGACGCTCACCCGCACCTTGCCGGCCCGCCCCTTGGCGCCGACCTCGATGGAGCTGCCGGAATGGGAAAATTTGATGGCGTTGCTGAGCAGATTGCGCAGCACCGAATGCACCGCCGTTTCGTCGACCGTCACCATCAGTCCTTCCGGAACATGGTTGCTGATGACGATCTGCTTGCGGGTCGCGGAGAGGCCGACCTGTTCGATGACGCCGTCGACCAGAGTCCGCAACTCCTGCCGGCGGAAGGGAACATGACCGCTCTCCAGCTGCACCTCGGCCCAGCAGAGGAGATTTTCCAGCAGATCGTGGGCCTTGTCCGCCGCCTCGAAAATCCCGGCGCTGAGGGTGCGCCGGTCTTCCTCGGAAAGCTCGGTGAAATTCTTGCGCAAGATTTCGGCATTGCCGATCAGATTGGTGAAGGGGCTGCGCAGGTCGTGGGCGATCACGCCGAAGAGCCGGGCCTTTTCCGTATCGGCCCGCTGCAGGCGCAGGGCCAGGGAGGCCGAAATGGACATGACCACGACAGCGAAAAGCAGAACAATGGCCGCTTCAAACCAGCTTTCGTGATAGTTCACCGGCGTCGCCGGAGCACCGAAGATCTTGTTGGGCAGGTCGAAAACCTCGTCCAACCATAGAAAAAGGATGATGAGAGTGAAGCCGATCGCCTCGACCAGCAGAATTTTTTTCGGACGGCTAACTTTTGCCATGACAAGCTCCCCTCGGGAACGTTCATCCCCTCACCAAGACTCCAAGCACGCCCTGAATTAAACAAAACAGAGGAACAAAATGCAATCAGAAAGTTTCGTCCCCCCCCCGAATGGCGCCAGCTTAAGCCCTTTTCGGTACTGCCGTGGAGTAAACCCGGGCCATGCACCCGTGGTGGTTCGCGCCGCGAAAACCTGGGACAGCCCCCCTTCGGGACGGTCCGGCTTTGCCGACAAAATAACGCCATTCTCGTCCCGCCCCCGAACCCGAAACCGGCGACGTTTTCACCAACAGGTGCCGGCCGAACACGCGGGTTCGAAACCCGGACAGGGTTGCCGAATCCCTCGACATGGTGTTTACAACACTCCCCCCCCGAATGGAAATTTCTGCGATAAAAAACTGGTTCATCGCCTTGACAGGCCCCAATGGCCCGTCCATTCTTTTTGTACGCCGAGAAACTAAATCTGATAAATTCCGCGCACACCGGCTAACCCGCCTTAAGTTGCCGGCGCCCCCGGCCCAGCAGGGGCATAAAATCAGTTCGCGCGGCAAACGGCACCGAATCCATTATTTTTATAACAACATTTTACTTGACTCATCGAAATGCGCTATGGCATAAAGGCAGCGAGACCAGAACGCTGTTTAATTTTCAGCAACCGAGCATCGGAGAAAAATGATGGACGTTACGCTTTACTACATCTTGGGAGGCATTATCACCGGGGGCGCGACGATTTGTTTTATTTTCGCCTATTATTCCGACTACAGCGAGCAAAGCGGCCGAAAACGGCGTTCCATGTATTCCATCATCAACCGTGAAAATCGGCCGGCATCGAAATAAAAATGGGCTCCCGACGACTCGGCCGATCCTTTTGACCGGGAGCCGGTCGCGGTTTTCAGAGTCCCGGCCCAAGGGGAGAACCGGATCAGTAAAACACAGGTTCGCCTTTGACAACCCCCGCAGCGGCACCGAGAATAACCTCAAGTTTGGGCAGAAGCGCGCCCCTGTAGGGGCGTTCACCTTCTTCCAGAGTTCACCACAACCCCATCATAACCCATTCAACCCGAAAGGAGGTGTCCACGACAAACATCGGTCTTTCAATATCGACTAATCAATGGTTCGACGTTTATGCGGTCAACAGGGGTGGCTCCCCGAAGACTTCACACCAAGGGAGGAACGGGTATGGAAAAAGAAGGTTTGGGACAAAAAGATAATAAAGATATCAATATCAATTTTTTTAAGCCGGTCGGCGAATTCATGACCAGGGACGTGACCATGAGCAAGATCATCCTGGCGGTCTGGATCGTGGCCGTTTACGGCTTCCTGCTTTTGCTGGTGATGGCCGCCGATCCCAACGACACCGTGCAGGTCACGCTGAGCACGGGCGAGGTCATCACCCAGGTTACCGGCAAGAGCTTTCTGACGGAAATGCGTTTCCTCGGATTCCCCTTCCATTATTTCTACATGACGTGGTTCTGCATCGCGCTCTTCATCGCCCAGTGCTGGTGGTACTGTAAGTTTTCCGACAATCTCGAAGCTGAGCTCGGCAAGGCCGAGAAGAAGCCCGGACAACCCAAATAAAGGAAGGGAGACCTGAAAATGAAACGAATGATGCAATGGGGCTTGTCTCTTTTCTTTATGTTGACGGCAAGCAATGTTTTCGCCGCGGTCGAAAACCTGAACCCGGAAGGAAATTTCAAGGTCATTCCGGGGCTCCTGATGATCGGCCTGCTGGTCTTGTTTGTCGTGGTCGGCGTTTTCGCCAAGGCGAAGAATACCGAGGATTACTGGGCGGCCGGGCGCGGCATCGGCCAGATGGGCGGCGGCGCGGCGATCGCCTCGAACTGGATGTCGGCGGCCTCCTATCTGGGCATGGCCGGCCTCATCTACCTGCAGGGGTTCTTCGCCATCTCCTACGTGCTCGGCTGGACCGGCGGCTACGTTCTGCTGCTGGTGCTCATGGCCGGCCCGATCCGCCGCTACGGCAAGTACACGGCGCCGGACTTCGTCGGCGACCGCTACTATTCCCAGGCCGCGCGCCTGCTTTCGGCCCTGATCGTCATCCTGATTTCCTTCGTCTACGCCGTCGGCCAGTACAAGGGCATCGGCATGATGTTCAACTGGATCTTCGGCATCGACTACAAGACCTCGGTCGTCGTCGGCACCCTGGTGGTTCTGGCCTACGTCCTGATCTCGGGGATGCTCGGCGCCACCAAGAACATGCAGGTGCAGTACGTGGTCATCGTCACCACCTTCCTCCTGCCGCTCTTTTTCATCGCCCATAAGCTGGGCTACTTCTCCGCCGTGCCGCAGATCGGCTACGGCGCCGCCCTGTACGACATCGGCCACGGCGGCAACGGGCTTACCGCGGAAGTCGCGGAACCCAGCTTCTACCTGCCGTTTATCAAGGACACCGCCTATCACTGGTTCGCCCTCTGCATCACCCTGATGCTCGGCACCGCCGGCCTGCCCCACGTCATCGGCCGCTTCTACGTCGTGCCCCGCGTCAGCGACGCCCGCTGGCAGGTGGTATGGGGCCTGTTCTTCATCGCCCTGGTCTACTGGACCGCGCCGGCCTACGCGGCCTACGCCAAATTCTCCAACCTGCTGGGCACCTCGGGCGTCAACATCGCGCCGGACGCCATCGTCGTCAACGCCGCCGAACTGGCGGGCCTGCCCGAGTGGTTCGCCGGCTTCCTCGCCGCCGGCGCCGTTTCCGCCGCCTTCTCCACCGTCGGCGGCCTGTTGATGTCCGGCACCTCGGCCTTCGCCCACGACATCTACTTCCGTGTGCTGCGGCCGAACGCCACCGAAGAAACCAAGATGAAGGTCGCCCGTATCGGCACCGTTGTGCTCGGCCTGTCCATCATCGCCGTGGCCCTGAATCCGCCGGCCCTGATCGCCCAGATCGTCGCCGTCGCCTTCGCCCTCGGCGCGAACACCTTCTTCCCCCTGTTCCTGCTCGGGATCTGGTGGAGCCGCACCACCAAGGAGGCCGCGATCGTCGGCATGATTGTCGGTCTGGCCGTCACCTTCGGGTCTATGCTGATTCCCAAGACCTCGCTGCTGGCCTACTACGTCCCCTTCACCTCCAGCTCGGTGGTCGGCGTGCCGCTGGTTCTCATCGTCATGATCGTGGTTTCGCTGATGACCCCCGAGCCCTCCCGGGAGATCAAGGAACTGCTTTACAAAGTTCATAACGACGAATAGGTTACCGTGTTGAATCGTTTCATTCGCCCCCATCGCGCAAGCGCGATGGGGGCTTTTTTATTTCGGTGGAGAACACTATTTCCGCAGGGCGTCCGAGCGCCGCCGGCGCCTTTCGGGGACCGGCGGTCATCCGGACCGAAGGCCGGCGAAAGGTCCCAGGGCGTTGCTCCTCTTGTTTCCTGAGTACCAATCTTCCGCGGATCGCGGAGGCGGGCGCTTGTTTGTGCCGGGGTCCTTCCCCCCTCCTGTTTCAGGAGGGGCTGGGGGTGGGGACAAAAACACGAGAAGATCCAAGGGGGCGGGCCGACCACGGGCAGGGCGGAATGAACGCGGCCCGGAACGACGGGGTGAAGAGGGGAGGCGCGGAGAAAGGGGTTGCGCGGTCGATTTTCAGTTCGGCCCCGCGGAGCCTACGCTCCGCGGGGCCGAAAAACCTTCGCGGGGAGTTACAGCTTTAATTTCTTCTGTTTGTCCAACTCGGCCTTGCCCGCTTCGATGAAAGGTTTCGGATCGATGCCGAGCATTTTGACCGAGCGCTCGGCGTTGCCGTTGTCGGGATTGTACAACAACGCCCGACGAAACGCCTCGCGAGCTCCTTCCATGTCGCCGGAGTATTTCAGGGCGGTGCCGTAATTGGCCAGGCTTTCCGAAATAGCCTTGGAAAATCGCTCATAATCCTTGGGGTTGTGCTCGAACCAGCGCAGGTAGAAATCGACGGAGGTTTTCAGCGCCAGGAGCGCCTTCTCGATTTCCGCCTGGTCAACGGCGGCTGGATCCACCTTGTCCCGCTGGGTGTTCAGCTTTTTGCCGTACAGCGCCCATCCCAGGTGAATGACGCCGATGTCGTTCATGACAAAGCCGTAGTTGATGTACACATCCCGCCCCTGGTCGCCCTGAACGTTGGGATGCTCCAGCTCCCGCCGAGCCGACTCGTAGTATTTGAGAGCCTCTTCATAATTTTTTACCTTGAGCAGTTTCTGGGCGCTGACCGCGGTCAGGTGGGCGTTTTTATATTTGGGGTCCACCTTCTGATGTTCCGCGCCGTATTCACAGCGCGACAATAATACGATGAGGGAAAGGATGCAGCCGAGAATAAAAAACGGTTTTAAATTCATTGGGCAAAACTCCTGTTGAAAAATATGGCGGCAAGTATAAACTCTGAGTCGGGTAATCTCCAGCTTAAAGTTTACGGGCGCGCCTATTCGCGCCGGAGTCGGATATGTGGAAAACCCTTTTGAAAACCGTGCGCCCGCGCAGAAGCGGCGCGGAGCGCGACCCGGTGGCGGCCTATGTCCGGCAACGCTGCGACGCCATCCGCTCGCAAAGCGTGCTGAAAAAGACCTTGACCGAAGCCTCCTACTGTATTATCGACCTGGAAACGACGGGGTTGAATATCGCCGAGGACGCCATTATCAACGCGGCCGGGGTGAAGGTTAAGAGCGGCAAGATCACCAAAATCTACGAGGCCTATATCAAACCGCCGTTTCCCATCCGGCAGGAATCGATCCAGTGGCACGGCATCACCGACGACATGCTGACGGATAAGCCGTTGATCGCGGAAACGCTCCCCGAGTTTCTCGGTTTCATCGGAAACAGTATCATTGTCGGGCACCATATCAACTTCGATCTGCGGATGCTCAACCGGCATCTGAAAGATTATTACGACTGCTCCCTGGAGGGCGCTCCCTGGCTCGACACCATGCTGCTGCACAAACTGGTGATGGAAAACAACACCAATACCCAACTGGACGATCTGCTCAGTACCTACGCCGTCGACTGTGACCAGCGGCACCGGGCGCTGGGCGATTCCATCGCGACGACAAAGGTGTTTCTGAAAATTTCGCGGGAGCTGTCTTCGTCCTACAAAACACTTAACGATCTGTTTTGCGCCCAGCAGGACATGTCCCGTAAGGATCATAAGTGATGGTTCATCCCAAGATCGACTATCAGCGGCACAAAATTTCCGCCCATCAATACGAAGCCTACCGGGACATGCCGCGGCAAGAGCTGTTCGATGCGCTGGCGCGCAAGTATCTGCACTGGGCGGAACCTTACCGCAAGGTGCTGGACGACATGGCGCCCCCCTATTACCACTGGTTTTCCGGCGGCAAGCTCAATGTCTTTGAAAACCTGGTCGGCAAGCACATGAATACCCTGCGCCGCAACAAGGCGGCGCTCATCTGGCGCGGAGTCAATTTCGAGGAGCGCACCTATACCTATCAGGCCCTGGGTCATGAAGTCATAAGCCTGATCAACGGCTTGCTGCATCTGGGGGTAAAAAAAGGAACCCATGTCCTGATCTATTTGCCGGACCTGCCGGAAACCATGGTGGCCATGCTCGCCTGTGCCAGTATCGGCGCCGTTCATATCAACTACCACATGGCTTATTCCGCCGAAGCGATGGCGCAGCGCCTGCAACACTGCCAGGCGAAATTCATTATTACCTGCGACGGCGTCAGTTTTCGCGGCCGGGGACTTAAAGAGGTGGTGAATGAGGCGCTGGAGCGTATCGATTACGAAATTCAGCACTGCGTGGTGGTGCGGCGCACCGGCCAGCACACCCTGATGCGGCCGAAGCGCGACATCTGGTACGATGACCTGATTACCGATCCCGAATTCGCCGCCGGCGGGGTCTATGATCCCCTTCGCCTTGCCGACGAGCCGCTCTTCATGCTCTATACCTCGACCAAATCCAAGCAGCCGCGCGGGGTGCTGCACGGGTTGGCCGGTTATCTGATGTGGGCGCAATTCACCACCGAGGTGCTGTTCGATCTGGTGGATACCGATATTTTCTGGAATACCTCGGATCTGGCCTGGATCAACGGCCATACTTATTCCGTTTACGGCCCGCTGGCCCTGGGAGCGACTCTGTTTCTCTATGAAGGGGCCATCTCCTATGAAAATACCAAATGTTTTTTCGACTATCTGGACCGTTATCACATCACGGTTCTGTACACCAACCCATCGCTGCTGCGCAGCGTCATGCGCGCGAAAAGCAGCAAACGCTACATGAACCGTTCCAGCATTTCCCTGCGCCTGATCGGTTGCGGCGGCGAGAAGCTCAGTGAAGAGGTGTACAACTGGGCGCAGTACGAACTGACCAACAACCACAATCTCCCCATCATCCAGATCTGGGGCCAGACCGAAACGGGAGGATGCCTGATCGCCGGCGTGCCGGGGGTGGCGGATTTTGAGGATGACACCATGATGCGTCCACTGCCGGGGGTGGATGCCCGCATCGTGGACCACAAAGGCATGACCATCAACGCCGCGGGAGAACCCGGACGCCTGGTGCTGGCCTCGCCGCTTCCCTCGATGCTGCAGGACCTGTTCAAGGATCCGGTCGGCTACCAGCAAACCTTCTGGAAAAAATTCCCGGAGCGGACCTATTTCACCACGGGGGATGGCGCCGTTTACGACGATCACGCCAATTTCGACCTGATCGGACGCCTGGATAACGTGGTCAGCACCGGCAGCGGGCGGCGGAGTATCGCCGAAATTGAAGAAACCGTCATGACCATGCGGCGCATCCGCGAATGCGCCGCCATTGTCATCGATCATCCGCTGCAGGGCTATATGCTGGTGACTTTTTGCGTGTTAAAGGATTTTCGCGACGAGAGTTACCGGGAAAAAACACTACGCGACGTCCGCGAACACATCATCGAAGAAATCGGGGAGCTCAACCTGCCGGACAAGATTCGGTTCACCAAATATTTACCCAAAACTCCGGACAACCGGATCAATCGGGAATTGCTGCAGGAGATCGCCCTGCAGATGGAGGGGATCTGACCTTCGCCGATGAGGCAAGGAGGTGGGTGGGGCCGGACGGATAACGCGAATTTGTTCAATCCCCGAACTGCGCTAATCCGGTGAATATCTTGCGGGCCACCGCTTCCGGCAGGCCGGAAACCTGTAACAGGTCTTCCAGGGTCGCCTCGCGAATCCGCTTCAGACTGCCGAAATGCCTGAGCAGCTCTTTGCGCCGGGCCGGGCCGACGCCGGGGATCTCTTCAAGAATCGAACTGAGCGCGGCCTTGCCGCGCCGCTTGCGGTGCCGGCTCAGGGCGAAACGGTGGGCCTCGTCGCGCAGCCGTTCGAGCAGGAAGAGCTCGGGGGAACCGGCCGGAAAGCGCACCGGATTCTTGCGCCCGGGCAGAAAAAAGCGCTCCTCGCTGCGCTCGACGGCCTTCCCCCGGACATTGGCGAGCACCCGGCTTTTGGCGATGCCGGCGCAGTCGATGCGCTCGCCCAGTTCCAGTTCGGCGAGGACCGCGGTCAACACCCCGAGCTGCCCCCTGCCGCCGTCGATGAGAATGAAATCGGGCAGGGACTCTTCACGCAGCCCCCGGCTCAGCCGGCGCCGCAACACCTCGGCGAGGGCGGCGTAGTCGTCGCTGCCCTCCACCGAGCGGATCTGGTACTGGCGATAGTCCCCCGGCGCGGGTTCGCCGCCGAGCGCCACCACCTGACTCCCGACGCTGTGACTCCCTTGGACGTTGGAGATGTCGTAACATTCCATGCGCCGCGGGAAACGGCGCAGCTGGAGGGCGCGCTGGACGCCCTCCAGCACCGCCTCCCGCGCTTCCCGGCGGCTCCCCCGCTCGCGGAAGGATTCCTCCGCGTTGCGCTCGGCCAGGGCCACCAGCTCCCGCCGCGCCCCCCGCCGAGGCGCCAGCACCTCGACCTTGCGCCCCTTGCGTTCGCTCAGCCACTCGGCGATCAGCGCCGCCCCTTCCGGCAGGCGCGGCAGCAGCAGCTGATCGGGGATGACGACCTCGCGCCCGTAATATTCCTGAAGAAAAGCGCCGAGCAGCTCATCCTCATCGAGCTTCCAGTCGATGGCGAAGACCCGCCGGGCGAGGAGCTGCCCCTGACGCACGAAGAGCAGGGCCACTTCCACTTCTCCCCCCTGCCGGTGCCAGCCGAGGACATCCTGATCCCCGCCGCCCACGGTCACGGCCTTCTGCCGCTCCACGGTCTGCTCGATAGAGCGGATCTGGTCGCGCAGGCGCGCCGCCTCCTCGAAGCGCATCTCGCCGGAAGCCGCCAGCATGCGCCGCCGCAGCCGGCCGAGGACCTCGCTCTCGCGCCCGGAGAGGAGCGCCGTCACGCCATCGACCAGCTCGCCGTAGGCGGCTGCATCGATATGTCCGTGACAGGGGGCGCTGCATTGGCCGATCTGATAAAAGAGGCAGGGGCGGCCCCGCGCCCGGCAGCGGGCCAGGGGATAGTGGCGCAGGGGGAAGATGCGGTAGATTTCCTTGAGGGTTTCGCGCACCGCGGAAGAGGAGGCGAAGGGACCGAAATAGAGGGCGCCGTCCCGCCGGACCTGGCGCACGATGGCCAGCGCGGGAAAGTCTTCACGGGGATCGAGCCGCAAGGACACGTAGGTCTTGTCGTCCCGCAGATGGATATTGTAACGGGGGCGGTGCTTCTTGATCAGATTGTTTTCGAGGATCAGCGCTTCTTTTTCGGTATCGGTGACGATCGTTTCGATCTCTTGCACCCGCGCCATAAGAAAGCGGATCTGCGCCCGCCCGTCGCCGGTTTCGGAAAAGTAGCCGCGCAGACGCTGGCGCAGGCGTTTCGCCTTGCCCACGTAGAGAACGGCGCCCTCCGCCCCTCTCATCAGATAGACGCCCGGGGCCTCGGGAACTTTTTTCAGCTCGAAATCCTTCACCGTCATCCACCCCGAGCCCTCACGAAAAAAGCCAGGGGAAACCCTGACTTGACGCGCACTTGATGACCAATGAGGCTCACCCGGCCAACTCCAGATGGCCGGTCTCGATTTCGACCAGGGCACTGAGCAGCTGTTTGACCCGTTCTTCGCCGGCGTCCTCGATAAACCGGGTGTAGAGTTGAACGGCGCGGGACTCGCGCTTTTGCGCCTCGGCCAGATTCTCCTTGTGCGACGGCGAGCACTCGCCGGGGGCCGAAAGCTCGTCGGGCAGGGGAATATCGAGAATTTGGCAGAAGAGTACGGCGTGAGCCGTTTCAATGCGGGAAAGGGCGGAAAAGAGCGCCCGTCCCCGTTCGCAATCGGCGACCTGCGCGGCCCCCCGGTAGAAGGTGGCGTTGCCCACCGCCAGGTCGAGGGCGCGTTCGAGATTTTCCCGGGTCTTGCGGGAAATGTCGCCGAGCGGCACCTGCCGGTATTCGTCCGCCGGGACCAGATGCTTGCCGGGCGCCCCGCAGAAGGGGCATTGGCTGGGACAAACCGAACCGATGTAAGACTCGCCGCAGATCTGGCAACGATAAAGATTCATTCAGGGTTCTCCTCCAAAGTTGCTGTGAGCATAGCAAGGCGCCCTTCGTCTGTCAACGCACCCCGCGCCGCCCCCGTTTACGGCGGCATGAACGTTTGGCCAAGAGGCCGGGAAGTGGGGTTTTTTCTGGTCTTATCCCTTCAGGCTGGTATAATCACCGAATATTTTCACCACCCTGTGGAGGTTGACCGTGAATCCCTTCTGGAGCAACATTTTCCACAAGAAGTCGGAAGCCGACTCCCTCATCTCCTTTTTGCGCAGCCTGGCGATCTTCGCCGACCTGGGGCGCCGGGAAGTGAATTTCATCGCCGGGCTCGTCCATGTACGCCGTTACGCGCCGGGCGAAACCGTCTTTGAAACGGGAGACCCGGGGACCGGCATGTATGCCGTCCGTTCGGGGCGGGTCGCCATCTTCATCCGTCACCCCGACGGCCACAAGGAACAACTGGCGGTGCTCGGCCCGGGGGACTTTTTCGGCGAGGCGACGCTGCTCGCCCCGGCCCGGCGGACCGCCTCGGCCCGCACTCTCGAAGAGACCGAACTGGTCGGGCTCTTTCGCGCCGACCTGCTGGCAGCGACCAAGAAGCATCCGAACGTGACCAACGCCATCCTCATCAGCCTGGCGCGCATTCTCAGCGAGCGCATGCAGGCCGCCGAGATGGAAATCCGCCAGCTGCGCGCGGCGCTGCGCCTTTCACCGCCGCCGGCCGGGTCGGAAGAAGGTTCCGCCCTGCCATGACGCCGAAACCAGAGCTGACCCGGGTTCACCTGCTCCTCTTCTTTTTCGTCCTGGCCGCCGGCATTGCCGTGGGGCTGTCGCTCTTTTCCTCGGCCTCGACCTTTCTGACCCTGATCCGCACCGCCACCAGCGGGCTCTTCCTGCCGCTGTTGCTGTCGCTGATCGCCAGCTTTTTGCTCGGCCCCATCGTTTCGTTCATCGAGCGGGAGAATATCGGCCGCACCCTGAGCATCTTCCTCGTCTACCTGCTCGTTGCCATGCTGCTCCTCCTTGCCGCCGGCTGGCTCAGCCCCCACTGGCACGAGATGTGGAATTCCCTGCGCACCGACCTGCCCCGCTACACCGCCAAATTCATCACCTTGCTCCGTGACGCCCAGGATAACCTGCAAAGCCGATTCCCCTATATCGAAAGCTACGATCTCACCGGCCGGGCCCGCACCCTGGCCGAGCAGTTTGTCGCCCAGATTCTGGTGGGCACGCCGAAATCGGCCCTGCGTATCGGCAGCCTGCTGATCCTGGTGCCGCTCTTCACCTTCTTCTTTTTGCGGGACGGCAATCTCATTCTGCGTACCTGCGTCTCTTTAACCCCGAACCGCTATTTCGAGATGGTGCACGATCTCAGCTCGGTCATCAGCCGGCAGATGGCCGACTTCATCCGCGGGCGCCTGCTCGAAGCCTTCATTGTCGGCCTGGTCGTCACTATCGGCCTCTCCTTCACCGATATCCGCTACACGCCGATTCTCGGCATCTTCGCCGGCGTCACCAACCTGATTCCCTACATCGGCCCGCTCATCGGCATGATCCCCGGCATTCTCATCGCCCTCGTCGACCTCGGCATGGGCGGCCAGTTCTGGTGGATCGTCATTGTTTATTTTCTCATCGCCCAGGTCATCGTCGACAACTTCATCCTGATTCCGGTGTTGATCTCCCGCTATTCCAACCTGCATCCCCTCTGGGTGCTGCTGGCCATCATCATGGGCGGCAAGCTCTACGGCGTCCTGGGCATGATCATCGGCGTACCGGTGGCCAGCATCATCAAGATCGCCCTGCTCGAAATACGGCACTACCGGAACACCTTCGCCCTGCCGGATACGGCGCAGGAGCCGTACTGACCTATCTGACGTAAAACCACCGACGGTGCCGGGGCGGCGCCTGCAACCTTGATTTTTTCGCGCCAGGCACACCCGGCCCCCAAGAACCCTGAATGAAATATAAAAAATGTCCCTTCACCGCCTTAATTTTTTTCATAACCTGAAACTGCGCGGCAAGATCCTCTGCCTGGTCTTACCGCTGGTCATCCTCCCCATTTTCATGATTGGCGGAGTGGTTGGGATCCTTGCCACCCAACAGGCCCATCGCGGCATCACTCAGACCAGTGAAGACGATCTGGACCACATGGCCAAGTTCACCATCGATTTGCTGGACTCCCATTATCAACAGTTTGAGGTTTACAAACAGGATCGGCAACAGATCATCCGCAAGGAACTGGCCACCCTCACCGGACTGGCCTACAGCCTGGTCAAGACCCAGTATCTCCAGCATCAAAACGGGGTGGCATCCCTCAAGGCCGCGCAGACCCGGGCCCGGGAATCCCTGAAACAGGTCAGTTTCGGAGAAAGCGGCTATACCTATGTGCTGAACAGCTCTGGCGATCTGCTGGTGCATATCGCCCGCGAGGGGGAAAATGTTTTCAATGAGCAGGACGAGGACGGTCGCTATTTTATTCGCACCCTGATTCAGACCGCGCTAAAAGCCCCTCCGGGTCAGGTTCTCTTCATTGTCTACCCCTGGCGTAACGCGGCTCTCGGCGACCAATTTCCCCGCAAGAAGATAGTCGCCTACCGTTACTTCCCCGAGTGGGGCTGGATCATCGCCACCGGCGGCTACGTCGAGGAAACCTATCAGGATGAGGAGTTCGAAAAACAGTCCCTGACCGACCTCAAGATGAAGATCAAAAGCAAACGGGTCGGCCGGACCGGATATATCTATTGCATGGATCTCCAAGGCACCCTGACCATCCACCCCGATGCCGAAGGTCGGAATATCGCCGACAGCCGGGATTCGAACGGCCACTATTTCATTCGCGAGATGAGTCAAAAAAAGAACGGCTGGATCCGTTACCCCTGGAAGAACGTCGGGGACGCCAAGCCACGCATGAAGATCGTCCGCTACCGCTATTACAAGCCCTGGAACTGGATAATCGCCGTCGGCTCCTACGAAGACGAGTTCTTTCATGAGGCCAACGTCATCAAGTCGCGGATTATGGCGAGCATGGTAATCCTCCCCCTGTTCGTCGGCACCCTGGCGGTGATCCTGCTGTTGGTCGCCTCGCGAATCCTGACCGAGCCGATCCATAACATGATCGCCGTCATCCGCAAGGTCATGAAGGGGGGGCTCGACCAGCGGATGCCGGTCAACTCCAACGATGAACTGGGGGAATTGGCCATCGCCTTCAACAAAATGACCAGCAGGCTCGAGCGCAACCACGAGATAGAAGCCTCCCTGGCCCAGCAGGGAAAAATGGCGTCGCTGGGGATCCTCTCGTCGGGGGTGGCGCACGAGATCAACAACCCGCTCGGCGTCATTCTCGGCTATGCCAGCTACCTGGAAGGCAAGATGGAGCCGAACGAGCCCTACTACAAGTTCATCCACGAGATCAAACGGGAGAGCAAACGCTGCAAGAAGATCGTCCAGGATCTGCTCAGCTACGCTCGAACGCCGAAACCAACCCTGGCGGAAACCGACATCCACGAACTGCTGCACCAGATCGTCGATTTCGCCGCCAACCACACCGACATGCACCATGTCACCGTGCTCAAGGAATTCGCCCCGGAGCTCCCGCGCATACAAGTGGATGGCGACCAGATGCGTCAGGTGGCGATCAACCTGATTCTCAACGCCGGCGCGGCGATGCCGGAAGGGGGGCGGCTAATCGTCCGGACCACCTGCAACGACAGCTACGTCAATATCATCTTTGACGACAACGGCATTGGGATTCCGGAAGAAAACCTGGACAAGATCTTCGAACCGTTTTTCACCACCCGCTCTAAAGGCACCGGCCTCGGGCTTGCCATCACCAAACAGATCATCGAACAGCATCAAGGACAAATCATCCTGGACAGCAAGGTCGGCGAAGGCACCACCATCACTGTCCAACTGCCAGTGACACGGGAGAACTATTTAGATGGCTTCGAAACGGATCCTGCTGGTTGACGACGAAGAAGGTCTCTGCCGGATGATGGAGGCAATCCTTACCGATAGCGGCTATGCGGTGAAGGGGTACACCCGCTCCTTCGAAGCGGTGGAGGAATACCGCCACGGCGACTGGGATCTGGTGATTTCCGATATAAAAATGCCGGGGATGGACGGACTGGAGGTCTTGAGCCGGATCAAAGCCAAATCCCCCGACATTCCGGTGATCATGATCACCGCCCACGCCACCGTCGACATGTCGATCCAGGCTCTGCGCAAGGGGGCTTACGACATGCTGACCAAACCCTTCGAGCCGGAGGAACTCCTCTACCGGGTCAAGAACGCCCTCAAGCACAACCAGCTGCTCACGGAAAACCGCGAGCTGCGCGACGAACTGGCGGGGAAA
Organism: Trichloromonas sp.; assembly: GCA_034002365.1. Lineage (GTDB taxonomy): Bacteria > Desulfobacterota > Desulfuromonadia > Desulfuromonadales > Trichloromonadaceae > Trichloromonas. The sequence goes on from JAVFAR010000006.1 coordinate 47,820, forward strand.
TTCCATTTCGACAACATCATCGGCGATTCCCCACAGCTCAAGGAATTGCTGCAAAAGGTCGAAAAGATTGCCATTCGCGACACCTCGGTGCTGATCACCGGCGAATCGGGCACCGGCAAGGAACTCATCGCCCAGGCGGTGCACTACAATTCGCCGCGCAAAGGCAAGCGCTTTGTCGCCATCAACTGCGGCGCGTTGCCCGAGAGCATTCTCGAAGGGGAACTCTTCGGCACCAAGAAGGGGGCCTTTACCGGCGCCACGGAAAACCGTCAGGGGCTGCTCGAAGCGGCGGACGGCGGCACCCTCTTTCTCGACGAGGTCGGCAACCTGCCGATGAACGTGCAGAAGACCCTGCTGCGCTTTCTGCAGGAGAAAGAGTTCCTGCGCCTCGGCGACACCAAACCGATCAAGGTCGATGTGCGCATCATCTCCGCCACCAACTCGGACCTGCTCGCCGAGGTCAAGGCCGGAACCTTCCGCGAGGATCTCTACTACCGGCTGAACGTGGTCAATCTCCACCTCCCCCCCCTGCGCGAACGGCGCAAGGACATCCCTTTGCTCGCCGCCCATTTCATCAAACTGCAGAACGAGAAGTTCGGCACCGAAATCCGCGGGCTCTCCCCCGAGTCCTTCCAGGCCGCCTGCGACTACGGCTGGCCGGGGAACATCCGCCAGTTGCGCAACGTCATCGAGGCCTGCATGGCCATCGAAAGCGACGAATGGATCAGCCTGCCGGTCCTCGCCCAGTTCATCGACATCGGCGCGCCGCCGGTGGCGGACACGAATGAAGGGGACGGCTATTCCGCCGCCCTCGGCCGCTTCGAGACCAACTACCTCATCGGCCTGTTGCGGAAAAACGGCGGCAATATCGAATCGGCGGCGCGGGAAGCGGGGATGAACATGGCGACGATCTACC
>JAVFAR010000007.1:0-47115 GCA_034002365.1 Trichloromonas sp.
AGGCCGGCGGCATTTACGCCCCGGGTGGGCAACGCAATCTCTACAGCGATGGGACCGAGGCGTTCGTGCAGGATCTTGAGGCACGAGGGGCCAAGCTGCGCTACAGCGGTGGTTTCGTTCCCGATATCAATCAGATTCTGATAAAGGGGAAGGGGGTTTTCATGTACCCCCATCTCAAGAATGCCGCCAACGGTAAGCTCCGGCTTGTTTTCGAACTCAATCCCATGGCCTACCTGATCGAGCAGGCGGGCGGGGCGGCGTCCACCGGGCGTGGCCGCATTCTTGATCTGCAACCGCAAAGCATCGATGATCGGGCGCCGGTTTTCATCGGCAGCAAGGATGATGTCGCCCGCGCCGAGGACTTCATCGCTCGGATGGGCTGAGGCGGGTCCCTTATCCAAATTGAAGACGAAAAAACCCGGCGTGATCACCGCCGGGTTTTTTCGTTCTTTCAGGAAAAGACTACTGGTTGGTGATTAAGCCAGCAGCGCTTTGCCTTTTTCGAAACCAAGGGCATAAGCTTTTTTGTTGAGGTCAACAAAGGCTTCGGGAACCTTGGCCAGTACCGCTGTTTCGCCGGCTTCACGGGAAACCACGCCGGTCAGGGCAATCATGGCGCCAAGCGCCACAACGTTCGCGACGATTTCACGGCCCAACTCTTCCTTGGCGGTACGGGTGATCTGCAGCTTGTAGGTTTTGAAATCACCCTGGGGTTCGTTTTTGACGAAGTCCGTGTCGATCAGCAGGATGCCGCCTTTTTTGATGCCGTTGGCGTATTTATCGGCGGATTCCTGGGTCATGGCCAGGCAGGCGTCGACAATGGTCGCTTTCGGGTAGTCGATGGGGCTATCGGAAATGATAACCTCGGATTTGGAAGCGCCGCCACGAGCCTCGGGGCCGTAGCTCTGGGATTGCGCGGCATACCGTTTTTCGACGATGGCGGCCGCCTCGGCAAGGATGATGCCGGCGGTGATCAGACCCTGGCCGCCAGCCCCGGAAAACCGGATTTCATATCTTTCAGCCATTTTTACATTCTCCTTAGTTCACGGTTTGCCGGATCAGGCGCCTTTGGCTTTGGCAATGACCTTGGCGTATTGTTCACAGTACTCGGGTTTGTTCTCCTGGTACAGAACGCCGGTGAGAATCTTGCCTTCGAGTTGCTCAGCAGTCATCTTGGCGGCGGCGGCGACCGGCACGGCCGTATCCTTGAGGACCTTCATCATATCGACAACGCTGCGGAACTTGTTACGCCGGCCGTAGGTGGTGGGGCAGTCGTCAACGACTTCGATAACCGCCATCCCCTTGTGTTTGATGCCTTCGGCGATCAGCTTGTCGATCTGGGTGGCATGGAAGGCGGTGGTCCGGGCAACAAAGGTGGCACCGGCGCCGATGGCCAGTTTGCTGATGTCGAAAACCGGATCGGGGTTACCGTAAGGCGTGGTGGACGCTTTAGCACCGGTGGGGGTGCAAGGCGAGAACTGACCACCGGTCATGCCGTAGATATGGTTATTCATCAACACGTAGGTCATGTCGATGTTACGCCGGCAGGCATGAATGAAGTGGTTGCCGCCGATGGCGGTACCGTCGCCGTCGCCGCCGCAGCAGATCACGGTCATTTCCGGCTTGGCCATTTTGACGCCGGTGGCGAAAGCGGCGGCGCGGCCGTGAGCGGTGTGCAAAGTGCATGCATCGATATAGCCGGGGAGGCGGCTGGCGCAGCCGATACCGGAAACAATGGCGGTATTGTTTTTTTCCAGGCCGCAAATGTCCAAAGCCCGGATCAGACCTTTCATGACAATCCCGTGGCCGCAACCGGGGCACCAGATGTGGGGAAGTTTCCCGGGGCGGATCCACTTCTCGTAATCGTACGACATTACATTACCTCCTTGACCTTGCTCATAATCTGGTCGGGATTGATCGGCTCGCCGTCAACCCGGTGGACACCGCCAAGCTTGCAGGAACCTTTGGTGACGCGCTCAACTTCCAGAATCATCTGTCCCAGGTTCATTTCCGGAACAACGATCGCCTTGACTTGCTTGCCCAAAGCGGCAACCCTCTTCTCGGGGAAGGGCCAGAGGGTGATCGGGCGGAACATGCCGGCTTTGATGCCTTCTTCGCGCAGTTTGTTGACCGCATAGCGGGCGCTGCGGGCGGTGGAGCCGTAGGCAAAAATCAACACCTCGGCATCGTCGCATTTGAATTCTTCGTTCTTTTCGATGGCGGCGGCATTTTCCGGGGACTCTACCTTACGAACCTGGCGACGTTCTTCGGCGTCGACATATTCGGCCTTGGTGGTCGGGAAGCCGTCCTGGGCCTTGTTCAGGCCGGTGACGTGAAAGCGGTAGTCGCTGCCGAAGGCGGCCAGGGGCGGAACATCACCGAAGGAGGTGTCGTAAGGCTTGTATTTTTCCGGCGGAACGGTGGGGGCGGTACGGTTGATGACTTCCAGTTCGCCCGGCTCGGGGAACTCGATCGGCTCACGCATATGGCCGACGATCTCATCGAACAGTACCTGTACCGGCATACGGTATTTCTCGGCCAGGTTGAAGGCACGAACCGTTTCGGAGAAAATTTCCGGAATAGTGGAAGGGACCAGGGCGATGGTCGCGTGATCGCCGTGGGCGCCCCATTTGGCCTGCTGCACGTCGGACTGACCGGGGCCGGTCGGCATGCCGGTCGAGGGACCGCCGCGCATGACGTTGATGATGACGCAGGGCACTTCGGCGATGCAGGCATAGCCGATGAGTTCTTGCTTAAGGGAGACACCGGGTCCGGAAGTCGCGGTCAGCGCTTTGGCTCCGGCCAGGGAAGCACCGATAACCGACGCCATGGCCCCGATTTCGTCTTCCATTTGAATGAATTTACCGCCAACTTTGGGAAGCTCCTCGGACAAAACTTCGGCAACTTCCGTAGACGGAGTGATAGGGTAGCCGCCGAAAAATTTGCACCCGGCGTACAAAGCACCGAGGGCGCACGCAGTGTTCCCCTGAATAACAGCAACTTTTTTAGCCACGTTAACCGTCCTCCCGTTAATAATTAATCTTTGTGTACCTTGATGGCAAAGTCAGGACAGCGCAGTTCGCATTGCATGCAAGCGATGCAGTCCTGAGGCCTGGCAACCGTAACCACGAAAGCGTCCATCTCCAGTACCTGCTTGGGGCAAAAATCGGCGCAGATCGAACACCCCTTGCAGTACTTTTCGATGACTTCAATTCTTGCACTGCTCATTCCCGATGATCTCCTTTTTAGGTAGTTGACGCCGGCGTAACCGCCAGAAAAAGCGTCGAAATCCTAACACATGACCTTATGGTGCGCTACAAAATTAATACGTTCCAGTAAAATAAAAGGGGACTCCAACAGAAAAGGAAGGGCAATGTCGCCATTGCCCTTCCTTGGGTCCGGCAGAAGTTCTTGAAATTACTTCATGCTGTCAACGAGTTCCTTGACCGCTTTGACGGACTTGTCCATCATGGCCTGCTCAGTGGCATCCAGTTTGAACTGCAGGATGCGCTCGACACCCTTCTCGCCGAGAACGGTGGGAACACCGACGAAGTAGCCTTTAACGCCGAATTCGCCGTTGAGATAAACGCAGCTAGGCAGAACCCGCTTCTGGTCTTTGAGAATCGACTCGGCCATGGCGATGGCGGAAGAGGCCGGGCTGTAGAAAGCGCTGCCGGTCTTGAGCAGGGCGACGACTTCGCCGCCGGCACCGCGGGTACGCTTAACCATGGCTTCCATGACTTCAGCGGCCTTGGCGGCGCTGCCGTATTTCTGCTCGAGAAGTTCCATGACCGGAATACCCTGAACGCTGGCATAGCGGACGAGGGGGACCATGTCGTCGCCGTGGCCGCCGAGAGTCATGGCGACAACGTCTTTGACGGACACGCCCAGTTCCCAGGCGATGAAAGCTTTGAAGCGGGCCGAGTCAAGAACGCCGGCCTGGCCGATAACGCGCTCGTAGGGGAACCCGGTGATCTTCTGGCAGAGGGTAACCATCGCATCGAGGGGGTTGGAGATGATGATGACGAAGGATTGGGGAGCGTATTTCTTGATGCCTTCGGCGACCGAGGTCATGATCTTGCTGTTGACTTCGATCAGGTCGTCGCGGCTCATGCCCGGTTTGCGGGGCAGGCCGGCGGTAACGATAACGATGTTGGCGCCTTCGATATCTTTGTAGTCGTTGGTGCCTTTCAGGCAAACGTCAAAGCCGTCAACGGGAGAAGCTTCAGAGATGTCGAGGCATTTGCCCTGGGGCAGGCCTTCGACGATGTCGAACAGAACAACGTCGCCGAGTTCGCGCAAGGCGCAGAGTTGAGCCAGAACGCCACCAATTTGTCCGCCACCAATAAGTGCGATTTTCGGTCTTGCCATGATGTTCTCTCCTTATGTTGGGAAATGAAATTACAGCATCGGGGTAACCTTGTTACCCCGATGCTGCCAGGTTGTTTTACATTGCGTCAATGATCGCGTTCAGGGTCGGACTGGGGCGCATTGCCTTGGCTGTTTTGACCGGATCGGGGCGATAATAGCCGCCGATATCCACCGGCTTGCCTTGTGCGGCGAGCAGTTCCTGATTGATCTTGGCTTCGTTCGCGGCCATGTCGGCGGCGACTTTGGCGAAGCGTTTGGCGAGTTCGGCATCCTTGGTCTGGGCGGCCAGAGCCTGAGCCCAGTACATGGCGAGGTAGAAATTGCTGCCCCGGTTGTCGATTTCATTCACCTTCCGGGAAGGCGCTTTGGCGTTTTCCAGATACTTGGTGACCGCCTCGTCCAGGGTGTCGGCGAAGAGCTGAACTTTTTCGTTGCCGGTTTGTTTAACCGCCAGTTCGAGGGAGGGGACCAGGGCGCAGTACTCACCCAGGGAGTCCCAACGCAGGTGACCTTCTTTGAGGAACTGCTCGACATGCTTGGGCGCGGAACCGCCGGCGCCGGTTTCGAAAAGACCGCCGCCTTTGAGCAGAGGGACGATGGAGAGCATGCGGGCGCTGGTGCCGAGCTCAAGGATCGGGAAGAGGTCGGTGAGGTAATCGCGCAGGGCGTTGCCGGTGCAGGTGATGGTGTCTTTGCCGGCGCGGGCGCGCTCGCAGGCCAGTTTCATCGCATCGTCGGGACGCATGATGCGGATATCGAGACCGGTGGTGTCGTGATCCTTCAGGTAGGTATTGACCTTCTGAATGATCTGGGCATCGTGGCCACGGCGGTCGTCGAGCCAGAAGATCGCCGGGGCGCCGGAGGCTTTGGCGCGGGTAACCGCGAGTTTGACCCAGTCCCGGATCGGCTCGTCCTTGGTCTGGCAGGAGCGGAAGACGTCCCCTTCTTCAACGGTCTGCTCGAGCAGAACCTTGCCGGAAGCGTCGACCACGCGGATTTTGCCGTCGCCGGGGGCGATGAAGGTTTTGTCGTGGGAGCCGTATTCCTCGGCTTTCTGCGCCATCAGGCCGACGTTGGAAACATGGCCCATGGTCGCCGGGTTGAATTGGCCGTGCTTCTGGCAGTCTTCGATGATGGTCTGGTAGATAGTGGCGTAGCAGCGGTCGGGAATCATGGCCAGGGTGTCCTGGAGTTTGTCTTCCAGGTTCCACATGCGGCCGCCGTCGCGGACCACGACCGGCATGGAGGCGTCGATGATGACGTCGTTGGGCGCATGCAGGTTGGTGATGCCTTTGCGGGAGTCGACCATCGCCAGGGCCGGACGGGTCTTGTAGACGTCCATGATGGCCGCTTCGATTTCGGCTTTCTTGGCTTCGGGCAAGCGCTTGATCTTGGCATAGACGTCGCCCAGGCCATTGCTGACGTTAACGCCCAGTTCCTTGAACACGTCGCCGTATTTGTCGAACACGTCTTTATAGTAAACCTTGACGCATTGGCCGAACATGTAGGGGTCGGAGATCTTCATCATGGTCGCTTTGAGGTGCAGCGAAAGGAGCACGCCGTCTTTTTTGGCGGCTTCAATCTGCTCGGCGCAGAACTGACGCAGAGCCTTCATATTCATGGACGAAGAGTCGAGAACTTCGCCGGCCTGCAGGGGCATGTCTTTTTTCAGGACTTTAACGCTGCCGTCCTTGCCGACAAACTCGTAGGTAACCTTAGTTGCGTCCTTGAGGGTGACGGAGGTTTCACTCCCGTAGAAATCCTTGCCGGTCATGTGCGCGACGCGGGTTTTGGATTTCTCCGGCCAAGGCTGCATCATTTTGTGGGGATTCTTTTGGGCGAATTTCTTAACCGAAGCGGCGGCGCGGCGGTCGGAGTTACCTTCGCGCAGGACCGGGTTGACGGCGCTGCCCAGACATTTGGCAAAACGAGCCTGCAGGGCCTTTTCTTCGTCGGTTTTCGGCTCGGCCGGATAGTTGGGGATTTTGTAGCCCTTTTCCTGCAACTCTTCGATGGCCTCTTCCAACTGGGGGATGGAAGCGCTGATGTTGGGCAACTTGATGATGTTGGCGTCGGGGGACTGGGTCAGTTCACCGAGTTGCGTCAGGAAGTCGGGGATCTGCTGCTCTTTGGTCAGGTAGTCGGGAAAGTTCGCGATGATGCGGCCCGAGAGGGAGATGTCCCGGGTTTCAACATTGACGCCGGACCCCTTGAGGAACTTCTGCACCATGGGGAGCAGGGAGTAGGTCGCCAGCGCCGGGGCTTCGTCAATTTCGGTCCAGATAATCGTTGCTGTTTTCGTTGTCATGTTCTCTCCTTAGTTTTTATGCCGGTATCGCCAGAGCTCAGAACCGAAAGCGGAAATGACCGGCCTTCGGTAAGCTTGGATGAAACTCAGGATCGTCTTGCATCGAACAACCTGGGATCCGAGCGGAACGACCGTTGCGTCGGGCCTGGAACCTTTTGAATTTAATCACTAAAGGGGGGATGGAAGCTCATTTTCTGCTCCTAAAGCGTGTATACAGTATGCAAAAGGTTAATATATGTCAAGAAAAATTGTGTTGCGCTCTCAGGGGGTTTGCCGCGGGGATGCCGCCCTTACGGGTGTGCGGCTAGGGAGTATCCGGGGTGGCTCCGGCGTTCATGCGGGGGGCGATGGGAAAGGCGTCCGATTCCCGAGCGGTGGCTCTGGCTTCGGCGAGATCCGATTCGCTCTGGTTGCGAGGAATCGTGAGTGTTTGACCGCCGTAAACTCGCCGGGGATCCTTGATCTGATCACGGTTCGCCCGGTAAAGCAGGGGCCACAGAAGAGGATCCTGATAAATCTCTTTTTTGCCGGCAATGATCCAGAGAGTTTCTCCGTCGATGACGGTGTAACTGGAGGGAAGGGCGGGAGCGGGGGGGGTAACGTCTGTTGGCCGCGATGCAGGGGCGGCCTTTCCCTTGATCTGGGTTTGGCCGGGTGCGGGTATGGAACGGGAAGGCTTCCGGTCTGATATCGTCGGGCCTGGTTGGTGTTGGGCTTCTTCCCGTAACTGCTGCTCCTTGAGCCCCTGGAGCCTTTCCTGGGTGCTCCGGGCTTCGCTGATGCGCCGTTTCCGTTCCTCGTGGGTCGCCGCAATGGCTTGCCGGGCGAGGGTTTCGGCGTAGGGAAGGGATTCTCGCGCCTGGCGATATTGCCCTTCGGCCATGAAGGCTTCGCTGTTCTCCAGAACCTCCCGGGCGGTTCGATATCGTGCGGGAGCCAGTTCCGCGGCGCCAAGGGAGTGGGCTTCGGCCAGGGCCGCCCGTGCTGCTTCAAGTTCCCGGTGAGGGGGAGAGGCGCAGCCGTGGCAAAAAAGCAAAAGGAGTAACGCTGGAATGAAAAATCGGTTCATGCGACGGTCTTTGTCGGCCGTTGAAACCGCGAAGGGGTGTCGTACCGGAAGGGCGCCGTTCGCGGGCGCCCTTCCGGTCTTGGGTTTTACTTGGGTTTGACGGCCAGCTTGATGTGCAGTTCGCGCAGCTGTTTTTCGTCGACCGCTCCCGGGGCTTCCGACATCAGGCAGGTGGCTTTCTGGGTTTTGGGGAAGGCGATGACGTCGCGAATCGACTCGGACCCGGTCAGGATCATGGTCAGGCGATCGAGACCAAAGGCGATGCCGCCGTGGGGCGGGGCGCCGAATTCCAGGGCGTCGAGCAGGAAGCCGAACTTGACCCGCGCCTCTTCCTCGCCGATGCCCATCAATTCGAACATCTGGCTCTGCACGGTCTGGTCGTGAATACGGATGCTGCCGCCGCCGATTTCCGAGCCGTTGAGGACCAGGTCGTAGGCCTTGGCCCGGGCCTTGCCGGGATCGGTGGCGAGAAGGGGGACGTCCTCGTCCATCGGCGCGGTGAAGGGGTGATGAACGGCGACGTGGCGGCGGTTCTCCTCGTCCCATTCGAGCAGAGGGAAGTCGGTGACCCAGACAAAACGGTAATCGTCTTTCTTGGCCAGGCCGAGACGTTGGCCGAGATGACCGCGCAGGCGGCCGAGGGCTTCGTTGGTGATTCTGAAGGAGTCGGCGACGAAGAGCAGCAGGTCGCCGAGCTGGGTATCCAGCCGGCCGTTGAGAGCGGCCAGTTCGTCGGCGGTAAAGAATTTGGCGATGGGGGACTGCCAGCCTTCCTCGGTCATCTTCACCCAGGCCAGGCCCTTGGCGCCGTAAATCTTGACGAACTCGGTGAGTTCATCCAGATCTTTGCGCGACAGGGTGGCGCCGCCCTTGACGTTGATCGCCTTGACCATGCCGCCGCTCCCGACGGCATCGGCGAAGACCTTGAAGCCGCAGCCCGCGGCCAGGTCGGAGATTTCCACCAGCTCCAGCCCGAAGCGCAGATCAGGATTGTCCACCCCGTAGCGGGCCAAGGCTTCCTGGTAGGTCATGCGCGCCATCGGCAGGGGGACTTCGACGCCGATCGCTTCCTTGAAGATGGCGGCGATCATTCCCTCCATGACCCGGATGACGTCGTCCCGGTCGACGAAGCTCATCTCGCAGTCGATCTGGGTGAACTCGGGCTGGCGGTCGGCGCGCAGATCCTCGTCGCGGAAGCAGCGGACGATCTGGAAGTAGCGGTCGAAGCCGGAAACCATCAGCAGCTGCTTGAAGAGCTGGGGAGACTGGGGCAGGGCGTAGAAGGTGCCGGGATTGACGCGGCTCGGCACCAGATAGTCGCGGGCGCCTTCCGGAGTGCTCTTGGTCAGCACCGGGGTTTCGATGTCGAGGAACCCCTGGCTGTCGAGGTAGCGGCGGACGGTGCGGGTGACCTGGTAGCGGAGCATCAGGTTGTTCTGCACCGCCGGGCGGCGCAGGTCGAGGTAGCGGTGCTTGAGGCGGATGTTTTCCGCGACCTCGGTATATTCGTCGAGCATGAAGGGCGGGGTCTTGGCGGTATTGAGAATGCGCAGGTCGCTGACTTCGACCTCGACCTCGCCGGTTTTCATCTTGGGATTGACGGTCCCCTCGGGGCGCGGGGAGACCTTGCCCTTGATCGCCACGACGAATTCGTTGCGCACCCGGTCGGCCTTGCCGTGGGCTTCCGGATCGCGGTCGGGGTCGAGGGCCAGTTGGATGACCCCCTCGCGATCCCGCAGGTCGATGAAAATCAGGCCGCCGTGGTCGCGGCGGCGCTGCACCCAGCCCATCAGACAGACTTCCCGGCCGATTTCCTCGGCAGTAACCTGCCCGCAATAATGACTTCTCTTCCAGTCTCCCAGCACGTCGTTCACGTTCATTTCCTCCCTGTATCGATAAATTGGTTTCTTAAAAGCGGATTTTAGCGAATTGACAATTATAGTGACGCGCTCCGGGGGCCGTCAAGAACTATCCCGCGGGGCGTTCAGGGGCCGGGGGCGCTGCCGCCGCCGCCAGAAATTCCTCGATGCCGTCCAGGGGGACGCTCTCCTGGGTGCTGGTTTCCATGGTGCGCAGCTGCCCCTGGCGGCGGGACATCTCGTTTTCGCCGAGGATCAGCACCTGTTTGGCCATCAGCTTGTCGGCACGGCGCAACTGGGCTTTGAGGCTTTTCCCTTCGTAGTCCATTTCAACGCGCAGTCCGCGCCGTTGCAGCCGGGACATGAGGGCGAAGGCGTAACGGGCGGCCTCTTCGCCGAGCGCCGCCAGGAAAAGATCGGGACGGGCGGCTTCGATCCGCGCCTCTCCCTTCATCAGCGCCAGCCGCTCGACGCCCATGGCGAAGCCGATGCCGGGCAGGGGGGGGCCGCCCAGGTCCTTGATCAGCCCGTCGTAACGGCCGCCGGCGGCGACGGCATTCTGCGAGCCGAGGCTGCCGGTCACCATCTCAAAGGTCGTCTTGGTATAGTAATCGAGGCCGCGCACCATGCGTGCATTGATGGAAAAGGCCGTGCCCGCCTCCCGCAGATACTCCTGCACGGAGGTGAAATGTTCCGTGCAGCCGCCGCAGAGATGGTCGAGGACCGAGGGCGCTCCGACGGTCGCCTCTCTGCAGCCGGGAACCTTGCAGTCCACCACCCGCAGAGGATTGGTCCGGTAGCGGCGGCGGCAGTCTTCGCAGAGCGCTTCCAGACGATCTTCGAGAAAGGCGGTCAAGTCCTGCCGGTAGCCGGGGCGACATTCGGGACAGCCGAGGGAGTTGATCTGCAGCTCGACATCGGCGATGCCCACGGCCTCGAAGTAATGGGCGAGCATGGTCAGGACCTGGGCGTCGATTTTCGCATCTTCGACGCCGATCACTTCGGCGCCGATCTGGTGAAACTGGCGGTAGCGCCCTTTTTGCGGACGTTCGTAGCGGAACATCGGCCCCATATAATATAGCTTGGCGATGGGGTCGCGGGTGTGCAGCTTGTTCTGGATGAACGCGCGCATGACCGGCGCCGTCCCTTCCGGGCGCAGGGTCAGGGAGTTGTCGCTCTTGTCGCGGAAGGTGTACATCTCTTTTTCGACGATATCGGTCGTTTCGCCGATAGAGCGCTGGAAGAGTTCGGTTTTTTCCACCACCGGGACGCGGATCTCGGAAAAGCCGTAGAGGCTGAAGATCCGGCGCGCCTGTTCTTCGAGAAATTGCCAGGTTTCCACTTCTCCGGGCAGGATGTCGTTCATGCCCTTGATGCCTGTGATGCTCACGCCAGCAAACCTTTCATTGAATTCGGGAAAATATCGATGGAGTAGTCGCAGGGGGGAGGCGGCGGGCCGGAGCCCGGTCGGGACAGCGGCCTCGGATCCGTGCGGCGAAGGGTCTCAGTGCTTCGAGCGGGGGGTGCGCGGGGGGTGTTTCATTCTTTTCAGTTCCGCGGCGGCGCGGGTGACGTTGCGTACCAGCTTGCCTTGATACATGGCCTGGTCGGCCAGGTCGATAAGGGTTTGTTTGTTGGCGGCGTCGCTGGGGTAGACCGCATGCCCGACGGTGGCGGTAATCCGCACCGGCGTGGAACTTTCCGCCAGGAAGACATGCTCTTCGATGGTCTGGCGAATCCGTTCGCTGACCACGGCGCTTCCGGTCGCGCCGGTTTCCACCAGCAGCGCGGTGAATTCGTCCCCGCCGTAACGAAAGGCCAGGTCGACCTCGCGGATACAGCCGCGCAGCAGATCGGCGACTTCCCGCAAAACCCGGCTGCCGGCCAGATGCCCATGGCTGTCGTTGACCCCCTTGAAGTGATCGATGTCCATGAAAATCATGGAGAGTTCCTGTCCGTAGCGGTCGGCGCGGCGGATTTCCTGATCGAGCATGACCTGCAGGTAGCGGTAGTTGTGCAGCCCGGTCAGATCATCGATGTAGATGAGATCCTTGGTCCCCTGAAAACGGCAGGCATTGTAAAAGCCGCTGGCCGTCTGTTCGGCCAGAAACAGGAGGTTTTCGTAAGGGAAGGGGGTGGGCAGGTCCGAGCCGGGGGCGTTGTATAAAAAAAGCGCGCCGCGCAGATGCTTGCCGAAGCGCAGGGGGAAAACACAGAGCTCGCGCAGGTCCTGGGGAGTGGCGACATTTTGCGGAAGCTCGCCGCGCCGCATCAGGCGCAGCCCGCCGATATCGCGCAGTTCCGGAAAGAGCGCCTGGGCCATGGCGATAAGGCGCACGTCGCTGTCGGTTCCCTGCTTGCCGAGCAGGCGCGGGGTGCGGTTGCGCTCCTGCAAAAAAGCGAAGCCGCGCCCTTCGCCGATCTCCCGCAGCAGGGTTTCGATGGCCTGGGGCATGAGCCGGTCCAGTTCCATCTGTGCCGCCAGATTCTGGCCCGCCTGGTAGAGGCGGATCTGGCTCTTGAGCAGGGAGTTCTCATCGAGCAGGCGCCGCTGTTCGATGCAGCTGCGGATCAGGTGGCGGAGTTCCTCGGGGTCGAAGGGTTTCAGCAGATAGTCGCGGGCTCCGCTTTTCAGGGCGTGGATGGCGGTTTCCAGACTGGCGTGGCTGGTGGCGAGGATGACCTCGGGAGGATTGTCGAGTCCCCGCGCCAGGCGCAGGACATCCAGTCCGCCGATGCCGGGCATGACCATGTCGGTCAGGACGACGTCGACTCCCCCCTGGCGCAACCGGTTCAGGGCGCTGTCGCCGGTTGCGACGGTTTCGACCTGGTAGCCTTCTTCGGCCAGCAACTCGGAATAGAGGCGGCGAAAGAACAGTTCGTCATCGACAACCAGAATGGCAGGTTTCTTCATTCCGAGGTGCTCCTCATAGCTAGAATCGCAGGGTAGCAGAGTGCCCATTTAGTGTCAACGGAATAGCCTTTGGTTCCAATGAGTTGCTTGCCAGGTGCGGGAATCGCTGACGAATCTCAGGCTGCCGTCGCGGTCGGTGCGCCAGAGAGGAATGCCGCGCGCCTCCAGGGCGTCCGTCACCCGGGCTTGGGGAAACCGAAAGCGGTTGCCGAACCCCAGCGAGGCGAAAGCGAGCGTTGGGCGCACTTCATCGAGCAGCCGTTCCGGGCGGCATTTGCCGCTGCCGTGGTGGGGCAGTTTCAGCAGGTTGACGGGATGGGGCAAGGGCTGCGCCAACAGCTGTTCGACTCCCGCTTCTTCCAGGTCGCCGGTTAAAAGGGCGCCATTGTTGCCATGCCGGACGAGCAGAACGAGAGAGGCATTGTTAAGATTGCCCGTATTCTGCTCCGGGGTGAAAATCCACAGAGCGATCCCGTTGCTTTCCCGTTTCAGGCTCCAGCCCGGCGCCGGAATAACCACCGGAACCCCGCTCTTGGCGAGGCTGGCGCGCAAGGCATCGTTCAGCGTTTCGGCCGGCTGCGCCGTCCAGAATTCGCCGACGGGAAACTCCTCCAGCACCCCAATCAACCCCTGGCTGTGGTCGGGGTGGTCGTGGGTGAGAATCACCGCTTCAAGACGGCGCACCCCAAGGCGGCCGAGGGCCGGTGCGATCAGGCGGCGGCCGACATCGAAACGGGGGTCATGAAAGCCGCCGCCGTCGATGAGAAAATGTCGCCCGCCATCCAGGGTCAGCAGGGTGGCGTCCCCCTGGCCGACACTGAGGGACGTGACGGTCAGGGCCGGCGAGCTTCGTTCCGGCGCGATCAAGATCACGGTGGCGAGCAGGGCGCACCCGGCCTTGCTGAGCCGGCTGCGCCGGCTTCTTCCGGGCAGCAGCAGGCTGAGGGCGAGAAGCGCCGAGGCCGCCAGCAGGCTGGGGGAGGCGTAACAGGTCACCGCCCCGAGCAGGGGCAGGCCGACGGTTCGATCGACCAGTTCCAACACGCCGAGGGTCACTTGCCCGCAGCCGGTAAAGAGCAGGTCGGCGCCCGTTTCCCACAGGGGGAGCAGAAGCGCACCTGTCAGCCCGAGGGGGACCGCGGCCAGGCCGACGAGGGGGACGGCGAAGAGGTTGGTGACGACACCGGCGGGGGCCAGCAGGTGGAAATTGCCCAAGGCCAGGGGGGTTGTCGTGATTGTCGCGGCGACGGTGGTCAAGGCGAGCCCGACCGCATAGCTCAGCCCTTTCGGCCAGCGTCGCGTTTCCGGAAGCCAGCGGGGCACCAGCACCAGGATGCCGAAAAGCCCGGCGAAGGAAAGCTGGAAAGCCGGCTGAAAGAGAATCAGCGGTTCGGCGAGGAGAAAAAGAAAAGCACAGGCGGCCAGAAGTTTCAGTGCGGGCGTGCGCCGGTTCGCCGACATCAGCAGCGCGACCGCCGCGAACATGACAAAGGCGCGGCGGGTGGCGATGCCGTCGCCGGTGAGCAGCAGGTAGGCGAAGAGCGGAACGAGCAGTGCCGCCGGGAGTATTCGCCGCGCGGGGGCCAGCAGCAGGAGGCGCTCGGAGCGTCGGTAGAGAAGGTTGGCGCCGGCATAAAGGAGCGCCGCGATCAAGCCGAGATGGAGTCCCGAGATGGCGAAGAGATGGGAGACCCCACCCCGGGCCAGGCGTTCGCGATCCTCTTGGCGAAAAAGGCTTTTGTCGCCGATGACCAGGGCGCGAACCAGGGGCGCCGCCTCGCCGGAAACCGCCTGGTCGATGGCCGCGCCCAGCCTTTCCCGAAGGCGTGACGGGGTTGGTTCTGCTCCGGGAGGGTCGGCGAAGACTGCCAGCTCCCGGGTGTCGGTCAGATGGGCGGTGGCGAAAATGCCGCGATAGGCAAGGTGCCGCGGGTAATCGAACTCGCCGGGCAGGCCGAAGGGACGGGGTGCCCGCGGCCGCGCCATGAAGCGCACCCGGCTGCCGCTGCGCACCGGGCTCTCCCCCTGGTCGATGGAAACCAAAAGGATTCCGGAAACGGCACGGCTTTTTCCGCCGTCGACGATTTTCTCCGTCGCCACCTCCAGGGAAAGTCCTCCTCCTTGCCGCGGGGCCAGGCTGCGCACCTGTCCCTCAATCACCCAGGTTTGGGGACCGGTGAAGGCGCGGATGTGGTCGGGAGCGGTCGGTGGGTTGAGGGCCTCCTGGTAAAAGGCGATCCCCAGAAAAAAGAAGAAGAGGATCGGGAGGACGGTGCCGAAGCGGCGGATAAGCAGGGCGCTGAGCCCGGCGGCAAGAGCGCAGAGGCCGGGGATGAACGGACTGTCCCAGGGTGCGGGCAGGTAAGGGGCGCCGGCGAGGCCGGCGACATAGGCCGACAGATAGTGCCAGATCCCCATGATTGTTCTTTTCAGCGCGGTGCGCCGATGGCCGCCAGCAGGGCCAGCAGCCGATCGACCTGGGTTGGGTTCGGCGCCGTGCCCTCCGTGGACAGGCCGACGAGGCGCCGATAGTCTTCTCCCTGGGAGGCGCGCCGGTCGAGACGGAGGTAGTCGATCCCCGCGCGCGGCGGCAGCTGCAGCTGTAGGGAGTGGTTTCCCTCCCCGAGCAGGACCGAACCGAGAGCCCGTTCCTGCAGGTAGCCTGGGCTGGGATAGTCCAAAGTCCGGCGCTCGTCGAGTCGGGCCGGGATCGGCGTGTCGCCGGCGCCGCGCAGGCTCAGGGTCCAGATGCCGGAACTGGGGAGGGAAAAGTCGAGGCGGATTTCCCCCGCGAGGTTGCCGGCCCGCAGCCAGCGTCCACCGCTCGGTTCCCCCAGCAGCCGCACTTCCGTCGGTTCGGCCCCCTGGCGAAAGACGGCATCCTCCGCCTCGATGATGAAGGATTCGGGGGTCGGGGGGAGGACGGCTTCGAGTTGTAACAGCTGGATCACGGAGAGGGCGAGGGTCTCGGCATCCAGCGCTTCTTCGAAACGCCAGCCGCCGAGAGGTTCGACCGGCGCCCGCTCCGGCGCGCTCAGTTCCAGATAATCGAAACTCCCGTCCGGGGGGAGCTCGATGAGCACATCCTGCATACCGGCGGTCAGTTCGACCTCGCCCAGCGTCACCCGGCCAAACTCCAGGGGACCGTCGGCCTCCCAGGTCCGGCCGGCGAGGGTGATGCGGTGCCCCGGTCGGCGCAGGGCCGCGGTGAGACGATAGTTTCCGCCATGGGGAAGAAGAAACCTCAGGGTGGCGGTGGTGCGGCCGGAGAGTCCGTTGAGCCAGCCGGAACCG
The DNA here is from genome assembly GCA_034002365.1 of Trichloromonas sp. Lineage (GTDB taxonomy): Bacteria > Desulfobacterota > Desulfuromonadia > Desulfuromonadales > Trichloromonadaceae > Trichloromonas. The sequence continues at coordinate 15,816 of JAVFAR010000007.1, forward strand.
CTGTAGGGACCAAAGGTCTCGAAGGTTTTGACCGAGACCGCATCGCCGGGCTGAAAACTCTCCTCGCCTTCGATGCGCCATTGCCGCCGGCCGTCGAGAAGCCGGTGATAGTCGAGGTCTTGCGGGTTGTCGGGGAGGCCGAAGGACCAGCCCAGGGCTTCCACCAGGCTGACCACCCATTGCCGCTGGCTGAGCCCGGTTTCGGCCCGGGGGACGGCGGTCAGGGCCAGCCAGAAGAGAAGGGTCGCCAGGGCGCGTGTCTTGAACAAAAGCAAGCCTCCCGAACAGGTCGTTGACCCGAAACGCGGGTCGCGGGACAAGTTAGCACAGCCGCCGGATTTTGCCTAGGGCGCCCGAGGCCGAGCACTCGTCCCGGCGAAACGGGGATGCCGCCTTTGCCCTCTCCCGCGCCGTCGGCCGCTGCCCGCGCGGGCGGCGACCGGTGACCGTTTGCGTTCCTTTTACGGGCGGCCTCTCTCGCTGCGGTTTGGGCTCGGAAGAGGGGAGTAGATGGGAAAACCCGATGACAAAAAAGCCCAAAAGCATCAACATTTCGAACATGGCCATCATCCTTTCTGGTGTGATGGTCCGATGATCCGTCCAGCCTGTGACAGAATAAGTCACAATCGCTGCCGGCGCCCTTGGCCGGGGATTATTTGGCATTTTCGGCGCATCCATGTATATATGGGGCCGCCCGGTAGCGGATTGGACGTGATTTCGAGAGGACGAAACGCATGAATGTGATCGATGTCAATGGGTTGGCCAAGAGCTACGGCGCGCGACTGGTGCTCGACGGGCTGGTGTTCGCCGTGGCCGAGGGCGAGAAGGCGGGAGTCATCGGCCGCAATGGTTGCGGCAAGTCGACCCTGCTGCGGGTGCTCTCCGGCGGCGAGGATGCCGATGCCGGCGAGGTGATGCGCAAGCGGGGCCTGACGGCGGCCTATCTGCCCCAGGAACCGGAACTCGATCCCCATCTGACCATCGCCGAGACCCTGGAACGGGCGCTGGACGAGTCGCGCCGGAAGCTGGAGCGTTTTCACGAAATCGCCGCGTGCCTGCCCGCCGCCGGCGCCGACGAAGAGGAACGGTTGCTGGCGGAACAGCAGACCTTGCAGCTCTGGCTCGATCATCATGGCGCCTGGGATCTCGGCCACCGTATCGCCGACATCTCCGGCCGCTTCGGCATCGTCGAAATGTCCCGGCGGGTCGGGGAGCTCTCCGGCGGCTGGGTCAAGAAGGTGGCCCTGGCCGGGATGTTTCTGCGCGAGCCGGAGCTTTTACTGCTCGACGAGCCGACCAACCATCTCGACGCCGATACCATCGCCGCCCTCGAAGTCATGCTCTGCCGGTACCCCGGCGCGGTCATGCTGGTCACCCACGACCGCTACTTTCTCGACCGGGTGGTGGGGCGCATGTTCGAACTGGAGCAGGGGGTGATGACCCAGTATCGCGGCAACTACAGCGACTATCTGCGGCAGAAACAGGAGCGTCTCGAAGCCGAAGGGCGCTCCCAGAGCCGTCTGATGAACCTGTTGCGCCGCGAGGAGGCCTGGCTGCACCGGGGGCCGAAGGCGCGCACCACCAAGCAGAAGGCGCGCATCGGCCGGGTCGATGAGCTGCGCGGGCAGAAAAAAGATTTACGGGTGCGCGACGTCAAGCTGGAGTTCGCCGCCGAGCAGCGCCTCGGCGGCACCATCCTCGAATTTCGCGACCTGGGAATCGAACTCGGTGGCCGCCGCCTGATCGAGGGGCTCTCCTTCATTCTGCGTAAAGGGGAACGCATCGGGATTCTCGGCCCCAACGGCTGCGGCAAGACCAGCCTGCTCAAAGCCGTGCTCGGGGAACTGGCGGCCACCGCCGGCGAGGTGGTCATCGGCGGCAACACCCGTATCGGCTATCTTGACCAGGCTCGCAGCGGGCTCGACCCCGAGCAGTTTGTCCATGAGGCGCTGGGGGAGGGGGAATGGGTCGAAGTCGCCGGCCGGAAGCGGCACAAAATCGGCTATCTGGAGGATTTCCTCTTCCCCGCCGGCGAGCAGCGCAAGCGCATCAGCACCCTTTCCGGCGGCGAACGGGCGCGGCTCCTGCTGGCCTGTCTGATGCTCCAGGGGGCCAATCTGCTCATACTCGACGAGCCGACCAACGACCTCGACATCCCCACCATGCAGGTGCTCGAAGAAGCCTTTGGCGACTATGCGGGGTGTGTGCTGGTCGTGACCCATGACCGCTGGTTTCTGGACCGGATCGCCACCGGCATCCTCCATTTCGAGGACAATGGACGGGTGGTTTATTACGAAGGCAACTACGAGGATTTTTGCCGCTTTCAAGAGTTGCGAGCCGAGGAAGAACGGCAGATGCGCAAAGCCCAGCCGAAACCGGCCGCCGTGGAGCCCCGGCCGAAGAAGAAAAGCGGCCTCGGCTACAAGGGAAAGCTCGAACTCGAAGCCGTGGAGCGGGAAATCGCCGAGCTGGAGCAAGCCAAGGCCGAATGCGAACTGCTGCTCGCCGACCCGGCGCGGCTGGGCGATCGAGTGAGGCTGGCCGAAGTGGCCCAGTCCCTTGAGCGGATGGATTCCCGACTGGAACAGTTGTTCGAGCGCTGGGAAGAGCTGGAAATCCGGAATCAGGGAATATGAGGCAGCTCGGGCCCTTGCCGCGAGAATTGCATTTGCCATATGTCGCGGTCTGTGATTAGCTTAATGACAGCGTGGATTAGCGACTGACGACCGATCCGTGGCGGCGCCTTCGGTTGGCTGAATATTCAGGGACGGATTGTTCTTGCGGGGTTCTGTGTGATGCGGGAAAAGATTCTCATTACCTGCGCCAATGCCAACCATCAAGATCTGGCGAGGATTCTGGACGGAGCCGGCCATGCTGTGCTTCAGGTCGCGGAACTCGCGGCGGCCCGCGAGCGGCTGCGCGATCTTCCGTCCGTGGTGTTGCTCGACGCCGAACTTCTGGCCCGCTCGTCCCGCGAGCAACGTCAGGCTTTCGACGCCGATTTGCTGGCGGTGGATATTCCGTGCCTGCGGTTTGCCTCCAACGGCATGGGTCACGAGCGGATGCGGGAACTGACCCCCCGGGCCTGTGCCTCTATCATCGATCCGGGCGATGCCGCTCATGTGCTTGAACAGGTCGGTCTGCTGCTCCGGATGCGCCAGTTGTTCCGGGCGCGGATGGTGGCGGAAGAGCAGCTCATGGTCCGGCAGATCGAACTTGAGCGGAGTCTCAGTTCCGCTTCCCATATTCAGCGCAGTCTGCTGCCCAATGTTCTTCCCCACTCGGAGGCGTTTTCCTTCGCCTGGGAATTCCTCCCCTGTGAAACGGTGGGTGGCGATCTCTTTCATCTGGCGCCTTTGTCGGAAAACACCCTGATGGTCTATCTGCTGGATGTCAGCGGGCACGGGGTTTCTTCGGCCATGGTCACGGTTTCGGTCTACCAGAGTCTTACGGCGCACACCGGCCGGTTGGTCAAACGGCTGCTCGACCATGCTCCATACTTCGAGGTTCCCGGTCCCGCCGAGGTGCTGACCGGGCTCGACCGGGAATACCCCTTCGAGCGGTTCGAGAAGTTCTTCAGTATCGTCTACCTGCTGCTTGATCCCCGCACCGGCAAGGTGCGTTACTGCAACGGCGGGCACCCGGCGCCGATCCTGGTGCGGGCCGATGGAACCTGGGATTTACTCGATGAAGGGGGGACCCTGGTCGGCCTCGGCGGAGTGCTTCCCTATGAGGAAGGGCAGGTGCAATTGGCGCCCGCGGATCGACTCTATCTCTACTCGGACGGCGTGACCGAACACTTTACCCCGGATGGCGAACCATACGGCGACGGCCGCTTGCTCGATTTTCTTCTGCGCCACCGCCATCTTCCCCTGGACCGGGTGATACACGGGCTCATGTCCGACCTTCAGGGTTACGGGCGGGGTCGACCGCCGGGGGACGACGTCAGTTTTTTCGGAATCGAATTCAACGGCCCGCGCTAAAGGGCGGATTATCCGACCTCCTTAGGCGAATGCTTCCGCCCGTCTCGCTATTTTAATCCTTTCCGCCCTGAAACCCCTCCCCGGTATCCCGCCAAAGGTTTATTTTTGAACGACTTCCGCGTTGACAATAACCCGCGCAATCGTATACAGTATGCAAGTTTCCGGTTCCTTCGCGCGGATTCGCGCACCGTTTTCACCGAACTGGCAGGCTTCTGAGAGAAACCTCTGCCGGCAGTTTTCAAGGGGCCGCTGCGCAAGGCGAGCGTCCCCACTACATTGAGGAGGAGAGAAATGATCGAAGCTTATCTGAAGCATGAGGAAGAGCGTAAGGCCCAGGGCATTCCCGCGCTTCCCCTGAACCCCGAGCAGACCGCCGATCTGTGCAAGCTGTTGCAGGCGCCCCCCGCCGGCAAGGAAAGCTTTCTGCTGAACCTGTTCACGGAGCGCATCTCCCCGGGGGTTGATCCCGCCGCCGAAGTCAAGGCCGATTTCCTCGGCAAACTGCTCAAGGGCGCGGTCAGCTCCCCTCTGATCTCCAAAAAGGACGCGGTCAAGATTCTCGGCACCATGATCGGCGGTTACAATGTCAAACCCCTGGTCGACGCCCTCAAGGATGCCGAACTGGCCGATGATGCCGCTTGCGCCCTCTCCGGTATCACCCTGGTTTATGACGCTTTCGACGAGGTTGTGGCCCTTGCCAAGAGCAACGCCGCCGCTAAAAAGGTGCTTACCTCCTGGGCCAACGCCGAGTGGTTCACCAACAAGCCGGCCCTGGCCGAAACCATCAAGGTCAAGGTCTACAAGGTCGACGGCGAAATCAATACCGACGACTTCTCCCCGGCCGGCGACGCCTGGAGCCGTCCCGACATCCCGCTGCATGCCCTGGCCATGGGCAAGACCCGCTTCCCCACCGGCAACGCCGAAATCGCCAAGTTCCGCGCCGACGGCTTCCAGGTCGCCTTCGTCGGCGACGTCGTGGGTACCGGCTCCTCCCGCAAGTCGGCCTGCAACAGCGTGCTCTGGCACATTGGTAACGAAATCCCTGCCGTGCCCAACAAGAAGACCGGCGGCGTCATCATCGGCGGCGTCATCGCTCCGATCTTCTTCAATACCGCTCAGGATTCCGGCGCCTTGCCGCTGAAGATGGATGTCACCGCCATGAACACCGGCGACGTCATCATCATCAATACCAAAAAGGGCGAAGTGACCAACGAAGCCGGCAAGGTTCTCACCACCTTCGCCATCGCCCCCAATACCTTGCCCGACGAGTTCCGCGCCGGCGGCCGGATCCCTTTGATCATCGGCCGCGCGTTGACCGAGAAGGCGCGCGCCGCCCTCGGCATGGGTGCCACCGACATCTTTACCCTGCCGGTCAACCCGGTGCCCAAGGCCGGTCAAGGCTACTCCCTGGCGCAGAAAGTGGTCGGCAAGGCCTGCGGTGTTGACGGTGTTCTCCCCGGCACCGCCTGCGAGCCGAAGATGACCACCGTCGGTTCCCAGGACACCACCGGCCCGATGACCGCCGACGAACTGAAGGAACTGGCCTGTCTCAAGTTCCTGTCGCCGATGTTCATGCAGTCTTTCTGCCACACCGCCGCCTATCCCAAGCCGGCCGACGTGAAGATGCACAAGAACCTGCCCAAGTTCATCACCGAGCGCGCCGGCGTGGCTCTGCGCCCCGGTGACGGCGTCATCCACAGCTGGCTGAACCGCCTGCTGCTGCCCGACACCGTCGGTACCGGCGGTGACTCTCACACCCGTTTCCCGATGGGCATCAGCTTCCCGGCCGGTTCCGGTCTGGTCGCTTTCGCCGGCGCCATGGGCTTCATGCCCCTGGATATGCCCGAATCGGTGCTGGTCCGTTTCAAGGGCAAGTTCAATCCCGGCATCACCCTGCGCGACGCGGTCAACGCCATTCCCTTCTGGGCGATCAAGCAGGGCCTGCTGACCGTGCCCAAGAAGAACAAGAAGAACATCTTCAATGGCCGCATTCTCGAAATGGAAGGTCTGCCCAGTCTCTCCGTCGAGCAGGCTTTCGAGCTGACCGACGCCGCCGCCGAGCGCTCCGCCGCCGCCGGCTGCATCCAGCTCTCCGAAGAGTCGGTCTGCACCTATCTGCGCTCCAACGTAGCCCTGATGAAGAAGATGATCCAAGAGGGCTACCAGGATCCGCAGACCCTGCAGAATCGTATCGATGCCGTCAACGAGTGGCTGAAAGCGCCCAAACTGCTCAAAGCCGACGCCAACGCCGAGTACGCCGCCGTCATCGAGATCGACCTGGACGACATCAAGGAGCCGATTCTGGCCTGCCCGAACGACCCGGACGACGTCAAACTCCTCTCCGAAGTCGCCGGAACCCCGATTCAGGACGTCTTCCTCGGTTCCTGCATGACCAATATCGGCCACTTCCGCGCGGCCGCCGAAATCTGGCGCGGCCAGAAGTTCAATCCGGCCGTCCGTACCTGGATCTGCCCGCCGACCCGCATGGATCAGCAGCAGCTCAAGGACGAGGCGCTCTTCTCGGTTTACAGCGCCGTGGGCGCCCGCATCGAAATCGCCGGCTGCTCGCTGTGCATGGGCAACCAGGCCCGGGTTCCGGACGGTGTGAATATGTTCTCCACCTCGACCCGTAACTTCGACGACCGTATCGGCAACGGCGCCAAGGTTTACCTCGGCTCCGCCGAACTCGGCGCGGTGACCTCCAACATGGGCAAACTGCCGACTCCGGCCGAATATCTGGCCGTCTACAAAGAAAAAGTCGCGCCCAAGGCCGAGCAGATCTACAAGTACCTGCAGTTCGATGAAATGGAAGGCTACGGCAAGTAAGCCGAAGCGTTCCGAATAAAACTCGCCCCCGCCGGAAGGACTCCGGCGGGGGCGAAGTCTTTTCCGACAAAAAACGCCGGCACTCTGATGAGGCCGGCGTTTTTTGTCGCGATGGATCTAGGGTTTCAGTTTTCGAGGAAGGCGTCCCGGTCCCGCTCGAAAATTATTAGGAACTCTTCCAGAACCTTGTCGAGGTGTTCCGGTTTGATGCCCGGCGCCTTATCCTTGAGGCACTCGAAGAGATCGAGATTTTCATCCGGTTCACGCTGGCCGACGCCGAGTCTGCGGCAGAGTTTGTCGGCGATGTGAACGGTGATGAGCAGGCGGTAGAGTTCGGGCTGCTCCTTACGGGGAACGTCGAGATCCTCATGGTGGCGGGCCACTTGGGTGAGGTTCTCGGCGAAATTCCACTTTTGCAGCACGGCTTCACCGATCAGGGCGTGGGAGTAGGGGAAAAACTTCTTCTCCAGGTCTTCGAAGGTCCCCTCGCCGTTGTACACCCCTTGAATGATCTGCAGAAAATTATCCGGATCGGTATTGTTCATGACCAACATGCCGATATGCCGGAAGAGTCCGCCGAGAAAGGCTTCTTCCGGATCGGCCGATTTGAAGCGCTGGGCGACCAGGCGCGAACCGATGGCGGCGCCGATGGAATCTTCCCAAAGCATCTTTTCCGTCAGGCCAAAGGTTTTGTTGACCCCCTTGAGGCTGGAGGCCAGCACCAGGCTCTTCAGGGTCTTTTCGCCGAGGATGACGATGGCGTGCTCGATCGTTTTGACCTGACGTTGCATGCTGTAAAAGGAGGAGTTGGCGATTTTCAGGATGCGCGCCGAAACCGCCGCGTCCTTGGAAATGGCATCGGCCAGATCCTTCGCCGTTTTATTCGGGTCCTGCATCAACTGAACGACTTTGGTCGCCACCATCGGCATGGGCGGCAAATCCCCCACCGCATTGATAATCGATTGAAATTCACTCTGCATGTTTGTCTTTCCTCCAAACGGGCTGACGCCCGTAGCGAGCATCGAGGTTGCCGTGGTGCTTGAATTCGGCTTCGAATAGTAGCATGAAGTTGGCGGCACAAGTCAAGAGCGGGGCGAAATTATATGGCCGATCCGTTATGCCCGTTTGCGCGGGGAATCAGCGGCTGGGTAATTCAAAACGAATGGGCAGAAAAACCTCATGGGAAACGTTTTTCTGTCCGTCGTGGGCGGGATCGAACTTCCAGCGACGAACTGTTTTCAAGGCCGCCTGATCGAGAATGTCGTGGCCGGAAGAGGATTCCACTTCCACCCGGGTTACACCTCCCTGGTCATCAACCAGCGCTCGGAGCAACACTTCTCCCTGCCAGCGCCGTCGTGTGGCCAGGCCCGGATATTCCGGTTTAGGCGTGAAGCGATAACGGGGCGGGTGAAGCGTTTTCTCGAACAGCGGGGCGGGCGCTGCGGGAGGCGGTCCTGTCGTTTGCTGGAGTGCTTGTCCCTGGGGGGAAGCCGGCGGCACGTCGGCGGGAACGGATTCCGTTACCGGGGCCTCGGTGGAGAAAGGCGCGACGGTTAAGGTTGCTGACGGCGGGACCGGTTCTTCCGGCAGGGCCGGGTCTTCCGGTGTCGCCTGTTGGGGGAGGATGTTCTTGGCCGCTGTCCGGCGCGGTTTCTCGGGGAGCGGCCGTTTCTTCGGGGGCGCTTTCGGCTCTGGAGGTGCCGGGGGCGGGGTTGGTCTTGGGGACGCTGCCGCTGGCGCGGATTGGGGGTTGGAATTTGTGGGGGGAGCGATATAGACGAGGCCCACCTCCGTGGTCTTTTCCGGCGCGGGGCGGACGTCGCCGACCTCTTCGGGAAAGAGCACAAGAACAACATGGATTCCCAGGGAAAGGGAGAGGGCGGCGAGGAGGGGCGAATGTTTCACGGGGTATCCGGGGACGATGGTGAGAGGTCCAGGGTTATATATCCGAAAGGCCCTTCTGGGGTCAAGTTATGAAGAGTTTAAGCGCATTATCGACTGTGAAGCGGTGTCGGCACCTGAAAAAACGTGACAGGCGCAAGGATTATTTCTAAAGTGATTAAATTCCCGGTGAAGTATAGAAATATCTCTATAAAACGGGAGATTGAACCCGCAGATGATGTTTTTTTATACGAGCCTTTCTGTCCTTGCCGCGCTGCTGATTCTGCTGCCGGGCATTGCCGTTGTCCATGCCGCCGACGGCATCACCACCCTGGATCCGGTTACCGTTACCGGTGTCGCCACGGATCGACTGAGCGGCAAGGGCCAACTTTCCTCCGCGCAGCTTGAATCCCTGCCCCGGAACGACGGCAGCCTCAACGGCCTTTTGCTTGTCCTGCCGGGAGTGCAGGCCGGGGAAATGTCCAATACGTCCTTGCAGGGGGGGGAGATTCTGCCGCCCAATCTGTCCATCTCCGGCGGACGGTTTTACGACAACAACTTCATGATCGACGGTGTGGGCAATAACAGCCTGCTCGACCCGGCTGGAGACAACCCCGAGCATGTTCAGAACATTCCCGGTCATCCCCAGGAAATGTTCATCGATCCGGGGCTGATCGATGAAATTAATGTCTATCGCTACAATGTCCCGGCTGAATATGGCGGTTTTACCGGCGGTGTGGTCGACGCTGCGACTCGGAATCCGGCCAAAACCTTTGCCGGCAAGGTCGATCTGCGCACCACTCGAGCCGGCTGGACACGCTTTCATCTGGCCGATGAATATAAAGACACCTTCAAGGATTCCAACAGCGTCGAGCAGCAGCCTCGCTTCAGCAAATACCATGGAGGGGTGGAACTGGACCTGCCGCTGGCCGACGACATGGCCCTGCTGGTTTCCTGCCGAAATCTCCAGTCGCGCATTCCGCTGCGGCATTTTGGCGAGACCCAGGATCAGAACCGGGATCAGAAAAACTACTTCGCCAAGTACGTCTACGACCTCAGCGACCGGACGGTGGTGAAATTGACCTTTGTTCAGACCCCCTTCGAGGAGGAACGCTTCCGCGAAGCAAAAGTGGGGAGTGAAATCAAGGGCAGCTGGTATACCATCGACCGCAACGGCTATCGTCTCAGCGGCGAATTGAGCCATCGCTTCGATCTGGGAAAATTGGAAGTATTGGGAGGATACCGCAACAGTGAAAATGTACGCCAGGCGCCGGCCCATTATTTCATCTGGAACACCCGCCCGGCGAACTGGACGGGTGACTGGGACAAGGACTGGGGGGCGGTGAAATTCAGCCACGAGGGGGGGTATGGCGACCTGGAAAGTACCCAGGAAAGCGAAACCCTGGCGGTGAATTTTACCGCCGAACCGGTGCGGACCGGGCCGGTGAGCCATGAAGTCAAGTTCGGATACGGTTTTGAGCGGACGACCGGCACCTTTGACCGTCGCGACCTGACCTATGCCTATTCGGCGGCGACCACCGATGCCCGGATTGTTTGTGGAGACAATCCGCTCGATTGTATCGACGGCCAGCAGTTTCTGTGGTTCCGCAGCGTCTACGAGCCCGATTCGATCAATGAAACCATCGACCAGCACTCGCTTTATCTACAGGATACCCTGGAGTTCAAACGCCTGACCCTGCGTCCGGGCTACCGCATCACCCGGGACAACTTCATGGAGAACATCGATCGTGATCTGCGGCTGGCCGCTACCTTCGACCTTTTTGGCTCCGGGGATACTCTGGTGGTCGGCGGCGTGAATCGCTACCATGGCCGTTCGCTGCTGACTTACAAGCTCTCCGAGGCGAAAAAGCCCTATTACACCGAGCGACGTACCAAAAAAACCGATGGTTCCCATACCCTCAACGACTGGGTCTTGGCCACGCAGAACAAATCGGTCACCAAATATTCGGAACTCGACACCCCCTATTCGGACGAATGGAATGTCGGCATCGATCAGGCTCTGCGGGGAGGGCGCCTCAGGGTAGATTATCTGGAGCGGCGCAACAAGGATGAGTTTGCCAGCGAGACCAGCGATAAGGATGGCGAAGGCTACACCTATTTCACCCTCAACAACAACGGCCGCACCCTGCACGAAGCGGTGACCCTGGCCTGGGACCGCGCCTGGAGCCGCCACTATCTCAACGTCAACGCCACCTGGCAGAAGACCGAAAGCAGCCATAACGATTACACTCTGGCCCTTGCGGAGGACGACCTTCTGGATCAGATCTATTACCACGGCCGGCTGATGAAACGCATCGACCTGCCCCGCGACGACTACAACCGCGGCTACGTCGGCAATCTGATCTACACTGTAAATCTTCCCTACGGCTTTACCTTCACCAACCACACCCGCTACCGTAGCGGCTACCAGGTGATGGAAGACAGCGGCGACGATCAGGAGGGCCCGGACGGGGTCATGCTGCCGGTCTATGTCAAAGAGAAGCAGCCCGAGTCCTGGATTTTTAACTGGAAACTCGACTGGCGCCGGAATCTTTACCGCCGCCAGGGCATTGGGCTCAGCCTTGAAATCAACAACGTCTTTAATCAGAAAGTGCCCGCCGGAGCGGCGGAGGAGATTCAGACCTATGAACTGGGACGGCAGTTCTGGGCGGGGATGGAATATTACTTCTGAGGTTCTTCGACGCGGATGAGGTCGGCAAGTACCTGCCGCCCCCGGACATCGAAGGCATAAAGGCGATAGTCGCCGGGGAAGACCGGCGGTGAGAAAACCAGTTCAGCGTGGGCGCTGCTTTTCAGGTCGAGCTTTTCAGCGGCCAGGGGCAGCGCCCTTTCTATTTTAGAGTATCCGCCAAAGCTGAGCGATAATTTCTTCCCGGCTATTTCAAGCGTCTGCAACCCGGCGATTCGGTCGAGGCTGCCGATCAGCAAGGGCTTGCGGGGATTGGCGATATCGTAGAGCTGTAAATCGCCGGTCTGATTATAGACGAAAAGGTGATCGCCCGCTCCTCCGATGCGGATGAGCCGGCCGCCGGGCACGTTCAGGGCGCCGATGCGTTGGGGACGGTTCGAGTCGGAAACGTCGAAGACCTGCAGGCCGCTGCGGCCGGTGGCCAGATAGAGAAGCTCGTTCCCGAGGTGAAAGTGCTGGGCATCGGCAAAAGCCTGTTCCGGCCAGGGGAGCTGGATGGCGCCCAGTGCTTGGGATCGGCGAGGATCGTGGACATCGTATATTCGCACTCCCTGTTGGGCGACGGTCAGATAGAGCCGGTCGTCGCGGTGTTGCAATTGCGTCACCGCGTCGGGGGTGGCGATGAAACCGATCGATTGGGGATGTCGGGGAGCTTCGAGGGAAAAGATCTCCACCCCGTATTGGCGAGGTACGGAGACACTTGCGGACTCAAGAGCAGTTTTCTCGCCGTAAGCATAGAGGGTCTTTTCCGTCAGCCATAGTCCGGTCACGGTGGCCAGGGTTTGTTGTGGTCGCTGGAGTTCGGCCGACTCGCCCCGCGGCAGGCTCGCCAAGCCACAGTCGGTGGCCAGATAAAGGGCGTTGGCGTTGTATGCCAGCTCATTCACTGAACAGTTTGAGGGCAGTTGTTCCCGGGAACGGGTCAGAAAGTTCTCCAGCTCTTCATCGGAAAGTTCAATGCCGATGGACGACGGGCGGAACGGGGGGATGGATTTTTGGGCTGCTGGGCGCCAGTCCGGATGCCCGGCGAGGCGACCGAGATCGACCACCAGCAGTTCCCCGCCGTCCGTTCCCAGATAGGCGCGCTCGCCGTCGAGGGCGAAGCGACGGACCGAATCTCCGGGGGTCAGGTGGCCGGTGATCTGGGGGGTGAGCGGGTCGCGGATGTCGATTTGCAGCAGGCCGAGTGTGCCCATGGCCAGATAGGCCCGGTCGCCTTCCGCGAGAACCTGGAAAACCTTGCCGAGGGCGAAGTTCTTTAGAGTCTGCGGCTGGTGGGGATTTTGCACGTCGACGATCGATAGCCCGGCACTGGTTGCGACCAGGGCCAGTGGGCCGTGGAGGGTGATATTTTGGACAAAGCCGGGCAGGGGGTGTTGCGCCAGGAGGCGAGGGTTGGCCGGATCGGTAAGATCGCAAATATACAGTCCGCTCTTCACGGTGCCGACGAAGACCAGATGGCCGCTGCAGGTTACAGCCAAGGCAGCGCCGGGGAAGGGAAGCGCCCCTGTGGGACTGGGGATGTCGATGGCCTGGTCGGCTGGGAAAACCAGCAGCCCCTGCTTCCCCGCGGCCACCAGCAGGGTGTTCTCGGGGCCTTCCGCGAGATCGATAATATTGTTGGTTTTCCGGCTTTGCCGGATTTGCCCGTCGGAAGAAATGCGGCTCAATACTCCTTGGCCGTTGGCTGCCCAAAGGGTTTCGCCGGTTTTGAGCAGGGCGGTTGTTAGGCTGCTCAAGCTCCAGTGCTGCTGTTCATGGGGGATTTCCGGTCGATTCAGGCCGATTCGCCAGAGCCGCCGATCAGCGGTCCCCAGATAAATGTTCTGGCCGTCCTTCAACAGGGTGTGGACCAGGGCGAAGGTCGGTATGCGCTGGACAATCGCCTGCTGGTTGCCACTGTCGAGAACCAGGGTAAAGCGGGTGTCCCCGTCGAACCCCGCGCCCTTCACCTGCAAGGGCAGAGGTTTGCCGACTTCGCCGCGGCGGTGGTCGATGGCGTCGAGACGCAAGTCTTCGGCCGGTTCCCGTAGGCCGAGCAGGGGAAGGGCCAGGACGACGGTCAGGCCGACGTAGACAGCCAGGGCGCCAAGAGCCAGGATTGTAGTCCGGTGGCTTATGCCCATGAGGAACGCTTCGCCCTTTGCGTCTCGCCGCCGACTTCCTCCGCCGGCAAGGGGAGCCAGCGTTGGATGACGTCTTCCAGTTGAGCGCGTTTGAAGGGTTTCGCCAGACAGTCATTCATGCCGAAGCGCCGGCATTCTTCCTGAACGGCTTCTCCATGGCGGGCGCTGAGGGCGATGACCGGGAGATCTCCCGAAGGCGCCGGGTGGTTTCGAACCCATCCATGCCGGGCATGCGGCAGTCCATGAAGACCAGGTCGAAGGCAGAGCTGGCGGCCAAGTTAAGAGCGCTCGCCCCGTCCTCGGCGACTTCGATCTGGCAGCCGAGGGAGGTGAGCAAGATCTGCATGAGCTTGCGGTTCGCCTCGGTGTCGTCGACAACCAGTATCCGTGGCCGCGCCGGGGTTGCCGCCGAAAGAACGGATCGGTCGGGCTTGTCGGGCAGGGTGGTGGTCTGGCACTCCGCCTGCTCCAGCCAGTGCCGGGCGAGGTTTTGCAGCTGCTGGTTCCGAAAGGGTTTTTGCAGATAGTCGTTGAATCCGACAGCAAGGCACTCGGCGGCGCTTTGCCGTTCGCCGTGGGCGGTAAGCGCGATGACCGGCATGGTGTGGCCGCCTTGTCGGAGCCGGCGAGTTGCCTCAAAGCCATCCATTTCCGGCATGCGTAAATCCATCAGCACCAAATGGTGTCGATCCAGCCGTTCCAGGGCGGCTCTGCCGTTCGCGGCGATATCCACCTGGCAGCCCAGTGCTTCGAGCAGTTGCCGCAGCAAGGTCTGGGTCGTGGGATTGTCTTCCGCGACCAAGACCCGTTTGCCGACGGGGGGCGCCAGGGAAATGACTTTGCCGTCCGCGATGGAAGTCGGCGGGGCGAGCAGGGCCTTGACCAGCGTCGGCACCAGCTGGGAGGGGAGAATGGGTTTGTAGAGCAGGGCGCGAATGCCGAGGTGGGTTCGTTTTGTTTCGCTCAGGTCGGTGCGACGGGGGCAGGTCAGAACCAGCGCGGGCTGAGCTGAACATCCCATTTCGGCAAGGGCTTCACGGAAGCGTTGCGAGGTCTGTTCGGGAATGGCTGTGTCGAGCAGAACCAGCGAATACGGCTTGGAACTTTCTTTGATCCGGCTCAGGCCGCCGGCCAGGCCGGCGGCGCTATCGACCTCCGCCCCGTGGGCTTGCAACTGCTCGGTGATGAGTGCGCGGGCGGAGGGGTGGGGATGAATGACCAGAAGCCGGCACCCGTTAAGTTCCTCCGCCGGAGCCGGCGCGAGGTCTTCCGCTTGTCGGAGCAGGGGGAGGAGAATCTCGAAAGTCGAACCGCGATCCGGTTCGCTGGTCACGGAAATGCGCCCCTTCATCATATCCACCAGCTGCCGAACAATGGCCAATCCCAATCCGGTGCCGCCGTAGCGGCGGGCCGTCGAATCCTCGGCTTGGGTGAAGGATTCGAAAATTTCCCGCTGCGTTTCCCGAGCCATCCCGATGCCGGTGTCGCGCACCGAAATACGCAACAGCGGATCGCTTTCCCCGTAAATCGCTTCGGCCGTCACCTGGATTTCTCCACGGTCGGTGAACTTCACGGCATTGCTGATCAGATTCAGCAGAATTTGCCGCAGCCGGTCCGGATCGCCGCGCCAGACTCTCGGCAGATCGGGCGCGAAGCGACAAAGGAGCTCCAGATCCTTGGCCTGGGCTTTTTCCCCCAACAGGGCCACGGTCCCCTCGACCACCGTCCGAAGGTCGAAATCGATTTCCTCCAGACTGACCTTGCCCGCGTCCATTTTGGAAAAGTCGAGAATATCGTTAAGCAGTTTGAGAAGAGCCTCTCCCGAGCCGTGGATGGTGGCGGCCAATCCCCGCTGATTGTCGTCGAGGGCGGTATTGAGCAAGAGTTCGGACATGCCCAGCACTCCGATCATCGGCGTACGGATTTCGTGACTCATGTTGGCGAAAAATTTTAATTTGGAGGCATGGGCGGTTTCGGCCGCCAACTTCGCTTTTCCCAGTTCGGCGAGGGAATCCTCCAGCTCCCGGTTGGCGCGCTGCAATTCGTCGGTCCGTTTTTCCACCAATTGTTCGAGGTTTTCCCGGTGTTCGATGAGCAGCGCATCCCGTTGTTCGATTTGACCGAGCATGTTGTTGAAGCCGTCGATCAGGGTGCCCACCTCGTCCTCGGAGGTCTTGCGTGCGCGCAGGCGGTAATTGTTGTCCACGCTGACCTGTTTCATGGTGTTGTGCAAATGCAGGATCGGTTCGGTGACCAGGCGCTGGAGCCGACTGGAGAGCAGATAGGCGATCAGGAGGGTGAGGCCGAAGACCACAAGTACGCCGAGGGCGAACCGTCCAAGTCGAGCATAAAGTCCCGAAAGATCCGCCTGGATGAAGACGGTGCCAATTTTTTCGCTGCCGTTGAAAACCGGAAGAAATACCGCGAAATGCTTGAATGTGAGGCAGTGATCCTCCGTCTTTAACAGAGCGCTGCCGGGCAGTTTTTCGCAGATCGGATCGGGCGGGGAGAACCCTTCCGGATAGTTGATGTGGTGGGCGAAGGGAGTGAAGTTGCGATCGAAGAGATACGCTTGCTTGACGGGGGGGTGGGAGGTCAGGTTGACCAAGTGACGATCCGCGGTTTTCCAGTCTCTGAGCATGAGACTGTCGCGGGTGTGCTCCCCCACCATCTGGGCCAGGGTCGAAAGTTCACTGAGTAGGGATTGCTGGTAAAGAATGACTTCGTTATAGACAAAAGTAGCGGAGGATAATCCCAATGCTGCCCCGCTGACAATCATCATGATGCCGATAAGTTTACGTTTTATCGACTTTTTTCCGTTAAACGGCAGTAATGCCATACGAGGATCGCCTTGGATGGGTTGCGCGCAATGAAGGTGGCGCGACCCTTACGTGAGGTGAAATCTTTTTTGGCCCCTTTAATATCGGCTGAAATTGGGATTAGGTAAACGCTTTTGGCCGGTTACGTCAAGATTTATCTGCGACAGGCGGGAATTTGCCGGGGGTGGGAAAAGACGGGGGCGTCAGAGTTTCGCCCCCGTCTTTAATTTTCTGAAATTAGTGAGCTTTTTCTCTTGCTGATTCAGGTTGTTTTTCCGTCGCGCCTTTGACCAGACCGAGCATGACCAGCAGAGCGGGAATCAGCTGCGCGGCCACAATCAGACCACAGAACCCGAGAAAAACCCAGACCACGAATCCACTGTGGTCGCTCCGTCCTCCTGAGGCGAACGCCGTGGCGGTCGGAGCGAGCAGGGCCAGGGAAGCAAGAGCGGCTATCGGCTTTTTCATGGTGATTCTCCTCTGATGATGGTTTTCATTTATGGTGCACGCTGTTGATGTGTTGGGACGGTTTTTTAAAAAGGCCCTTGATCATCGCGAAGAAAAGCTTGATCCCGGGGATCAGCTGCCCGACGATGATGAGGCCGATGAAGCAAAGAAACAGGATGACGGCTAAGCCGCTTTCAGTCGAATCCGCTCCCGATTCGGCCAGCGACCGATAGGGAAATATCAAGCTCACTGTAAAAATCAATATGCCAAGGGGCTTTTTCATTTTCCGCTCCTTTCCTGAACAGGTCCACGGGGACTTTAGTAATGAAATAAGCAGCGAATGTGCCAAAATTTGAATGCGCCAATTAGTAATTATAAGTTATTGATATGGTTTAAGATAAGATCACCGCCTGAGATGTCGGGGTGTTTTTGGGGGGAGATGTATGTATTTATTTTTTATACGTTTAAAGCTACGCACGGCTTCGTGCGCAACGGGTTCAATTATGTAACACATCAAAACTAAACAGGTTTTTTTGTTTTATGCGGTATGTATGCGTCAAATATGCGTGATTTATTTGTATTTTGTGTTTCTCTCTGGCCGATTATTGGTGTAGGCTAACTTCGCCTGTAAAGGCAATGATTGCCCTTGACCTCATGGTTAAAGGATTCCTGCTGTATCCCACAGCGCTGGATTTCTCATGAGGCGCCAGGTTAATTTTTTTTTTGCTTTTTTCCCCAAACGATGTTTAGTATACGGTGTGTTGTATGCAGTATACATTCGAGCGATGATGTTGCCGGGTCTGGCGGCATGCTCTGTGGATTGCTCATGTGTGGGCTAACTATTGGCGAGGAGAGAGGAAAATGGAATTTCTGGCTTGCTGGCGCGCACCCCCCCCTCGAAAAGTTCCTGCTTTTTCGGCCGAATCGCGGGGAGACGGTGGGAATACCCCCGGCCCCGACGACTGAGTTCGCCGGATGAGTAACTACAGGGACAAGGAATGGGAATTCCTTTATTCGCTCTAAAAATCATTCTAAGGGATGAAAATTATGCAATTCACTCAAAGCACTGTGGGCAGAAAGGTCTTGATGGCTGTTACAGGCTTCATCTTGATCTCTTTTATTTGCGTTCACCTGCTCGGCAACTCGTCCGTATACTGGGGTGCCGACGGAATCAACGCTTACGCCAAGCATCTTCATGATCTTGGTCCTCTTGTCTGGATTTTTCGTTTGTTCATGTTGGCCGTCTTCGGCCTGCATATCATCTTCGGTATCCAGTTGACCCTGGAGAACCGGGCCGCGAATCCCGGCACTTACGCAGTCAAGAAAATGGTCCGGGCCAATTTCGCTTCGGAAACCATGATCGTCAGCGGTCTGGTGCTTCTGGCTTTCGTCGTCTATCACATTCTGCACTTCACCATGCACGTGACTAACCCTGAGATTTCCGCCAGCCACCTGCCGGTGGATGCTCTGAGCCGTCCCGACGTTTTTACGATGGTGGTTCTCAGCTTCCAGAAGTTTCTTATTTCTCTGATCTACGTGGCCGCGATGGTGTTTTTGTTCCTGCATGTAAGCCATGGCTTCCAGAGCTTCATCCAGACCTTCGGTTTCAACAACGGGCCTTCCCTGCATATCCTCGAGAAGGTTAGCAAGGGTGTTGCCCTGGTGTTGCTGTTCGGCTACATCTCGATTCCGATTCTCATCATCTTTGGCATCGTAAAGATTTAGGGGGTTCCTCGTGATACTTGACGGCAAATGTCCTACCGGACCAATCGAAAAATCGTGGGATAAACACCGCTTTGAAATGAAGCTGGTGAACCCGGCGAACAAGCGTAAATACAAAATCCTGATGGTCGGCACCGGTCTCGCCGGTGGCGCCGGCGCCGCCTCTCTGGGCGAACTGGGCTATAACGTCCATGCTTTCTGCTACCAGGACAGCGCCCGCCGAGCCCACTCCATCGCGGCTCAGGGCGGTATCAACGCCGCTAAAAACTATCCGAACGACGGCGACAGCATCTACCGTCTCTTTTACGATACCATCAAGGGCGGTGACTTCCGCGCCCGCGAAGCCGACGTCTGGCGTCTGGCCCAGGTGTCCAACAACATTATCGACCAGTGTGTCGCTCAGGGCGTGCCCTTCGCCCGCGACTACGCCGGCTACCTGGACAACCGTTCGTTCGGCGGTGCCCAGGTTTCCCGTACCTTCTACGCCCGTGGTCAGACCGGTCAGCAGTTGCTGCTCGGCGCCTACTCGGCTCTTTGTCGTCAGGTTAAGGCCAAGACCGTTACCATGCATCCCCGTACTGAAATGCTCGACCTGGTCGTAGTCGATGGCGTAGCCAAGGGGATTACCGTACGTAACCTGACCACCGGGCAGATCGAGTCCCACTGGGGCGATGCCGTGGTTCTGGCCACCGGCGGTTATGTCAACGTCTTCTACCTGTCGACCAATGCCATGGGCTGCAGCGTTACCGCCGCCTGGAAAGCCGCCAAAAAAGGCGCTTACATGGCCAACCCCTGCTACACCCAGATCCATCCGACCTGTATTCCCCAGCATGGCGAACATCAGTCGAAACTGACCCTGATGTCCGAATCGCTGCGTAACGACGGGCGCTGCTGGGTGCCGAAGAAGAAAGAAGACTGCGATAAACCGGCCAGTGCTATTCCCGAGGAGGATCGCGACTACTACCTGGAGCGGAAATATCCTTCTTTCGGTAACCTGGCTCCTCGAGACATCGCTTCCCGTGCCGCCAAGGAGCAGTGCGACGACGGTCGCGGCGTCGGCCCCGGCAAGCGCGGTGTTTATCTCGATTTCGCCGATGCGATTAACCGCCTCGGTCAGAGCACCATTGCCGCCCGTTACGGTAACCTGTTCGAAATGTACGAAAAGATCACCGATGAAAACGGTTACAAGCAGCCGATGCGCATCTACCCGGCTCCCCACTACGCCATGGGCGGTTTGTGGGTTGACTACAATTGCATGAGCAATGTTCCCGGCCTGTTCGTTCTCGGAGAAGCCAACTTCTCCGTTCACGGCGCCAACCGTCTCGGCGCCTCGGCGCTGATGCAGGGTCTGGCCGATGGTTACTTTATTATCCCTTACACCATCGCCAATTATCTGGTTACAGTGAAGCCTGGCGCAGTTACCGATGCGCATCCCGAATTCAAAAAATCGGCCGATGAAGTTAAAGGCCAGATTAACAAACTGCTTTCAATCAATGGCAAAAAGACGGTTTCCGAATTGCATCGTGCCCTCGGCAAGATCATGTGGAACAATGTCGGCATGGCGCGCAGCAAGCAGAGCCTGACTGAGGCCCTCAAGGAAATCCCCGCTTTGCGCGAGGAATTCTGGAAAAATGTCAAAGTCACCGGCAGTGGCGAGGAGTTCAACCAGCAACTGGAAAACGCCGGCCGTCTGGCCGATTTCCTTGAGTTCGGTGAGCTGCTGGCCAAAGATGCCCTGCATCGTGAAGAGTCCTGCGGTGGTCACTTCCGTGTCGAGCATCAGTATGACGACGGCGAAGCCAAGCGTGACGACGAGAACTTCTGCTATGCTGCCGCCTGGGAGTTCAAAGGTGTCGACAAGGAGCCCGAACTGCACAAGGAACCCCTGAAATTCGAGAATGTACATCTGGCGGTAAGGAGTTATAAATAATGAACCTTACATTATACGTATGGCGCCAAAAGGGCCCCAAGGACATGGGCAAGCTGGAGCAGTATGAGGCTCCGAATGTCAGCCCGGATCAATCGTTCCTGGAAATGCTCGACGAGGTGAATGAAGTCCTGATAAAAACGGGGAAAGATCCCATTGCCTTCGATCACGACTGCCGTGAAGGGATCTGCGGTATGTGTTCCCAGGTCATCAACGGCCGTCCCCATGGCGGTCAGGATCGGACCACCGTCTGCCAGTTGCACATGCGCAACTTCAAGGATGGCGACAGCATTTACATCGAGCCATGGCGGGCCAAGGCTTTTCCCATCGTCAAGGACCTGGTTGTCGACCGTTCCGCTCTCGACGCGATCCAGAATGCAGGCGGTTATACTTCCTGTCATACTGGCGGCGTGCCTGACGCGAATTCAATTCTGATTAGTCAGCCTGCTGCTGAATATGCCATGGATGCTGCCGAGTGTATCGGTTGCGGCGCCTGTGTTGCCGGCTGCCCCAACAGCTCGGCCATGTTGTTCACCGGCAACAAGGTGGCGCAACTGGCAGCTCTGCCCCAAGGCCGTCCCGAGGCCAAAGCTCGCGTCAAGGCGATGACCGAGGCTCTCAAGGATTGTGGTTTCGGTAACTGCTCGAACCACTACGAGTGTCAAGCCGCTTGTCCGAAGGGCATCGATGTCAAGTTCATTGCTAAGTTGAACCGGGAGTACATCAAGTCCCTTCTCCCGTAATAACCGTAATAAGAATGAATGCACAAAGAACGCGGAAGGGGTGGGTCGTTCGATTCGATTCACCCCTTCCGCGAGCGAATTTTATTTTATCGTCACTTGACAGCTGTGGATAATCTGCTTAACTCACACACAAAAGTCATTTCTTCAAGGAGGCCAATATGCGTAAAGCTCAAATCGTTTCTCTTGTCGCCGGTGCCATGTTCCTCTGTCTCGCGGGTTGCTCCGCGAAACTTTCTCCTGCGGACCAGGCTCTGCTGAAGCAAGCCGTTGATTCCAGCAATGCCGCCGCTGCCTCGGCGAAGACCGCTGAAAGCGCGGCTGCTCGCGCCGAAGGTGCCGCTTCTGCCGCTGAAGCTTCTGCCGGTAAGGCTACCGATGCCGCCAGCCGTGCCGAAAATGCCGCCAACCGCGCTGAGTCCGCCGCCGTGCGTGCCGAAGCTGCTGCGCAGAAGGCCGAGAAAGCCTTCGAAATGGGGCTGCGTAAGTAATTTACTAAAGGATGGTATAAAAAAGAAACGGGGATCAGGCAATTGCCTTGTCCCCGTTTCTTTTTTGACTTGAGATACCGAGAGAGCCTTGTCTAGCGCCGCACAGTCGCTTCAGACGACGGAGTTGCGATGGAGATGGGCTGAGGGATCCCGCGATTCTGACGGATAATCTCCTCGATCATGTCCCAGTTGAGCAAGCCGTTCCATTCGAGAAGACGGGCCTGCCGGACGATCTCCCGTCTCAGACTTGCAAAATCGGTCTTTTGGCCTTCCTGTAGATGTACTTCCAGAAAGAGGACTTCTCCCTTGCGGCCGACTTTGACGGGCGTATCGATTATGAGTACTTCTGTTCCCACCGGAACCCGATAGAAAAGCTCCTTAATATCCTGGGGATAAAGTCGAATGCAACCGTGACTGACCCGTCGGCCGACGCCCAAGGGTTTGTTGGTGCCATGGATGCCGTAACCGGCTGTGGAGAAAGCCATCCAGTATTTCCCCAAGGGGTTGGCCGGACCGGGGGGGACGGAAGTCGGCATCCCAGGGCGTTCATGACGGATGGAGAGCGGGACGGTCCAGGTCGGATTTTCCACTTTATTCAGAATGGAAAAACGGCCAGTCGGGCTGTCGGTCCCTTCACTGCCGATCCCCAGGGGATAAACGCGCGCCATGATTTTCCCCTCGCTCTTCCATACGTGGTAGAGACGCATTTCCGCGAGATTGATGGTAATTCCGGATACCGCGTCGACGGGAAGGATCGAGGCGTAGGGCAGGAGTACGGTTTGGCCGGGACTGGGTAGCCAGGGATCAATGCCGGGATTGGCGTTTTTGACGTTGTTATAGCCCAGTCTCTTGTCCCGGGCCAGTTCCATGAGGGTTTGTCGGGAATCGGTCACCGTATGATAACGGTGTTCTCCGATAACCTCGCCACGCCACTGGGGGCCGAGCGTCTGGGGGGCGATGGGGTCCGAGGTGTTGCCGTGCGCATAGACTGCGGTCAGCAGCAGGGCAACGACCGACAGGGAGCGAATTGGTTTCCACATATAGGTTGTGTTATCCTTCCAAATCGGTATTTAAAACAGCCAGTTCCAGCGAGAAAACATGCCGATAACTGACTGCGCTTCCCGGGGAGGTCTTTCCTGTTTCGTATCGTTCTGACTTTCTTCTGCCTTCTGCTTTTCTCCGCCACCGCTCGTAGCGAGCTCCTGCCCCTTGAAATTACGGGGATTACCGGCGAACTTCTCGAAAACGTGCGGGCCGCCCTGACCTTGCCGGCCGATCTGGCGAAGGCCGATGGCACGGTAGAGCGCCATTGGCTGACCCGTTTTGTCGGTCAGGTTCCCGACAAGGTCGGCAAAGCCCTGGAGCCTTTCGGTTACTTTGCCACAATAACAAGCACGCAGCTGGAAAACCAGAGGAAAAATCAGTGGCTGCTGAAGCTGATGGTGCGTAGAGGGGAGCCAGTGCGGGTCACTTCCCGGCGTCTTGTTGTGACTGGGGTAGGCGCGGGGGAAAAACGGCTGAACGAGCTCGTTGCCGAATTTCCTCTACGGGAGGGAGATGTCCTGCGCCAGGATTTTTATGAACGCGCCAAGGGGGAGCTGAAGGCTTCCGCCCTCGACCTCGGCTATCTTCAAGCCGATTTTACCCGGCATGTCATTCGGGTCGACCGTGCCCGCCGTAGCGCTGAAATCGATCTTGAACTCGACACCGGGCCGCGCTTGCGTTTCGGTAAAACGCTGATTCACGGCGCCCCCGATTTTCCCGAGTGGTTTCTGCTCCAGCATCTTGCCTACGCCGAGGGGGAGTTCTTCTCTCACGACAAACTCGGGCAGACCCAGTTCAACTTCCTCGATTCCGACCGTTTTCGCGACGTTCTGCTTACGCCCCTTGAAGAACTCACCGATGGAGAGATGGTGCCGGTCTCCGTTCAGCTGACACCTCGTGCCCGGCACCGCCTGCGTCCCGGTGTGGGTTTCGGAACGGACACCGGGGCGCGTTTGTCCCTGCGTTACCGGGATAACAATTCTTTTCATCGCGCCCACCTGTTCGATGCGGATCTGCTGCTCGCCGAGCGCCGGCAGTCCCTGGTGGGGAGCTATGTCATGCCGAACCGGGGGCATCTGGAAACCCGGACCGAGTTCAGTGTCGGTTATCAGGCCGAGGATGTGGAAACTTATGAATCGAGTTCGCTTTTTGCCGAAGCCCGTCAGGTTTGGGGGTTGGGGCGGGGGTATCTGGGGTCGGTCTACCTTCGGCTGTTGCAAGAGGATTACCGGATTGCCGACGAGGATCGGCGTTCCCGCCTGACCATCCCGGGCTTGCGCCTGTCGCGCCGGCAATACTCCGACCCGATCCGCCCGCGGCGGGGATCCTCCTTTGCTGTTGAAGCCCGGGGAGCCCACCGCTGGCTGGCGTCCGACATCAGCCTCCTGCAATTCCTGGCTTCCGGCAACATTCTGCTGGAACTGCCGGGGCGCTGGACCCTCTTCGCCCGTGCCGAGGGGGGGGCGACGTTGCAGGATGAGCCGTTGGCGGATGTGCCGACCTCCCTGCGTTTTTTCGCCGGCGGGGATCAGAGCGTGCGCGGCTATGCCTATCAGTCCCTTGGGCCCCGGGACGCCGGCGGCGACGTTATTGGCGGCAAGCATCTGGGGGTGGCCGGCCTCGAACTGGAGCGTGCCCTCTGGATGAACTGGGGCGCGGCCGCTTTCTACGATGCCGGAAACGCCTTCAACAGCCTGTCCGGCCTCGATTGGGCGCAAGGGGCGGGGCTTGGAGCCCGCTACTATACGCCGGTGGGACCGATCAAGGTCGATCTCGCCCGGCAGATCGGTGAGCCGAATCCTTCTTGGCGCGTGCATGTGAGTGTGGGGTTCGCATGGTAAGAATTCCGGCACGCTTTCTTTTACTGGCGGGTTTGGGCCTCGGCTTGGCGCTCTTCGCCGCAGGCGCCTGGGTGTTGTGGACCCCCTCGGGCAGTCTTTGGCTGGTGCGCGGGATTTTGGGGCAGCTCCCCGAATCGACGGACATTGGCGGGATCACCGGGCGCCTGGGCGATCGCCTGGTTCTCGAGGGTCTGCATATCCCCTATGAGGGTGGGTCTTTGACCGTTGAGCGGGCGGTGCTCGACTGGAGCCCCAGAAAGCTTTTTGGGGGGCGACTGGAGATCGCCGAGCTTGCCCTGACGGGGGTCGAGCTCCTGCTCGACGATGAATCGTCTCCGGAACCGGCTGAGACGAAAGCCGCGCGGCCGCTGCTGCCCGAATGGCCCGAGCTTGTCGGCTGGCCTCTGCGGGTCGCCGTGGAAATCCCCTCCCTGCGTCTGGAGCGGCTGACCATCCGCACGCCGAGCGAAATCTTGTGGCAGATGGAGTCCTGGCGCGCTTCCTTCGCCTGGCGATCCGGGGTGATCGGACTGTCCGCCATGGAGATGGTTCTCCCCGAAGGGCTTATTACCGGGAATCTTGCCCTCGACCTGCCCGATGCAACCTTGCGCGGACAGCTGCTGGCCTTGCCGAAGGAACCGCTGTCCGGCGTCGAAAGGGCGGAACTCCTGTTCGATCTGGGGAAGGAAGACGGAACCTGGTTAGCGGGAAGGCTCCACGGTCGTGCCTGGAGCCAAGGGAAGGTGCTGATGGCGGCACGGGTTCCCCTCGTGGCTGCAGGAGAAGCGCTCAGTATCGATCAGGCGCGCATCGAACTGCCTGGGCGCGGTGACCTGCTGACGTTTGACGGCACCATCCGTCTCGGTGAAGCCTTGAGCTGGCAGGTGGATGCTGATGCGCGCCGTTTCGATCTGAGCGAACTCGCGGGCGTGGCGCTGCTTTTGGATGGCCGGATTTCCGCCGCTGGGGAAGGGAATCGCTACCGGGGACGATTCGACCTGCGCAATCGCAGCGGTGACTGGTTGGAGAGCTCCCTGGCCGGAGATTTTACCGGCGACGCAACCCGTCTGGATCTTTCCCGATTGCAGGGGAATTGGCTGGAGGGAACTCTCGCCGGGACGCTGGCGCTGGATTGGGGGAAGGGCTTTTCCCTAAGTGGCGATCTGCGTGGGCGGCGTTTCGATCTGGCTCGGCTCTCCCCCGAGGTGCCGGGGCAGGTCAGCCTCGATCTGCGCTTCGATCTGTTGCAGGCCGCCGCCGAGCCCTTGCGCCTCAGCGTTGACGGCTCCTTGCTGGAAAGCACCTTGCATGGCCAAGGCCTCACCGGTGCGGTGTCCGCCCGGATGCTGGGCGAGGATCTGGAGATCGACCGCCTCGATCTGCGCGGTCCCGATCTGTCCTTGGCCGCGCGCGGACGCCTCGCGCAGCGGCTCGATATCGAGGTCGAGCTGAGGCGATTGCAGGGGGTGCTTCCCGAGCTTTCGGGCGCGGCCCGAGGCCGGGGTTGGCTGAGTTGGGACGGCACATCCCTGGCCGGAGAGTTGACGGCC
This sequence comes from Trichloromonas sp., assembly GCA_034002365.1. Classification (GTDB taxonomy): domain Bacteria; phylum Desulfobacterota; class Desulfuromonadia; order Desulfuromonadales; family Trichloromonadaceae; genus Trichloromonas. Next base: position 41,923 of record JAVFAR010000007.1, read on the forward strand.
AATGCGACGGAGCTGGCCTATGGCGAGTATTCCCTGGCCGCGCTGGAAGTGTCCGCACGCAAATCCGCCGGCTCCGACGCATTGGCAGGGTGGGTGCGAGGGCGCGAGGGGCGGTTGGCCGGTCACGCGATTAAGATGCTGTCGATTGAGGGTTCCGGACTGTTGGAATGGCATCGCGCGGTTCTGGAAGTCGATGGGGACCTGGGGCGGGTCCGCCTTCTGGCCCAAGGCGCTTGGCAAGAGGAATGCTGGAACGGTGACCTGCGGGAACTGACCGTCACGGAGACGGCGGCCGGCGACTGGCGGCTGAGCGGCCCGGTTGCCCTGCGCCTGGACGGACAGCGGGCGGAGTTGGCACCGGCCCGGCTGGTCAGTGCCCGAGGGGAAGAAATCGACCTGGCCGGGAGCCTGGCCTTTGCTGCCCTGGATGGTGATTTAACCCTGGGCTGGCGCGGGCTGCGTCTGGTCCATGCCCAGCCCTGGGTGGGGGATTGGCGCATCGGTGGCGAAACCCAGGGGGAGGTTCGCCTGAACCTGCGACAGGGCCGACCGGGGATGCTCGCGGCGCGCCTCGAGGCGGCGGGAGATCTGTCCCGGGGGGAGGCGCAATACGCCCTGAGCGCTCTGCGGGTGCTGCTCGATTGGGACGACAACGGCTTGCGCGCCGAGCTGTCCGGCGACGGCGGCGACCTCGGGCAGTTGCACCTGAACCTTTCCTCCCCCGAGCCCCCCGGCGAAATCTGGCCCGAGGCAGGGGTATTCTCCCTGACTTTCGACAATCTCGCCCTGGCTCGCATGTCTCCGGCACCTCCCGCCGGATTGAGCCTGTACGGCCAGGTTGCCGCCAACGTCACCGGGGGCTGGCGGCAGGGGACAGAGCTTTTTCTCGATGGCCGGGCGGCCATCGAGGGGGGGCGTCTCGGTTGGCAGGACGATGAACTCCGCGTCGACGCCGAGTTGCGCAAGGCCGAGATTGTCCTCTCCTGGCGCGGCGAAGAGCTTTTGGCCGATGCCGATTTTGAACTCAATCAGCATGGGCGATTGCGCGGGCGCTTGCAGTGGCCCTTGGCCGCCCGCTGGCCGGTACAGATCGATCCCCAGGCGCCTCTGCGGGCGGAGATGACCGCCTCCCTCGCGGAAAAGGGTTTGCTGGCCGCCCTCTTTCCCGGCGTGGTCCGGGAAACCTCCGGGCAGCTCGATGTAGCGGCTACCCTGGAAGGGCCCCCCGCCGCCCCGCGCCTCGCCGGCACCTTTGCCCTGTCCGGGGCCGCCGCCTATCTGCCCGCCGCCGGTCTGAACCTCAAGGAGGTCAGCCTGCGCGGTCGCCTGTCGAACGAGGAAATCGCGCTGGAAGAAGCCCGGGTCACCTCCGGGGACGGCACCCTGCTCGCCCAGGGGAAAATCGGTCTCGTCGACTGGACGCTTGCCGGCTACCGCTTAAGCTTCGCGGGAGAGAAGGTCGAGGCGGTCAACCTGCCCGAATTGCAGTTGCATCTCAGCCCCGAATTGGAACTCTCCGGGGATGCCGAGCGGCTGCGGCTGCGCGGTAAGGTACTGGTTCCCTACGCCCTGGTCCGAGGACGCGAGAGCGCGCCGCCGATCAGCTCCAGCCCCGATGTGGTGCTGGTCGATGCGCCGGAAGAGGCGGCGGCGGAACTGCCCCTGGAACTGGATGCCGCGGTTCGGGTGATCCTCGGGGAGCGTGTTCTGGTCAAGGCGGCCGGCGTCGATGCCCGGCTGGGCGGAGAGGTGGAAATTCTGGCCCGAAAGCTCGAAGAGATCAACGGCCGGGGCCGGATCGAAATCAAAGAGGGGGCCTATTCCGCCTACGGTATCGGACTCAAGGTCGAGCGCGGCAATATCCTCTTCGCCGGCGGACCGGTCGATCGTCCGACCCTCGACATTCTCGCCCTGCGCAGAGCCGGCGAGGTCAAGGCCGGGGTGCGGGTCACCGGAACTCCACGTCAGCCCTTGGTGAAACTCTATTCGGACCCGCTCATGCCCGACACCGACATCCTTTCCTATATGGTTCTGGGACGTCCATTAGGCGCCGCCGGCGGCGAGACCGATCTGCTCATGACGGCGGCGGGGGTTCTCCTTTCCCAGGGGGAGTCGGTGGTTCTGCAGGATCGCCTCAAGCGCCGTCTCGGCATCGATGTGCTGGAGGTGCAAGCAGGGAGCGGCGATGTGAGCGCCTCGGTGGTGACCATCGGCAAATATCTGAGCCCCCGGCTCTATATCAGCCTGGGTCATTCCCTCTTTACCAGCACCAACGAATTCCGCATGCGTTACCGGCTCTTCGAACGCTGGGAGCTGGAATCGAGCGTCGGTGTCGAGAGCGGCGCCGATCTCTATTATCTGATCGAATTTGAGTAGGGAAAGGACCGGGAAGGGCGGGGATTCCCGTTGATTTTTTCGCAGTGATTGACTCGGCAAAATTCATTTACTTTCAGAAAAAGGATTAAGTGTAATGAATAGGCTTTTATTCCTTTGGTCTTTTTGGGGGTGCCCATCGCTTATAAATAAAGGATTTATGTCGGCCATGCCCTAATTCCGGGGCCGCCGTTCAGCACGGGATGAAGGAGGAGAGATGAAAAAGAAAGTATGGAGCGTCTTGCTGGCCTTTTCGTTCTTTTTACTGTCCGTCGCAGGTGCTTCCGCCGCCGCACCGGTTAAAATCGGTTTTGTTTACATCATGTCCGGGCCCTTGTCGGCCTACGGGCAGTTCGCCAAGCAGGGGGCGGAGCTGGCCATCAAGGAAGTCAACGCCGCCGGCGGAATCAATGGACGGCAGGTCGAAGGATTTTTCGAGGACTCCACCGGCAAGGCGGATGTGGCGCTGCGGGCGATTCGTAAGCTGGTCTATCAGGACAAGGTCGATCTGCTGGTCGGCCTCGATTCAAGCGGCGTGGCCAATACGGTCGTGCCGTCCATCGAGCAGTTAAAAACGCCGCTGATCGCCACCCATGCGGCGACCCCCGATGTGACCGGCAGCCTCTGCAACAAATACACCTTCCGGATCGCCCTGAACATGTCCCAGAACGTCAAGGCGGCGGCGTTGGTCGCCAAAGACAGTGGTGCGACCAAGTGGACCACGGCCGGCCCGGACTACGCCTTCGGTCACCAAGCCTGGGAATATTTTTCTTTTCCAAATACCTGAAAGAACTCAATCCTAAAGCCACCTTCCTGCCGAACGACCAGGTCGCCTTTCCCCCCGCCGGCACCACCGACTTCAGTGCCTACATCACCAAGATCATGGCCGGCAAACCGGATGGCGTCTTCATCTCCCTGTGGGGAGGCAACCTCATCGACTTTGTCCGCCAGGCGCGCGGCATGGGCTTTTTCAACGGCGATATGCAGATTCTGATGCCGCTGGGCGCCGCCACCGAGGTGCTCACCGCCCTCGGCGACAAGATGCCCGAAGGTCTCTGGGTCGGCACCCGCTACTGGTTTTTGGCCAACGATTCACCGTTGAGCAACCAGTTCGTCAAGGACTATTTCTCCGCTTACGGTGCCTATCCTTCCTATAACGCTCATGGCGCCTACAGCGCGGTCCATGCCTTCAAGGCGGCCGCCGCCAAGGCCGGTTCGGTCGATAAAGAAGCGATCGTCAAAGCTCTGGAGGGGTTGAAAATCGAGATTCCGACAGGCCCCATCGAATTCCGGGCGGAAGACCATCAGGCGATTACCGACGCCCACTGAGGCAAGACCGCGTCCGATCCGGCCTATGCGCATCGTATTCTGAAGCCGGTCAAGGTGTTCAAGGGGTCGGAGATCACCCCGGCGGTTTTTCCGAAACCGGATGCAATATGGGCGCTGCGAAGTAAAGGGATGATTCTCTGAAGCAAAAAGCTGTAGCGGGACCGTTCTCCTGCTGCAGCTTTTTGCTGAACCGCGGCGCAAACGAAGCACTGCCGACGATGCGGAGTTGTTCATGGATGGATACCTTGCTGTTAAATGCCCTGAACGGATTGAGTTGGGGGATGCTGTTGTTTCAGATCGCGGTTGGTCTGACCACCATCTTCGGGGTGATGGGAATCCTCAATTTCGCCCACGGCTCGCTGTTCATGCTCGGCGCCTACCTGTGCATGCAGTCCATGCAGTTGTTCGGCTCCTTCTGGTTCGGCTTGCTGGTGGGGCCCCTGGGGGTGGCGGCACTGGGGGTCTTGGTCGAACGCTTTCTGCTGCGGAAAATTTACTCGCGCGATGTCACCTTTCAGCTGTTGCTTACTTTTGCCCTGTTGCTGATTCTGGATGACGGCGTGCGCATGATCTGGGGCTCGGGCTGCCATGTGGTGGAGCCGCCGGTGCTGCTCAGCGGTGTTATGACCATTGCCGGCCAAGACTATCCCATCTACCGGCTTTTTCTCATCGCCGTCGGTCCGCTCATCGGCGGCCTGCTCTGGGCTTTTTTTCACTTCACCAGCTGGGGGAAGGTGGTGAGAGCCGCCGCCTTCGACAACATCATGGCCGAGGGGGTGGGGATCAACGTGCCGCGAATCTATGCCTCGGTCTTCGCCCTCGGAGCCTGGCTGGCCGCTTTGGGGGGAGCCTTGGCGGCGCCGCAGCAGAGCCTGAATCCGGCGATGGGGGAAAAGATCTTCATCGTCGTGGTCGGCGGCGGCGGCATGGGAAGTTTCCCCGGGGCCTTTGTCGGCGCTCTGCTCTTGGGACTGCTCGATTCCTTCGGCACCGTCTTTGCCGGGCGGATGCAGATGGCGATCCCCTACCTGCTTTTGGCCGTCATTCTGCTGTTCAAGCCCACCGGCCTGTTCCGGAAGGGGGTGTGAGCATGCGCCTGTCGATGCGCCCCAACCTCATTGGTCCGCTCCTGTTGCCGGTCTACTGGGTCATGATTCTTACCGAAATCCTGATCATGGGGCTGCTGGCGGTCAGCTTCAATCTGCTGCTCGGCTATACCGGACTTCTCTCCTTCGGCCATGGCGCCTTTTTCGGCCTCGGCGCCTACACCTGCGCCCTGCTGTTGCAGGCCGGCTTTTTTTCCGTGCGTCTGGACGAGATCTTTTCCGCCATGATTACCCTGGGCATGGGCATGCTCTTTTTTCCCATCGCCCACAACTGGCTTGCCGTGACCGGAGGCAGCGACGGACTGCCGGTCTTTGCCCTCCCCGTGCTGAACCTGGCCGGGAGGGAATTCACCTTTTATGCCCCCAACAGCATGTATTATCTCGT
>JAVFAR010000007.1:47215-48476 GCA_034002365.1 Trichloromonas sp.
CCATCGCCCACAACTGGCTTGCCGTGACCGGAGGCAGCGACGGACTGCCGGTCTTTGCCCTCCCCGTGCTGAACCTGGCCGGGAGGGAATTCACCTTTTATGCCCCCAACAGCATGTATTATCTCGTCTTTGTCACGGTTCTCGCCGGCCTCGTTCTGCTCTGGCTGGTCGTACATTCCCCCTTCGGTCTGATTCTGCGGGCGCTGCGGGAAAACAAGCAGCGGGTCGCCTTCATCGGCGGCACCGGGGTTTTTCTCGGGCCCCTGTTCGGCGCGGCCATCTTCTTCGGGTTGGAGCAGCTGATCATCCATTTCACCGAGAACTGGATGTTCTTTCTTGGGATTGTCCTGATCCCGATTGTCCTCTTTTTCCCCCAGGGGGTTTTCGGAACCCTGCGGAACCGTTTCTTCAGGCAGGGGTGATGCGACCATGGAACAGGTACTGCGCATTGAAAATCTCGGGCACGCCTACGGCAAATTCAAGGTAATCGAAGACATCTCCCTGACCATCGGCCGAGGCGAGACCTCCGCCCTGATCGGCCCCAACGGGGCCGGGAAAACGACCTTTTACAACGCCATCTCCGGAAAGTTCCCGCCGAGCAAAGGCCGGGTCTTTCTCAATGGCGAGAACGTCACCGGCCTGCCTTCCCACCGGATGGTGGACAAGGGGATGTGCCGTTCGTTTCAGATCACCAACGTTTTCGCCGAACTCACCGTTCTCGAAAATGTCCTCAGCCCCCTGATCATCCAGCAGAAAAAACATTTCAAGCCCTACGGCGACGTCTGCAAAGACCCTGGCCTGATGGAGCGGGCCATGCATACGCTGGAGCAGGTGGGCCTTGCCGAACGTGCCCGACAGGTGGTTTCCAGTCTGGCCTACGGCGACAAACGGCTGGTCGAAATGGCCATCGTTCTGGCCCGCGACCCCAGCGTCGTTTTGCTCGATGAACCGACCGCCGGAATGAATCACCGGGAAACGGAAAACATGATCCAGCTGATTCAGCGGCTGGCCGAACATTCCGGGACCACTTTTTTCATCACGGAACATGACATGAAAGTGGTTTTTTCTCTGGCGAGGAAAATCTATGTCCTGCATCAGGGGCACCTGCTGGCCCAGGGGAAGCCGGAGGAGATCCGAACCAACTGTCGAAGAGCAAGTAATCGGCGGTGATGCCGCTATGGCGGGCTTGCATCACCAGGTCCTTGAGCGCTTCCGGAGCCTTGCGCAGACTCTCGGCCCGGCGCTTGAAACCGTTGGTCCG
>JAVFAR010000008.1:0-45155 GCA_034002365.1 Trichloromonas sp.
AAAAACATCCCGGGAGGTCAGACCGATATCCAGACTCGAGAAGAAGAGTCCGGCCAGGTCCTTGATCACCCAACGCTTTGGCGTGCGGCGGCGAATCTGCACCCGGTGCAAATCGATGACGTGAAGTCTGGGCGATGCCCCCCCCGGCCCCGTGGTGCCGGGGGTTTGCTCCAACAGAAAATGGCAGAGGTAAAAATCCCGATGGTTGACGCCGTTTCCATGGAGGGTCCGGGCGATTTCGGCGACCTTGGCGATCAACGCCCGCTTGAAAGCCGGCGCGGGGGACGCGGTTCGCCAATTCCGGCTGAGATCTTCCAGACTGATGGTGTCGGCCAGTTCGTCGGTGATCACAAAGGATTCCTGCCGCGCCGGATTACCCCCCCGTTCCCCATAAGCGGCGAGGGTCATGGTAGCGACCCCCAACGCCTCGAACCGCTGAATGGCCCGCCATTCCTGACCGGCCCCCAGAACCGGTTGGCGCAAACGCCAAAGGTTCTTGAATATTTCCCGCCAGCCGACACCGAAATGCAGCTTGGCGAAATAGCTCCGCTCTCCGACGCAAAACCGCAGAGTGCGGCGTCCGGCCAGCTCGCGAAAGACCTCCCCCTCCAGATCGAGTATCCGGTCGAAGGCATCCTCCCCGGGAAAGAGCGCCCGCATATCGGCGCGCAGCCAGATCATGCGCCCCTCCGGGCGGCAACCGCTTCGATGATCTCGGCGGCCCGTTCCGGCAGGCTGTAAAGATCGGCCCGGGCGGCAAACGCCAAGGCCTTGTCCCGCCAACGGGGGCGCTCAGCGGAGGTGAGCATATCCCGCAGCAGATCATTCATCTTCGACTGCGCGAAGGGCATGGGCACCAGCTTGCCGGCATCGGCATCTTCGACATAATGGGCATAGCCGCAGTTGGCGGTGGCCAGAACCGGCAGCCCGGAAGCCAGGGCCTCGACGATGGCGGTGCCGGTATTCTCATAGTAAGAGGGTTGCAACAGCAGATCGGCGCCGAGCAGAAAAGCGGGCACGTCGTCGCGTCCTCCATAAAGATGCACCCGGTCGGCGACCCCCAGTTGCCGCGCCAAGCGGAGAAAAGGGGCGCCCTTCCCTTTGCCGACCACCAGCAGCCGGGCCTTGCCGCGCAAGGCCTCGGGAAGAGCCGCCAGGGCGCGGATGGATCGGTCGAGCCCCTTGGTCTGATAGCCCGAGCCGACCATCAGCAAAAGTATCTCGTCATCACCAAAGCCGTGCGCACGGCGAAAATCCCGGCGAATTTCCTCGGCGTTTTCCGGAACCGTGCGGTCACGGGAGATCCCCGGCGGCAGAAAATGGAACCGCCTTTCCGGCGTCTGGTAATGGCGGATGAAATGGTCTTTTTCCACGTTGGAGATCAAGAGGATTTCGGTCTCGGAACCGGCAGCGAAGACCGCCCGTTCAAGCGCGGCATACATGCGGTAACGGCGGCTCAGGCGGTAGAGCATTCCCCGTCGCGCGGCACGGGCGGCGAAGCAGGGATCGGCGGCAAAGTAGAGATCCAGTCCGGGAAGCTTGTTGAAGCCGACGACTGCGGCGTGCTTCTCGGCCGAGAGCCGCTCTTGCAGCTTATCGGCAAAAGCCCGTGCCCGTCCTTGGTTGGTCAGCGCCGGCACCTTCAGCAGATGCAGATTAAGATCCGCGGGGACTTCGCCTTCCCAGGCCATGGCATAAACATCGACAACATGCCCCCGCTCCCGACAGACCCGGGCGATGCGCAGGAAATCCCGCTGCAGACCGCCGAAGGGAAAATACTTGAAGAGACAGAAGGCCAGTCTCATCGAGGTGCCCCCGGGTTACGCCGCAGCCAATCCGCATAAGCGTCCTGATAGACCTGCTCATAGCCGGCGATCATGCGTTCGGCGGAGAAATGCTCCAAAGCTCTTTTTTGGGCCAGGTCCCCCATCGCCTCCAGTCGCGCCCTGGGCAAACTCGCCAGAGTCTTCATGGCGGCGCTCAATTCGTCGGGACTGTTCGGATCAATCATGACCCCGAAATCCTCTTCACCGAAAATCTCCGGGATTCCACCAACACGGGAAGCGATGATCGGCAACCGGGAGGCCATCGCCTCAAGCATGGCCAAACCGAAACCCTCCCGCAGGGAGGGCAGCAAAAAGACATCCAGACAATTGAGAATCCGGGGAATGTCCTTCCGGTACCCCAGAAAGAAAATCCTCTCGTTCAGCCCTGCAGTCGCAACCTGTTGCCGAAGCTCCGTTTCTTTTTCCCCGGAACCGGCGATCACCAGCAGGGCATCGGGACAATCCCGACTCAGTTTCGCGAATGCCTCGATCAGGGTACGATGATTTTTCACCTCGGACAAGCGGCCGACGGTACCAAACCAGAAGGCGTTCGCCTGTTGGTGTAATACGGAGGAGCGACAAAGCGCCTTGTCTTCCCCATGTAAAAACGACTCATAAATCAAGCCGTTCTGCACCGTAACCACCTTGTTCCCGGACAGTCCCCAGTTATTGTCGAGAATGTCCCGGGAAACGCCATGGGAGATCCCGATGATACGAAAGGTTCGCTTATAGAGAAACCAGTTGAGCAGTTTACGCGTGAAGGTTCGAGCAAACCCCAGACCGTGAAGGGTGGATACAACAGAAGGTTTGTTTCGTGCCAGCAGGGTGGCCAAAACACCGACGGGAGTGGAGCGGTGCTGCTGGCAGTTGACCACATGGATGTCTTCATCTTCCATGAGCTTTTTCAAGCGCCACAACAACGTCAGGTTATGCGGGCGCAGCCGGTTCGGGTCGAAACCCAGATAGAGGGTCTTGATGCCGGCGGCGGGAAGACTGTTACGCCCATCGTCTTCGCCACTGAGATAACAGACGACGGTGCGAAACCGGGCCGGATCGAGATTCACCTGCTGGTTGAGCAGCGGATAATCCCCTCGATATTTATGAATCAGATGCAGGATATGGATCATAGTTCGAAAGCCGAAAGCGGACAAAGGTTCGCCATGGCGACCAGCACCTGCTCGACAGTGATCCTCCCGCCACACTCACTATCGCGCTCGCAGGCCTTCTTGAGACAAGGGGAACAGGGCAGATCGACTTGCAGGCGGATGTGCCTCTCGCCCCGTGGGCCGTTGCGCTGGGCGTCGGTGACGCGGTAGATGGACACGGTCGGGGTGCCGACCGCCGCGGCGATGTGGACCGGGCCGGTATCAGCGCCGACGACCAGATCGACCCGGCTCAGCAGGGCGATTAGTTCCTTCAGGCTGCCGCGGGGCCAGATCACCGCCCGTTCGCCGCTCGCCGCGAAAATTTCCCGCGCCGCCGCATGTTCCTCATCGTTCCCCCAGGTCAGAATCGGCCGGACCCCCTTTTCAACCAAGGCAGCGGCCAATTGTTTCCAGGACTCCAAGGGCCAGAGCTTGGTCTTCCAGGTGGTGCCGTAGTGCAGCACCACCAGCGGCCCCGCCGTCAGGCTTTGTTCCGCCAGCAGCGTTTCGACCCGCGCCAGCGCCGCCGGATCGACGGGGAGCGGCCCGGCCAAAAGCGTCTCCCTGCCGCCGGGCAGGCCGGCCCGGGCCAGGGCCAGGGCGCGGGCGCCGACGTGATGGTCGGCGGCGGTCAGGGGAACGCGGCGGTTGCTGGCGAGGAGATTGGGCCACTCGCGCACCCCGTCCCGGTCAAAACCGACCCGCAGCGGCGCGCCGGAAAGGAGGGTGAAGAGGCCGCTTTTGCTGTTGCCCTGGAGATCGAGGACCAGGTCGTATTTTTCACGGCGCAGTTCTTTGATAACCGCCAAAACGGCGGAAACCGCCTTGGTCCATCCTTGCCGGCGCCGGGCTTTCATTTCCAGCGTGTGAACCCGATGGATCAGGGGATGCCCTTCGAGAAGCGGCGCGAAGGATTTTTCCACCAGCCAGTCGATTTCCACGGCGGGATCGGCGCTTTTCAGGTAGGCCAGAACCGGCAGGGCATGAACCACATCCCCCAGGGCGCTGATCTTGACGATAAGCACCTTCATCGCTTCAGCAACTCCTCGGCGGCGGCGAGCACGTCGGCTACCTCGATCGCTTCCATGCAGCGGTGGCCGGTGGGGCACTGGCGCAGCAGGCAGGGAGCGCAATCAACGGGTTTGCGAACGATGCGCGCCCGCTCGGTCAGAGGCGACGTGGTGCTGTGATCGGTGGGACCGAAGACCGCCACCAGCGGCACGCCAAACGCGGCGGCCACATGCATCGGTCCGGAATCGTTGGTAATCATCAGCCGGCAGCGGGACAAAAGGGCCATCATCTCCCGCACCCGGGTCTGGCCGATAAGATTCAGGGGGGGGTGCGTCATGGCCTGCTCGATGTCGCGGCCGATTTCCGCTTCGCCGGGACCGCCGGTGAGGAGCACCCGCAGGCCGTGGGCCCCGGCCAGACGGTCGGCGACCTCGGCGAAGCGTTGCGGAAGCCAGCGCTTGGCCGAACCGTAAGCGGCACCGGGATTGACAGCGAGCCACTCCCCTTCTCCGAGCCGCGCCTCGGCCTCGGCGATTTCCTCGGCGGTGCAGGCCAGCTGCAGGGGACCGGCCTCGCCGACGATCCCTACCCCGGCGAGCATGCGCAGGTAATAATCGGTATGATGCAGGCGTTTTTCCGCCGCGCCGACGGGCACGCCGTGGCTGAGCAGCAGTCCCCGGCCGTCGCTGCGATAACCGGCGCGACGGGGAATCCCGGCCAGGGCCGCGAGAAGCGCCGCCTCGACGGCGTTCTGCAGGAGAATGGCGAGATCGAAGCGCTCGCGCCGCAGCTCGCCGACGAACTTCAGAAATCCGCCCGCGCCCCGATGACTCCCTTTGCGGTCGTAGACCAGCACCCGATCACAATCGGGATGGCAGGTGAAGAGCTGCGCCACCAGCGGATTGGCCGCCACCACGATCTCGGCGTCGGGGAAAAAACGGCGGACGGCACCCATGGCCGGCGTGGTCATGACCGCATCGCCGATCCAGTTGGTGGAACGGATCAGAATCCGTTTGATTTCAAGTGGGTTCAAAGGTTTCAAAAAAAATCCTCGCAGCACTCCCTACTCCCTACTCCCTACTCCTCACCGACTTTCTCCGCCTCATCGATGAGCATCACCGGGATGTCGTCGCGGATCGGATAGGCGAGACGGCAAGCGTCGCAGACCAGCGCCTGCTGGTCGTCACGGAGACGCACCGCCCCTTTGCATTGGGGGCAGGCGAGAATATCGAGCAGTTCCTGTTTGATCGGCATGGTTCTCTCCTTGGCCGTCAAGCGGTCGAGTTGGGCGGTCAACAGCTCGGGGCGATCGAAAGTCAATTCCAGCGGCACCTGACAGCAGGGGGCGGCAAAGTCGGCGGCGCGCAGCTTGACCGCGTCCTTTTCCGTAGTCAGCAGCGCCTCTCCCCCGGCGGCATTAATTCTGTCCCGTTCCGCCCGATTGTACGTCACATGGTCGGGAAAAGCCAAGGTTTCACTCAGGGTCAGACCCTGGTCCCGAAGGTCGTTAAAGAACGCCTCGGGATCGGCGATGCCGGCAAAAGCGACGAGTTTTTTTCCGCGCAGGGCGTCGAGGGAAAGGGATTGGCCGTCCAGGGCCGTTGCCCGGTCGGCGAGACGATGGCGGCTGGTCAGGACCGGCCCCGGCAGAACCGGAGGAACGGTCTCCCCATCGGCCCGGGTCAGAATGAAGAGGTCGCCCCGCGCCAAGGCCTCGGGAAACTCCCGCAGCAGCCCCGCCGGCAAAACCCGGCCGTTGCCCAAAGGGTGTTTCGCATCAAGCAGAACAATATCGAGATCGCGCCGCACCGCCAGATGCTGAAACCCGTCATCGAGGATGATCAGATCGGCGCCGAGTTCCGCAATGGCCGTCCGCACCCCTCGCGCCCGCCGGGGAGCGACGACCACGATCAGTCGCGGATTGCGCCGGGCGAGGAGCACCGGTTCGTCGCCGGCGACCTCGGGGCCGAGGAGGAGTTGCCGGCCGTCGCTGACGATGCCGACGGCGCCGGCGCCCTTCCCGCCGTAGCCGCGACTGACCACCGCCACCCGCCGTCCTTGTTCCTGGCAGTAACGGGCGACCCAATCAACGGTGGGAGTCTTGCCGGTGCCGCCGACGGCGAGGTTGCCGATGGCGATGACCGGCACGGGAAAATCGTGGGAAGGCAGAAGACCGCGCCGGTATAACGCGGCCCGTATCCGCCCTACCCGGCCGTAAAGCTCGCTGAAGGGGGAAAGGAGTCGATAGAGCAGATGCTGCGCCTGGGTGCGCGGCCCTTGCGTCCAGACCGGCCGATACCACTGAAAAAGGGACGGCATCGGTTCAGCGCACCAGACGGTCAATGACCGCGACGGTTTTGTCCGTGGCGCCGGCGTTACGTTCGAGCAGGCCGGCCCCGGCCCGGCCCATGGCCGTGCGCCGCGCCGCGTTCCCGAGCAGTTGCCGGACCGCCCCCAGCAGCTCCAGCCGGTCGTTGACCATCAGCCCCGCTCCCTCGTTCAGCAGCAGGCTTGAAATCTCTTTAAAATTATGCATGTAACTGCCGAAAATGGCGGGTTTTTCCATAACCGAGGCTTCAAGGACGTTGTGCCCGCCGACCGGCACCAGGCTGCCGCCGACGAAGACCAGGTCGGCCAGGGCGTAAAAGGTGAGCATCTCGCCGAGGGTATCGGCCAGCAGGATCTCGCCGGGGGAGAAAGGAGTCTGCCTCTCCTCCAGGGCGCTGCGCAGACCGACATCGAGTCCCTGCCCGGCGAGCATCTCCCGCACGGGGCGGCAGCGCTCGGGATGGCGGGGAACCAGAATCAGAAAGAGCGGCTCCCCCGAGGCGACCAGATCCCGATAAACCCCGGTGACGATCTCTTCCTCCCCGGCATGGGTACTGCCGGCGACCCAGATGACGGCCCCTTCGGGGAGATGAAAAGCCTCCCGCAGCCGCTCCCGCTCGGCGTCGGCAACGGGATGGACCTGCATGTCGAACTTGAGATTGCCGGTGACCGAAACCCGCTCCGGCCGGGCGCCCATGGCGATGATGCGCTGCGCGTCGAGTTCGGTCTGCATGCAGAAAGCGCTGAGCTGGCCGAGGATCGGCGCGATGAGCTTACGGGCCAGGCGGTAACGGGGAAAGGAGCGGTCGGAGATCCGCCCGTTCACCAGCATCACCGGTATGCCCGCCCGGCTGGCGCCGTGGATGAAATTGGGCCAGATCTCCGTTTCGACAATGACAATGGCATCGGGACGCACCTGGCGCAGCACCCGCCGGACCACCCAGGAAAGGTCGAAGGGGAAGAAGAGGCAGAGATCGACTTCCCGCAGATCCCGGGCGATCTGATGGCCGGTCTCGGTGACGTTGGAAAGAACCAGCAGATGCTCGGGATACAGGCTCTTGAGCCGCTTCAGCAGAGGGACCGCCGCCCGCGTCTCGCCGACGGAGACGGCATGCACCCAGAGCACCTTGCGCCCGGCAACCTGGGCGAGCTGCCCCGCCGTATAGAAGCCGAGCCGCTCGCGGATGCCGCGCCGCACCTTGCCCTGGCGCCAGCCCCGGAAGAGATAATAGGGAATCAGAACCGCCGCCGAAGCCAGCAGCACCAGATCATACAGCCGATACACCGTAGTCCTCCAGACGGGCGCAAGCCCGGCGATGGTTGTCCTCCAGCGCCGCCTGCAGACGCAGGCGGAATGCCTCGGGCTCATCCCCTTTTTCGAAAAGCAGCGCCGGGCCGAAGGCATAGACCCCCCGGCCGAAGGGATAGGGGAGCAGAAACCGGTCCCAGGAAGCGAAACGATGGCCGGAACTCGCGACAAAGGCCATGGGGATCACCGGCCGTCCGGAAATGCGCGCCAGCTGCACCACCCCTTCCTTGACCTGATGACGGGGGCCTTTCGGCCCGTCCGGGGTAAAGACCAGATCATAGGGCTGCTTGGCCAGTTCCACCAGTTCGCGAAAAGCCTGGCGCCCGCCGCGATTGGACGAGCCGCGCACCGCCCCCTGGCCGAACTGTTCCATGGTCCGGGCGATGAGTTCGCCATCCTTGGAGGCGCTGATGAGAATCCGCGCCCCGGGACCGCGATAGCCCTCGACCATGAGCAGCAGCTGGTCGTGCCAGAAGGCGAGAATCACCGCCTCCCCCCGGTCCCAGTAGGCCCGGGGATGTTCCTCGCCGATGAAGTCGGCGCGCAGACTGCGGCGCAGCAGGCGGATGACGACGGCCGCGAACCGGGGGGCCAGATTGAGCAGCAGCCAGTCGCCAAACGTTTTCAAGACTCATCCCCCCGGAACTGCATCTCATACAGACGCCGGTAGAGGCCGTTCTGCTGCAAGAGCTCGGCGTGAGTCCCCATGGCCTGAACACGGCCGGCGTCGAGGACCACGATCTTGTGGGCATCGCGGATCGTCGAGAGGCGATGGGCGATGACGAAGGTGGTGCGGTTCTTCATCAGATTGGCCAGCGCCTTCTGGACCATCGTTTCACTTTCCGTATCAAGGGCGCTGGTCGCCTCGTCGAGAATCAGAATCGGTGCGTCCCGCAAAATGGCCCGGGCGATGCAGAGACGCTGACGCTGCCCGCCGGAGAGGCGCACGCCGCGGTCGCCAATGGAGGTCCGATAACCTTCGGGCAGTTCCAGGATAAATTCCTCGGCATAAGCCTGACGGGCCGCCTGATAGACGTCCTCGTCAGAGGCTTCGGGACGACCGTAACGGATATTTTCCAGAATCGAGGTATTGAAGAGGAAGGTTTCCTGATCGACGAAGGCCAGATTGTGCCGCAAACTATCCAGGGTGATCTCCCGCAGATCCTGCCCGTCGATCCGCACCGCCCCGGCGGTCGGTTCGTAAAAACGACCCAGCAGGCCGGCCACCGTGGTCTTACCGGCGCCGCTCGGACCGACCAGGGCGACGACCTCGCCGGGAGCCGCCTGGATGGAAAAATCCTTCAACACCGGCTCTTGCTCGTAAGCGAAGGAAACCCGGTCAAAAGTCACATGGCCGCTGCAGCGCGGCAGTTCCCGGGCACCGGGGCGATCCTGGATGGCCGGCACTTCGTCGAGCAGCTCGAAAACCCGCTCGGCGGCTCCCATCGATTTCTGAAAGACGTTGCTGACCCGGGTCAGACGTTTGACCGGAGCATAAAGCATGACCACGGAGGCCACGAAAGAGAAGAGCTCCCCTTGGGTCAGGGCGCCGGACAGAACCCGGTTGATGCCGTACCAGAGGACCCCGGCGATGCCAAAGGAAGCGAGCACTTCGATAATCGGCGCGGTCAGGGAATCGTATTTGAGCACTTTTTTGAAAAAGCGGTAAAAAGAAGCATTTTCATTGCGGAAATGCTCCGTCTCACGAGATTCGGAACCGAAGGCCTTGATCACTTTGATGCCGGAAAAGGTTTCTTGCAGCACTGAAGTCAGGTTACCCATGGTGCGCTGCCCGCGACGGGTATTTTCCCGAATGCGCCGACCGATGATGGTGGCGGGCAACACCGCAATGGGCAGGACCAGGAAAGCGACGGCCGCCAGGCGCCAATCGGTGTAAAAGGCCAGACCGACCAGACCGGCCAGGGTGAAGGATTCCCGCAGGGTATCGACCAGGACATCCGCCGCCGAGCGCTGCATATAGCCGACATCGTTGAGAATCCGCGACATCAGCATACCGGTCTGGGTGTTGGCGTAATAGCCCATGGACAAAGAAAGACTATGGGCGTAGACATCGTTACGGATATCCTGCACCACCAGTTGTCCGGCGTTTTTGATGAAATATTCCTGGACAAAACGGGAGACGCCTTTGAGAACCGCCAAGGCGATGACGATAAAGGGGACGAGGTTGACCCAGAACCGATCGCCGGAGACGATCACCGTGTCGATCAGCGGCTGCACCAGCTTGGCCGAGGCGACATCCGTCGCCGCCACGCCGAGGGATGCGAGCATGGAAATGATGACTAACCGGAGGTATTTACGGGAATAGGCCCAAAGCCTTTTGAAAATCAGCTTATCCTTTGCTTTCACCTAGCGCCTCGCTCCTCTGCGGACAATCCCGCGGCTCATCTCCGACGCCATCAGCGCCACCCGGCCGGAACACCCCGGCTCTCCCATCTTTTCCCGCACCCGGGAAAGCTGTTCGCGCATGCGCGCGGCATAATCTCCGTCCCGGAGCAGGCGCAGCAGTTCGGCGCTGAGGTTTTCCGGGGAAGCCTCCTGCTGGATGAACTCCCTCGCCACGCTTTCGCCGGCGACGATGTTGACCAGGCCGATGAAGGGGACCTTGACCAGGCGCCGGCCGATGGCATAGGTCAGCGGCGCCATCTTGTAGAGGATGGTCAGAGGCGTACCGACCAGGGCAACCTGCAGGGTCACCGTGCCGGAGACGCAGAGGACCGCATCGCAGGCGTTGGCCACATCGTAGATGCTCTCTTCGACCAGGGTCACGGGCAGGGCCGAGCCCGACAGACGCTCTTCGAAGGGGGCCCGACCGAGGGAGGGGGCCACCGGCAGAAGAAAACGGGCGCCGGGTTCCTCGCGCAGCACCGCCGCGGCGGTGGCCAGGATGGTTTCCAGGTTGTAACGCAGCTCGTTGCGGCGGCTGCCGGGGAAAAGTCCGAACACCGGCCCCTCGCCGATCAGCCCGTGGGCAGCGCAAAACGCGTCCCGCCCCTGCCGGATCTGGGCCTCGTCCAGAAGGGGATTGCCGACATAGTCGACCTCGATATCGAGCCCGCGATAGTAATCCGGCTCGAAAGGGAGGATCGACGCCAGGCGGTCGACCAGCCGGGCGATCTTCTTCACCCGCCCCCGCCGCCAGGCCCAGACCTGCGGGCTGACGTAATAGAGGACGGGAATCCCCGCCCGTTTCGCTTCGCGGGCCAGGCGCAGGTTGAAATCGGGGAAATCGATGCAGATCAGCACATCGGGACGGTCGGCGCCGTGCAGAACCCCCTTGAGTCGCTGAAAGGCCCGATAGATCACCGGAAAATGCCCGATCACTTCGACCAGGCCCATCACCGAGATACTTTCGCCGGGGATCAGGATCTCGCACCCCGCCGCCTGCATGCGCGAGCCGCCAACCCCGGAAAAGATCAGGTCGGGATCGATGGCGGCCGCCGCCCGGATGAGGCTGGCGCCGTGCAGATCGCCCGAGGCCTCGCCGGTAACGATCAGGGCCTGGCGTTTTTTATCGCCGAAATACACGAATTCACTTCACCGCGTCGAGCAGAACATCGCAGACCCGATGCACCTGCTCCGCGCTCAGTTCGGGATACATGGGCAGGGAGAGAACCTGCTCCGCGACCTGCTCGGCCGCGGGGAAGTTCCGGCCCGCCCAAAGTTCGCCATAAACCTCCTGGCGGTGCAGGGGAATGGGATAATAGACGGCAGAGGCGATGCCGGCGGCACTCAGCGCCTGTTGCAGTTCGTCGCGGCGGGGGCTGAGCACGGTGTACTGGTGGTAGACGTGCGACCCCTTGCCGTCCTCGGCGGGAGGAAGAATCGGACTCCCCTTGAGGCGTTCGCTGTAGAGGTGGGCGTTGCGGCGGCGCGCGCGGTTGTAGTCGTCGAGATGGGGGAGTTTGGCGCGCAGCACCACCGCCTGCAGTTCGTCGAGACGGCTGTTGTAGCCGATGGTCGAGTGATGGTAGCGCACCCGGCTGCCGTGATTGCGCAGCACCTGCACTTCATTGGCGAAGGCGCCGCTGTCGGTGACGACCATGCCGCCGTCGCCGTACCCGCCGAGATTCTTGCTGGGGAAGAAGGAGAAGCAGCCGAGGTCGCCGAAGGCGCCTGATTTCTTGCCGCCGTACTCGGCGCCGAAGGACTGGGCGCAGTCCTCGATCAGTTTCAGGGAATATTTTTCGCAGAGGACGGCGATCGGCGCCAGGTCGGCGGGCTGACCGAAGAGGTGCACCGGCAGGATGGCGCGGGTTTTGTCGGTGATCGCCGCCTCGATGAGATGGACGTCGATATTGAAGGTCGCGGGGTCGATATCGACGAAAACCGGCGTTCCCCCCACATAGGAGATCGCCTCGGCGGTGGCGATGAAGGTAAAGGGGGAGGTGATGACCTCGTCGCCGGGGCCGATGCCGGCGGCGCGCAGGGCCAGATGCAAAGCGTCGGTACCGGAAGCGACACCGATGGCGTGCTTGACCCCGCAGTAGGCGGCGACTTCCTCTTCCAAGGACTTGGCGCGCGGGCCGAGGATGAACTGGGTCGTTTCGCAGACCTCGCGGAATCCGGCCTCGATCTGGGCCTGCAACGCCTGAAACTGCCCCTTGAGATCGACCATCGGTATGTTCATGAATTATCCCTTTGTCTTGAGTAAAAAACGAACAGCGAAGCCCATCGTTGGAGCATCGCCGTCGCCTTCCTTCACACATGCGAATCCGTGCTCAGAGCCGGGTATCGATCTGCAGGGCGACCTCCAGGGCTCGCCGCCCATCCTCGCCGGAAACCACCGGACGGCCACCCGTTCTGACCACCTCGACAAAGGAACGGACCTCTTCGAGCAGGGCGTCGCTCTGGTCGAAACTTTTCTGCTCCATGGTGATGTTGGGCAGGCCGGGAATCATCGACTCTCCGGCCAGTTTACGGTAAATGGCGATCTTGCGCTCCTGGTAGTCGATGGAGATGTAGGCGTCGGGCTGAAAAATGCGGACCTTGCGCATCGCCTCCCGGCTCACCCGGCTGGCGGTGACGTTGGCCACGCAGCCGTTCTCGAACTGCAGGCGGGCGTTGGCGATATCGGCCTCCGGGGAGAGGACGGGAACCCCTACGGAGTTCACGGTCTTGATCGGGCAGCCGACAATGCTCAGGATGATGTCGATGTCGTGGATCATCAGATCAAGCACCACGTTGACATCGGTCCCCCGCGGTTTGAAAGGGGCCAGGCGATGGGATTCGATGAACCGGGGATTGTTGATCACCCCGCGCAGGGCGAGAATCGCCGGATTGAAGCGCTCCAGATGGCCGACCTGAAAGATCCGGTTTTTCTCCCGGGCCAGGGCGACAAGCCGGTCGGCCTCCTCGACGGTACGGGTGACCGGTTTTTCCAGCAAAACATGACAGCCGGCTTCGAAAGCATCCCGGGCCACCTCGAAATGGTGCTGGGTCGGCACCACCACCGAAACCATATCGACCAAGGGCAGGACTTCGCGATGGTCGGTGAAGGCCCGCGCGCCCACCTCGGCGGCGACCTCGGCGGCCCGCTCGGCGCTTGCGTCGACGACGCCGACCAGCTCCACATCGTCGAGCATGGCGAATTTCTGGGCATGAAACCGGCCCAGATAACCGACCCCGATGACCGCCGCGCGCAATTTCGCCATGATGACTATCCCCTAGCGGGCGACGCCCCGTTCACTCTGCTTGATGAACTCGACGAAAACCGCGAGTTCCGGAAGGTTCTCCAACTCCGCATCGATACGGGCCAGCGCCTCGTCGACTTTGAGTCCGGAACGGAAAACCAGCCGATAGGCCTTTTTGATGACCCGCAGGGTTTCCTCGGAAAAACCCCGCCGCTTGAGGCCGACGAGGTTGAGCCCGACGGTCTTGGCCCGGTCCCCCTGAACCAGGGTATAGGGAGCGGCATCCTGCGCCACCATGGAACCGCCGGCGACCATGACGTGGCAACCGATGCGGGTGAACTGGTGAACGGCGCACAAGCCACTGAGAATGGCGAAATCATCGACCCGGACATGGCCGGCCAGGGTGGCGCCGTTGGAGAGGATGACCCGGTTCGCTACATGGCAATCGTGCGCGACGTGGGAATAGGCCAGAAAAAGATTGTCGTTACCGATGGTCGTCTCACCGCCGCCGTCCTCGGTCCCGCAGTGCAGGGTCGTGAACTCGCGCACGGTATTGCGGTCGCCAATGCGCAGGCGGGTTTCACCGCCGCGAAATTTGAGATCCTGGGGGGCGGCGCCGATCGAAGCGAACTGGAAAATGCGGTTGTCGCGGCCGATTTCGGTGAAGCCTTCAATCACCACATGGGGGCCGATGACGGTTCCGGCACCGATAACGACATGCTCACCGATGACCGAATAAGGACCGATGCCGACCCCTTCGGCAATACGCGCTCCGGGATGAACAATGGCTGTGGAATGTATCATGACGATCCTGGGCGTGAGAAGAAAACGAAAAAGCGGAACGGCGGGAAGCGGTAACCAGGGAAAGAACGGAGAACGGCCCTCTCCCTAGCGGTCGGCGAAGGTCGCCTTCAGTTCCGCCTCGGCCACGAGAACGCCTTCGACAAAGGCCTTGCCGGCAAAGCAGTAGATCCCGCGCCGGCAGCCGACCTTCTCCAACTCAAAGCGCAGGGTATCGCCGGGGACGACGGGCTTGCGAAACTTGGCCTTGTCGATGCCGACGAAATAGGTCACCTTGTCTTCGCCGACTTCCCCGCTGATCAGGGCGAAGAGACCGCCGACCTGGGCCATCGCTTCAATGATGAGAACGCCCGGCATGATCGGGTGCCCGGGGAAATGCCCCTGGAAGAAAGGCTCGTTGATGGTGACGTTCTTGATCCCGACGATCCGCTTGCCCGCTTCGACTTCAATAATCTTGTCGACCAGCAGAAAGGGGTAACGGTGGGGCAGGTGCTTCATGATTTCCACGGTATTGAGAACCATCTGCTTCAACTCTCCCTGATTTGATCCGTGAGCTCTTCAAGCCGGCGTTTGAGCCGGTTGACCTCCCGCCGCATCTCCGGAAGCTTGGCAAAGACCATGGATGCTTTCAGCCAGTCCTTATGGTCGATGGCCGGGGTTCCGGAGATGACCTGTTGGGGCGAAACATCGCCGGCGACAGCGCCGCGCCCGCCGACGGTGACATGATCACCAATCTTCAGATGCCCCGTCGTCCCCGACTGCCCGCCAAAGGTGCAGTGCCGGCCGATCTCGGTGCTGCCGGCAATCCCGACCTGGGCGACGATCACCGTATCCTCCCCCACCACCACGTTGTGGGCGACCTGCACCAGGTTGTCGATCTTTACCCCCCGACGGATGCGGGTGACGCCCAGGGCGGCGCGGTCGACGCAGGTGGCCGAGCCGATTTCCACATCGTCCTCGATCTCGACGATACCGACCTGGGGAATCTTGAAATAGCGTTCCCCGTCGGGGGCGAAACCGAAGCCGTCCGAACCGATGATGGCGCCGGGTTGCAGAATCACCCGCCGGCCGATGCGGCACCCTTCGCGGACAATGACCCCGGCGTGAAAGGTACAGTCGTCGCCGATCACGACATCGTCATAAATGACGACATTGGGATAGAGGATGGTACCGGCGCCGATGCGGACCCGCTCGCCGACCACGCAGCCGGGATGAACCGTCACGTCGGCGGCCAGTTGCGCGCTGCCGGCGACCTGGGCGCCGGGGAGAACCCCCCGGGGAGCGGGGCGCCGAACCTGGAGATGGGTCAGAACCTGGGCGAAAGCCAGATAAGGGTTGTCGCAGACGATGGCGGGAAGCGCGCCGGGATCCGCCCCGGGAAAGAGAATCACGGCGGAAGCCTGGGTTTTCTTGAGCCCGGCGAGATGCTTCGGCGAGGCTACGAAGGTGATATCCCCGGGATGGGCGGCGCCCAAGGGCGCCACCCGGGTCACTTCCAGCTGCTCGTCGCCCACGACCTTGCCGCCGACCAGCGCGGCCAGTTCCTTCAGCGTAGCCAAAACAGCCTCCCTCTTTCTAGTTTCCGCCCTTCTTGTGTTGCTCGTCGTAGGCCTTGATCACCGCGTCGGTAAGATCGATCTGCTCATCGGCATAAAGCAGGGAACTTTCCGATTTTTCCAGGATCACGGTGTAGCCCTGAGCCTTGCCCATTTCAGCGACCACCTTGAGAACCTTCTCGAGGATCTGGCGGGTGTAATCGGCATCGGAACGTTGCAGCTCTTCCTGAATATCCTTGGTGAAGCGCTGGAAATCCTTCAGTTTCTGCTGGTAGTCCCGCTCTTTCTCGGCGCGCGCCTGCTCGGAAAGGAGAACCGCCTGCTTCTCCAGTTCATCCTTGAGCTTCTGCAGCTCCGCCTTCTTCCCTTCGATGGTCCCTTCGTAATCCTTGACCTTCTTCGAAATCGTCTCCTTGGCCGACTTGCCCGCCTGGGAGAAGTTCAGGGCCTTCTGCAGATCGACAAAGCCGATCTTGTCGCCGGCGGCGAAAGAGGACGTTGCCATTGCCAGAAAGCCGACCAGAATTAATCCAACCAATTGCTTCATACCAGATCTCCTTGCTTTTTAATAGAATTTGCCGATAGAAAACTCGAATTCCGAGGTATCTTCGTAGTCCATGGGGTCGAGGTTATACCCCCACTCCAGGCGCAGCGGTCCCATCGGACTCATCCAGCGCAGCCCCGCGCCGACACTGTAACGCATTTCGGAAAAATAGTCCTCATCCTCACCCCAGGCGTTGCCGCCGTCGAAGAACGCCACCCCCTTGAGCCCCGCATCCTTGAGAATCGGAAAAAGATATTCGATGTTGAAAAAAGCCGCCTTGTCCCCCCCGGTGAACTCGTCGTTCGCCACATCATAGGGACCGACTTCGCGGCTCTTGAAACCGCGCAGGGAGTTGAGGCCGCCGAGGTAAAAGCGTTCGTCGACGGGGATTTCTTCGCCGCCGAGCTGCGAAATGTAGCCGATCTGACCATGCACGGAAAAGACCGTGCTCCAGAGGACCGGCCAGAAATGACGGTAATCGGCGATGTACTTGACGAACTTCTCATCGCCGCCAAGGCCGGCAAATTCCACGGAACCTTCCGCGACATAGCCGGTCGTCGGATCCATGTGGTAATCGGTGGTGTTGCGGGTCAAAGAAGAGAGCAGCGAGGAAACCAGGACCTTGCCCTTGGCTTCCTCGTCCTTGAGGGTCTTGGTCGCCGTTTCGTCGACGTCGGAGATTTCCTTCTGCTCAAGACGGTAGGTAAAGAAGGCGCGATTGTCCTCCCCCACCGGGAAACCGATCTTGACCGCGCCGCCGGTCGCATCGCGGGTAAAGTCGTTCCATTCGCGGTTGGTCCGGTAGAGATCGAAACCCAGCGCCATATTCATGTCGAGAAAGTAGGGGTCGAGCAGACCGACCTGATAAGTCGTGCTCTTGCCGCCGAAAGAACCGGCCAGGTTGAGCTTCCAGGATTTTCCCAGAAAGTTGTCCTGGGAGATGGAGCCCTGACCGATGACGCCGTCCACCGAGGAATAGCCGGCGCCGAGGCTGAAGGTTCCGGTCGGACGCTCCTTGACGTCGACATTCACCTCCATGTGGGAATCGTCCGTCCCCTTCTTGTTGGTGACGTTGACCTCCTCGAAGAAACCGAGGTTGTTCACCCGGCGGCGGCTGTCCTTGAGCTTGGAAGCACTGTACAGATCGCCTTCGGTAACCTTCAGTTCGCGGCGGATGACCTTGTCCCGGGTTTTGGTGTTGCCGGCGATGTTGATGCGGTCGATGGTGACCTGGGAACCCTGCTCGACATCATAGGCGATATCGATGAGCAGGCGCTCGCCGTCGACCTTGGTCACCGGCGTCACGTTGACGTAGGCATAGCCCTGATCGGCGTAGAGATCGCTGATGGCCGTCACGCTTTCGCGCAGCAGCTTGCGGCTGAAAACCTCCCCCTCCTTGAGCAGGGAGAGATTGAGGATATCCGCCTTGTCCTTGAGCAGATCGCCGGTGACGTCGAGCTTGCCGACCTTGAACTGGGGTCCTTCCTCGACCTCGATGAGGATATCCATGTGCTTATTGTCGTCCGTGAGCTTGACATGGCGCTGCCGCACCTTGACCCGCACATGGCCGACATTGTAGTAAAGGTCGGCAACCCGCTCCAGGTCGTCCTTAAGCACGTCTTCGTTGAATTTGCCGCGCCCGGTCATCCAGGAGAGAAACCAGCGCTCCCGGGTTTCCATGGCCTTGCGCAGCTCCTTGTCGGTGAAGACGGTATTGCCCTCGAAGCGGATGGCATCGACGAGAACCTTATCCCCTTCCTTGACGTCGAAGGTGACGGTCGCCTCGTTGCGGTCGTCGATGGCGACCCGGGGGGTGATTTCCGCCGCGTGGTAGCCTTCCTCGCGATAGGCCCCGCGCAGAGCTTCGACACTTTTGTCGACCAACGCCGGATCGTAGATATCCGGGGTCTTTACCACCACCAGGCCGCGCAGCTTGTCCACCGAAAACTCGTCGTTGCCGGTGAATTCCACCTTGCGCACCAGCGGGCGTTCCACCACCCGGTAGGTAAGCAATACCGCGCCGTCTTGCTCTTCGATCTCGGCGCCGACATCCTCGAACCGCCCCATGCCGAAGATGGCCCGCAGGTCCCGGTCGACCGTCGCCGGCTCATAGGCCTCACCGGCCTTGGCCGCAAGCAGTGATCGGATTGCCGACTGTTCGACCCGAACGGCCCCCTCGATGCGAACCTCGCCGATGGTCGTCGCGGCGGACCAGGCAAGGGAGGGCAACAGCAGCAGGATTGTCAGCAGTCGTAACAGCATTCCACAGGTCTCCAGCAGAAACGTAGCAACGTAAAAAGCGCGGTATTATAAGTTAATCCATGGCGCCGTGCAAATCAAAAACCAGGGAACTCACTGGCGCCGTCGTCGTGAACTCAAGAGGCCAGACGCCCGTCGACCATATGCAGCACCCGGTCGAGGCGGCCGGCCAGGGTTTCACTGTGGGTCACCACCACCATGGTCAATTCCCGGGACTGGTGAATCTCATCGAGCAGACGAAAGATATCGCCGGAAGTGCCGCTGTCCAGATTGCCCGTCGGCTCGTCGGCCAAGAGCACCCGCGGGGACATAACCAGAGCGCGGGCGATGGCCACGCGCTGCTGCTCGCCCCCGGAAAGCTGCCCCGGCTTGTGCTTGAGCCGGTGGCCGAGACCGACCTCTTCGAGCAGCTTCGTCGCCATGGGGATGGCCTCGCGAAAGCTCTTGCGCGCCACCAGCGCCGGCATCATGACATTCTCCAGAGCGGAGAACTCGGGAAGCAGTTGATGGAACTGGAAGACGAAACCGACGGTGCGGTTGCGGAAACCGTCGAGGGGCGCCCCCTTGAGGGCGAAGATATCTTCCCCGTCAAACCGTACCGTCCCCGAGGTCGGCCGGTCGAGGGCGCCGAGGATGTGCATGAGGGTGGTTTTGCCGGCTCCCGAGGTGCCGACCACGCCGACCCGCTCCCCCCGCTCGATACGGAGGTCGATGCCGCGTAAGACCTCGACGCGCCCGTCGGTGGTGCCGAAACTTTTATTCAGTCCTTGCGCTTCTATCACGTCAGCACTTTCTCATTCGTAACGCAACGCCTCGGCGGGGTCCATGCGCGCCGCCCGCCAGGCCGGGTAAATGGTCGCCAACAGGGAGATGCTCATGGCGACGATGACGACGGCGATCACATCCTGGAAATTGACCACCGAAGGGAAGTGATCCATGCCGTAGACCGCCTGATCGAAAATACGCAGGCCGAAGGTCCCTTCGATCCACTTGATGATCGGGTCGGCATTCTTCGCCAGCAGCAGACCGAGGGCGGTCCCCAGGGAGGTGCCGAGGGTGCCGATGATGCAGCCTTCGAGCACGAAGATCGCCATGATGCTCCGCGAGGTCGCCCCCACCGAACGGAGAATGGCGATATCCTTATGCTTTTCCATGACCACCATGATCAGGGTAGTGGCGATATTGAAGGCCGCGACGAGCACGATGATGCCAAGGACGATGAACAGGCCGAGCTTCTCCAGCTTGAGGGCCGAGAGGAAGGAGCCGAAGAGATCCTCCCAGGAGCGCACCACATGGGGATAGGCGAAGACACCGCGCAGTTCCTGGGCCACCGCCGTGGCGTGGTCGAAGGAATCGACCTCGATCTCGATGCCGGAAACCCGCTCTCCGGCGTCGATCAGCAGCTGCGCCTGGGGCAGGGCCATGTAGGCGTAGTAGGTATCGAGAAAGCCGCCGCGCCGGCTGGTGATGGCCACCACCCGGAAGGGTTTCATCTTGGGGATCATGCCGAAGGGGGTGATGGTGAACATAGGCGGAATGACGTTGATCACATCCCCCACCGCCACGGCCAGGGTGGCCGCCGTATCGATGCCGATGACCAGCCCGGGCAGCCCCTCCCCTTCCGTGAAGACCAGCTCCTGCACATCCCGGGCATCGACGGTGAGAAAGGGCTGATCGAAGACCTTGTTGCCCCGCTCCACCCCCTTGACACTCACCGCCGCCACATTGTTGCGCGACAGGAGCATCGCCTCCTTCGAAACGTAGGGACGGGCTTCCTTGATCCGCGGCGAGGCGGCCAGCGCCTGCTCGATCAGCTGCGGATAGCCGGAGATCTCCTCGCCGTGCTTCTGAACGAGAATGTGGGGAATGTTGCCGAGGATCTGCTGGCGAACGCCGTCGTGGAAGCCGGTCATGACCGCGAGAACGACAATCAGAGCCGCCACCCCGAGGGTCACGCCGGCGATGGAGATGAAAGAGATGACCGAAATAAAGGTCTGCTTGCGCTTGGCCCGCAGGTAGCGCAGGCTGACGAACCACTCGTAACCCATGAAGACTTCCGTGAGGGGTGAGGAGTGAGGGACGGGGCGAAAAGAAAAAGGCTCATCCCCTTCCCCTCACTCCTCGCCCCTCACTGAATTACTTGCTTTCCGGGCGCAGCTGGGGAAAGAGGATCACATCGCGGATCGAAGCCGAGTCGGTGAGCAGCATGACCAGCCGGTCGATGCCGATTCCCTCCCCGGCCGCAGGGGGCATGCCGTATTCGAGAGCGCGGATGTAATCCTCGTCCATGGCATGGGCCTCCTCGTCGCCGGCTTCCTTCTCGGCCAGCTGCTTGAGGAAGCGCTCTTTCTGGTCGAGGGGATCGTTGAGTTCGGAGAAGGCGTTGGCCAGCTCGCGGCCGACGATGAAGAGTTCGAAGCGGTCGGCAACCTCGGGATTGGCCTCGTTCTTCCGCGACAGGGGGGAGACCTCCGTGGGATATTCGGTGATGAAGGTCGGCTGCCAGAGCCTGGGCTCGGCCACCGCGTCGAAGAGTTCGGTGAGCAGCTTGCCGTAGCCGATGTTCTTGTCGAATTCCAGACCGAGGGACCGGGCATAAGCGTAGGCGCGGTCGCGGTCTTCCAGCACGGCCGGATCGGCCTGGCCGTACTTGATGATCGCTTCCTTGACCGTGAGCCGGTCCCAGGGCGGCGTCAGGTCGACGCTCTTGCCGCCGTAGGGGATGACCAGGCCGCCGCAGACCTCTTGGGCAACATGACAGATGAGCTCCTCGGTGAAATCCATCAAATCGTGGTAGGTGGCGTAGGCCCGGTAGAATTCCATCATGGTGAACTCGGGGTTGTGCTGGATGGAAATCCCCTCGTTGCGGAAGTTGCGGTTGATCTCGAAGACCCGTTCGAAACCGCCGACCACCAGCCGCTTGAGATAGAGTTCCGGCGCGATACGCAGGAAGAGATCCATCTTCAGGGTGTTGTGATGGGTGACGAAGGGCTTGGCGGTGGCACCGCCGGCGATGGGCTGCATCATCGGCGTCTCGACTTCGAGAAAGTCGTGGCGCACCATGAATTCGCGGATCAGACCGATAATCCGGCTGCGTTTGAGAAAGACCTCGCGCACGCCGGGGTTGACGATCATGTCGAGATAGCGCTGGCGGTAGCGGGTCTCCACGTCGGTGAGGCCGTGCCATTTCTCCGGCAGAACCTGCAGCGACTTGGTCAGCAAACGCAGGACGTCGGCGCGCAGGGAGAGCTCGCCGGTCTTGGTGCGAAAAGGGGTGCCGGAGAGGCCAACGACGTCGCCGAGGTCGAGTTTGCGAAAGTTCGCGAAGGCCTCCTCGCCGATATTGTCCCGGCCGACGTAGACCTGCAGGCGCCCCTTGCGGTCCTGAATCTGGATAAAGGCGGCCTTGCCGAAATCGCGCCGGGCCATAATCCGGCCGGCGACGACGTAGCGCTTATCGCAGCCTTCCAGAGCGGCGGCATCATCCTCTTCGTGGGCGGCCACCACCTCTTCCGAGGTGTGCGACACGGGAAAATCGTTGGCGTAGGGGTTGATCCCCGCGCCCCGCAACTCCTCCAGCTTGGCCCGCCGCTGCAACAAAATATCGTTCAGATCTTCCATAATATTCATACCTTTCATCCCGGCTTCACAAGCGGGCTACCTTATACCCCGCACCCGGGCAAGTCAAGGGCAATCCCGCCCGCGAAGGGTGGTCACGGCTATTTGCGACTCAGCAAATACGCTTCGATGAAGGCATCGATATCGCCGTCGAGGACGGCATCGGTATTGCCCACCTCGTAGCCGGTGCGATGGTCCTTAACCAGCCGGTAGGGGTGCAGTACGTAAGAACGGATCTGGCTGCCCCAGCCGATTTCCTTTTTCTCGCCGGAGATGACCGCCGATTCCTCCTCCTTCTTGCGCACCTCCAGCTCATAGAGGCGGGCCTTGAGCTGTTTCATGGCCACCGCCCGGTTCTTGTGCTGGGAACGCTCGTTCTGACAGGCGACGACGATGCCCGACGGCATGTGGGTGATGCGGATCGCCGACTCGGTCTTGTTGACGTGCTGCCCCCCGGCGCCGCTGGAACGGTAGGTGTCGACCTTGAGATCCTTCTCGTTGATCTCCACTTCGATGTCGTCCGACAGTTCGGGAAAGACGAAGACCGAACAGAAGGAGGTGTGCCGGCGGGCGTTGGCATCGAAGGGGGAAATCCGCACCAGCCGGTGAATGCCGTTTTCCGCGCGCAGGAAACCGTAGGCGTAATCCCCCTCGGCAGTGAAGGTCACCCCCTTGACCCCCGCCTCGTCGCCGGGCTGGTAATCGGTGATCTCGGTCTTGAACCCCTTGCGCTCGCAGTAACGCAGATACATGCGCAGGAGCATCTCCGCCCAATCCTGGGCCTCGGTGCCGCCGGCGCCGGCATTGATGCTGAAAATGGCGTTGTTGGCGTCGTGCTCGCCGGAGAGCATGCGGGCGAACTCCATCCGGCCGATCCGCCGTTCCAGAACCGGCAGCAGTTCACGCACCTCGTCCCGGGTCGCCTCATCCCGGCCTTCCTCACCCAGTTCGACGAGAACCTGCAGATCCTCCAGTTCCTGGCGGGCCTGCCGGTAATCCCCCACGATTTTTTGCAGGGAATTGCGCTCCTTCAAAATGTCCTGGGTGCGTTCTCCCTGATTCCAGAATTCCGGTTTGGCGATTTCCGCTTCCAGTTCAGCAACCCGCTCCTCTTTGACCTCGACGTCAAAGATACCCCCTCAGCTCGTTGAGCTTGTCCTGGAGAAGGGTCAGGGACTCTTTTTCATCACGAAACATCTATACGGTCTCCTTGAACACGAAAATATTAATAGGCGGGGAGCATAACAAGATCCCCGCCGTTACTCAAGATTTCTTCCCGCTTGCGAAGGACTCAAGGATAGCGGCGACGGGTACGAAACAGCCCGTAGCCGGCCAGAGCGCAGCACACAAGGGCCGGCAATTCGCCGATACGCTGATAGAGGGTCGTCTCGCCGCCGAGAACGACCTTGCCGCGGACCACCGCCGGAGTGAAGAGTTCGGAGCGGGCGACGATCCTGCCTTGCGGGTCGATCAGGGCGGAGATCCCGGTATTGGCCGCCCGCGCTACCCACAGGCGATTCTCCACGGCCCGGAAGCGGGTCATGGCCAGATGCTGATAGGGAGCCGAGGAACGGCCGAACCAGGCGTCGTTGGTGATGTTCACCAGCAGAGAGCTGCCGCCGGCGGCGTAATCCCGCGCCAGTTCGG
The DNA here is from genome assembly GCA_034002365.1 of Trichloromonas sp. GTDB lineage: Bacteria > Desulfobacterota > Desulfuromonadia > Desulfuromonadales > Trichloromonadaceae > Trichloromonas. The sequence goes on from JAVFAR010000008.1 coordinate 23,696, forward strand.
GAAAAATCCCCTCGAAGCAGACCAGCACGCCGAGCTTGGCCTCCCCCAGCGGCAGGGGGTTGACCTTTCCCGGGGAGAAGTCGCCGATCCCCGAAACCAGCTTGTCGATAAAGGGGAGAAAACGCCCGAGGGGGACATATTCGCCGAAGGGGACGAGATGCACCTTGTCGCTGCGGCCGAGAATCGCGCCTTCGGGGGAAAGGAGAAAGGCGCTGTTCAGATAGCGGTAGGACCCCAATCCCGCCTCGTAGGCGGGGCTGCCGAAAAGCAGATGGCCGCCGGTGGCGCGGGGGATCTCCGTCACCTGGGCGGAAAGCGGGCCGGGCTCCTGAAAATAGAAGGGGGTGGCGCTCTCGGGCCAGATGATGAGATCGGGCGCGGTCTCGGCGGCCGCCTCCCGGGACAGCTCCCGATAGATATCAACGGTCTTCTGCTGATTGGCCGGATCCCACTTGACCGACTGGTCGATATTCCCCTGAATCAACGCCACATCGAGCGTCGGCGCGTCGGCGTCCGCAGGCGGGTTCAGGCGCCAGGTGCCGTAGGCACAGGCGGCGGCGACCAGCAAAAGACCGGCGGTCAGACCAGCCCGCGAAAGGGGCGCAAAGTCACGCCGCCGCAGGCATTGCCAGAGTTGAAAGACCAGGACATTGACAAAGACGAGCAGAAAGCTGAGGCCGTGAACGCCGAAAAGGTCGGCGACTTGCAGCAGAACCTCCCGGTTCTGCTGGGAATAGCCGAGACTCGCCCAGGGGAAGCCGGTAAACAGAAAGGAGCGCAGGAATTCAAGAACGACCCAGACGACGGGCAGGGTGAGCAGGGAAGAGAGGCCGAGCTGTTCCCGGAAGCGGCAGACCGCCCAGGTGGCGACGCCGAAATAGAGGGCGAGATAGGCCGTCAGCAGCACATAGGCGGCGAGGGAAAAGAGCGGGTGCATCCGGCCATAGGTGGTCATGACGATGTTCAGCCAGTAGAGCACCAGACCGAAAAAGGCGCAACCGGCCACGAAGCCGGAGCGGAAGGGATGGCGGTCCATCGCCGTCAGCAAGGGAACCAGCCCGAACCAGGCGAGCCAGGAGAAATCAGGACGCGGAAAGGCCAGCGCCAGCAACAGCCCCGAAAGCAGGGGCAAGGCGGCACTTTTTCCCCAGGAGAGCAGCTTCATCAGGAGGCGTCTTCCTCCCGCTCCTCCGGCTCGGCGCGGCGCACCCTCACCTTGCGAATCTTGCGGGTATCGCATTCCACCACCGTCATGCGCAGCACGCCGTCGCGGATCTCCTCGTTGACCTGGGGGACATGGCCGAAGAGATTGAAAAGGTAGCCGCCGACGGTATCGAACTTCTCCCGGGGGATTTCGATATCGAAATAATCCTCCAGCTCCTCGATATTGAGACGGCCGTCGACCAGGACGACGCCGGGGGATTCCTCCACCAGTTCATCCTCTTCGAGATCGTATTCGTCCTGGATGTCGCCGACGATCTCCTCGATCAGGTCCTCGATGGTGATCAGCCCGGAAGTGCCGCCGTATTCGTCGATGGCGATGGCCATGTGCACCCGCTGGGTGCGGAATTCCTGCAACAGTTCCTCGATCTGCTTCGTTTCCGGGACGAAATAGGGGGTGCGCATGATCTGCTCGATACGGAAATCCTCGTCCCGGCAGCCCCAGATGCGCAGCAGATCCTTGGCGTAGATGATGCCGACGATGCGGTCGGCGGTCCCCTCGTAGATGGGCAAACGGGAATGGCCCGAAGAGATGATCGCTTCCAGCAGCTCGCCGAGGCTGGTGCTCATGCTGCAGCAGACCATGTCAATGCGCGAAACCATGACTTCGCGCACGATCGTCTCGCCGAATTCGAAGATCGAGTGGAGCATCTCCCCCTCGTCCTCGTTGATGATCCCCTCTTCCTCCGACTCCTCGATCAGATCCTGCAGGTCCTTCTCGCTCATGACCCGGCGCCGGCCGCTCAGCAGCCGCGCGATCCTCCCGAACCATGAAGTCCGTCTGTCACTCGCACTGTCGTCGTCCAAAAATCCGTTCCTCCCTGGATAAGATCACGTAAAAAGCACGGCACCCCGTGCCGCCGGACGGGTCCGGAAAGCACCGAAAGCCGCGCGAGCTCCCCTACATCAACAGATAAACCAGCAAGGTCACCGCCATGCCGAGGCTGCCCCCGGCCACGACCTCACCGGCGCTGTGAATACCCAGCAGCAGCCGGCTGTGGCTGACCATGACCGCCAGGACCAGGGTCAGCAGGGACAGAAGGGCGCCGGCCCCGGAAAGGATGATGGCGGTGGCGATGGCGAAGGAGACCGCCGCGTGTCCGCTCGGCAGGCCGCCGTGCAGCGGCGTCCCCCGCCCGGAAAGGGCCTTGAGCAGAATCACGAGGATGGTCGTGATCAGCACCGAAATGACCGGAAACTCCCCCGGCGGACGACCCAGCTGGTCGAGCGCCCCCCCCAGAACCGGCAAAATGTAGCGGGACAGGGCGAAAAAGCCCATCACCACCGCGCCGATGCCGGCCACCAGTACCGCTCCGGCGGCGACATCCTTGGCCTGCTTGGCCAGGGGATGGTAACCGGGGGAGACCAGGTCGACCACCACTTCCAGGGCGGTATTGACCAGTTCGGCGAAGAGCACCAGGGTCACGGCGAAGGCCAAGAGGATGAATTCGAGGGCCGACAGCCCCAGGCAATGGGCGAAAAGCAGCACCGCCAGCGCCGCCAGAAAATGCCAGCGCATGTGCCGCTGGGTGCGCGCGGTCCAGAGAATTCCCTCGATGGCGCAATTGACGCTCTGCAGCCAGTTGGCGGGTTTGATCGGCTCGCGCGGCGCTTCGCTCATGGCGTGAAAAGTTCCTCGCGCAACAGGGCGAAGACTTCCCGCTCCCGTGCTTCCATGCGCTCGGCCTCCTCGGCACCGCTGCGCTCATGGTCGTAGCCGAGCAGATGGAGAATGCCGTGCAGCAGCAGAAAAACCAGCTCATGCTCGTAGGGGATGCCCGCCTCGGCGGCATCCCGGGCCGCCGTCTCGGCGGAGATCACCACGTCGCCAAGCAATTCGGGACAGAGCCCCCCCCCCTCCCCCTCGCGCATGGCGAAGGAGATGACGCTGGTCGGCTTGTCCCGCTGCAGGTAGTCGCGATTGAGGATGCGGATCTCGGCATCGTCAACCACCAGGATCGACAGTTCGGCCTCAGGACATCCCGAGACGCTTAAGATCCTCCGTGCTGCTCTTCGCAGGAACAGTTTCCTTACCTTTTGCTTCCTTTGCCGGTTCTCGATCTGAATCTTCACCGTTCTTCCTCTTGGCGGCGTCCTTGTCCCGTTCCTTGTAGGCCGGTTCCGGGTAGTCGATGCGATGGTGGAAAATCCCCGCCAGAATCCGGTTGAAACTTCTGGCGATGCGATGCAGGTCTTTCAGGGTCAACTCACACTCGTCGAGCTGACCGTCGATGAAAATGTTATTGATGATCTTCTGCACCATCCCCTGAATCCGTGCCGGGGTCGGCTCGGAGAGGGTACGGCTGGCGGCCTCGACGGCGTCGGCGAGCATGATCAGCGCCGCCTCGCGGGTCTGCGGCTTGGGGCCGGGATAGCGGTAATCCCGTTCGTCGACCGCGGGCATCCCCGGCTCTTCCTTGCTCTTGGCCTTGTCGTAGAAGAACTTCATCAGCGCCGTGCCGTGATGCTGACGGATGATGTCGATGAGCGGCGCGCCGAGTTTGTTTTCCCGGGCCAGTTCCACCGCGTCCTTGACGTGGGACATGAGGATCAGCGCGCTCATGGAAGGGGCCAGCTTGTCGTGCTTGTTCTCCTGGCCGTGCATGTTCTCCACGAAATAGAGGGGTTTGCGGATCTTGCCGATGTCGTGATAGTAAGCCGCCACCCGCGCCAGCAGGGGATTGGCGCTGATCGACTCGGCGGCGGCCTCGACCAGGTTGCCGACAATCACCGAATGATGATAGGTGCCGGGCGCCTGAATCATCAGTTCGCGCAGCACCGGCGTATTCATATTCGCCAACTCCAGCAGCTTGATGTCGGTGGTGTATTCGAAGATATGCTCCACCAGGGGGATGGTGCCGGTGACGAGGACCGCGCAGAGGAACCCGCCGGCCAGGCCGAAGCCGAGCTTGTAGAGGATCTGCACGTCGAAGGCCTGGCCGCTGATCAGACAGAGGCCGACGATCATCAGCATGTTGACCAGCGACAGATGGAAACCGGCGCGGTAGAGGGTCGTGCGCTGCTTGCAGTGCCGCACCCAGTGGGCGGCGGTGACGCTGCCGGCAAGGGCGTAGACGCTGATATAAAGGCTGTAACCGAACAGCGCCCCGAGGAGCAGCGACGAGAGAATGGCGAAAACGAAGGCCACTTCGGAGTTGAGCACGATACGCGCCAGCATCGTTCCAAAGGCAAAGGGCAGCACATAATAGTAGCTGTTCGAATCGATGTAGGGGAAGGCGCTTTCCAGCGCCGAGGAAACGAAAACCCCGAGCTTCACCAGGACGAAAAGAACGATGAAGTTCACCACCAGAAAGAGCAGGTCGCGATTGTTCGGAGCGTATTTGCGGATGTTGACCCGGGCGAAGCGGTGAATGGCGAAAAAGAGAACCACGATCGACAGGAAGAAGCCGATCCCCGCGACCAGGGTATTGGAATGGCTGCCGAGTTCGCTGAGACCGCGCAGCTTCTTGATCTGCTCCTCGGTAACCCGTTCCCCCTCGCGAACGACCATCTCCCCCTTCTTGACCTGAAAGAGCACCGGTTTGACCTCCTCGCGGGCCATCTGCTTGCGCGTCTCGGTCTCGTTCTTGTTGAAGGTCAGGTTGGGGCGGACCAGTTTCACCGCCAGCGCCTGGATGAGCCGCCGCTGGGCGCGGGTCAGATCGAGGGGGCGTAACTCCTCGCGCATACGGTCCTGGGCGTTGCCCACGCCAAGCACCTGCTGCGGCTGCTCCACCACCTGCTCCTGGCGGGAGTGAAGATCCCGCACGATAATGCCGTGTTTGGCCTCCCCCTGAAAGAGTTGCAGGTTGCCGACAATGCGCCCCTCCAGGGCTGCGGCTACCGCCTTGCGGACGGGGACCAGGTCGAGGGGCTCCACCGTTTCCCGCGCGGCCAACTCATCCATGAAGGCCTTCAGGGCATCCCGATCTTCCGGCGCCAGCTCGACTTCGAGGAAGTTCTCCAGATCGTCGACCAGAGTCGCCGCCGCCTGCTCATCGGAAACAGCCTGCTGGATCAGTTCCAGAGCCTGGACCAGTTCATCGGCGGCCGCCTGGCCGGCGCGGGAATCGTAGTCATAGAGGGGCTTCACCCCCCCTTCGGCCTCGACCCGCTTGTTTTCCGTAAGGGTCAGATCGGGGATAAGCAGATCGCGGGGAGCCTTGACATCCCGGGTGACAATATCCCCCGGGGAGTAATAATCGGGGATGAAGCCCCCCTTGGGGACGATGATCAGGGTCAGAAAGAGCGCCAGTAAAATCAGCATCAGGTAGCGCTGGCTGCGTTCTTCCCGCCAGAAAGATCGCTCGACGATCTTCGCCTTGCGGCCGGGGCTATCGGATTTATTATCTTTTTTACTCATGTCGGAGAACTGCTCGATGAAGGCGCGAGGCTCTCGCCGGCGGCGGGCCGGTGGCGCTCGTAAGCCTGGATGATGGTTTGCACGATGGGGTGGCGGACCACGTCGCGGTCGCTGAAGTAGTTGAAGACGATCCCCTCGACCCCACGCAGCACCTCGGCCGCCTCGACCAGCCCGGAGCGTCGGCCGCTCGGCAGGTCGATCTGGGTGACGTCGCCGGTGATCACCGCCCGGCTGCCGAAGCCGAGACGGGTCAGGAACATCTTCATCTGTTCGGTGGTGGTGTTCTGCGCCTCGTCGAGAATGACGAAGGCGTCGTTGAGGGTACGGCCACGCATGAAGGCCAGGGGCGCGACCTCGACCACCCCGTTGGCGATCAGAGCCTGCCCCTTGTCGAAGTCCATCATATCGTAAAGGGCGTCGTAGAGGGGACGGAGATAGGGATTGACCTTCTCGGCCAGGTCGCCGGGGAGAAAACCGAGCTTCTCCCCCGCCTCCACCGCCGGCCGCACCAGCACGATGCGGCTGACTTCCTTCTTGACCAGAAAGGAGACGGCCATGGCCATGGCCAGGTAGGTCTTGCCGGTCCCCGCCGGGCCGATGCCGAAGACCACGTCATGTTTGCGGATGGCGTCGACGTAGGCCTTCTGCGCCAGGCTCTTGGGGGCGATGACCTTCTTGCGGGTGGAAACGAAGATGGTGTCGAGAAAGATGTCGCGCAGACGGGCCCGGGAATCGGCGGAAAGGATGCGCGCCGCGTAATCGAGGTCGGCCGGCGACACCAGATATCCGGCTTTGAGCAGGCCATGGACCTCTTCGAAGAGGCGCCGGGCGAGAAGCACCTGGGTATCGTCCCCTTCGATGGTCAACTCGTTTCCGCGGGAGCCGACGCGCACCCCGAGCATGCGCTCGACGAGTTTGAGATTGCGGTTCTGCTGACCGAACAGCAGATTGGCCAATTGCGTGTCTTCAGCCTGAAAATTGTCGCTCATGCGCTCCCGAATCAACCCTTGCCACCATGGCGGAATGCCTGAAAATAGAGGCAGACTCTATCATCTTCCCCCAGGCAAAGCAATTTCTTTCAAAAACCGCACGGAGTGACCGAAAAGCCCGCTCAGGGTATCCCGACCGTCCGAGTTGCCCAGAGTCGTGGAACGGCACATTCCGAACCTGCCGAACATCCATGCCGGCCGGGTCCAGCCTGGCGTTCGTTTTGTGGAGCATGGAGGGGCCATTGGTTGGTTTATATCGTTTGCTGTTGCGTGGGGAGCCGGTCGTCTTGTATATTGTTACATGTAACAATTCAGGGGAGGTTCAAATGGCAACGACAAACGTCAATGAGCGTGTCCAAAAACACCGAGAGGCGTTGCGCAGGGCGGGTCTTCGCCCGGTGCAGATTTGGGTGCCGGATACGCGCAGGCCGGGGTTCGCGGAGGAATGCCGCCGTCAGTGCCGGTTGGCGGCGCGGGCCGATCTGGCCGACGCGGCGATGCGGCAGTTCATGGATGAGGCGTTGGAGGACGTGGAGGGATGGGCGGAGTGATGCGCGGCGACTTTGTGACTGTCGCCATGCCGGGGGATTTCGGCAAGCCGAGGCCGGCGCTGGTGATCCAGGCCAATCTGTTCAACGAGCATGCGAGTGTGACGGTTCTGCCTGTCACCAGTTCGCTTGTCGCCGCGCCGCTGTTTCGCGTCACGGTGCACCCGGGTGCCGAGAACGGCTTGCTCAAGCCGTCACAGGTGATGGTGGACAAGACCATGACGGTGAGGCGCGAGAAGATCGGACCGGCCTTCGGCCGTATTGACGAGGATTCGCTGGTCGAGGTGGAACGCTGCCTAGCGGTTTTTTTGGGAATAGCCGGTTGACCAGATACCGCGGTGCGATCTCGTGGATTCGGGTAGCCCCCCAGATGGTCAGTCAGGAATCTGGCGGCAGAACACCAAACATTGGACATTCAGGTCCAGTCCCGAAAAACAGCACTTCATTGCAGTCTCACAGGGGATGAAAAGAGGGTTTCAATTTCGGCATCTTGTGCTATAAGTAACGCGCCCGCCGGGGGCGGGGCGTTTCAACGCAACCTTTCATTCCTTGCAAGGGGGTCTTACATGAGCGAAATCATTGACATCTACGCCCGGGAAATTCTCGATTCGCGGGGCAATCCGACGATCGAAGCCGAAGTCTTCCTCGAAAGCGGCGTCATGGGCCGGGCGGCGGTTCCCAGCGGCGCTTCCACCGGCGAGCGCGAGGCCCTGGAGCTGCGCGACGGCGACAAAGGCCGCTACCTGGGCAAAGGCGTGCTCAAGGCCGTGGATAACGTCAACGAAGTCATCGCCGAGGCGCTGATCGGCTGGGAAGTCTCCGATCAGGCCGGTATCGACCGCAAACTGCTGGAACTGGACGGGACCGAAGTTAAAAGCAACCTCGGCGCCAACGCCCTGCTCGGCGTCTCCATGGCCTGTGCCAAGGCCGCCGCCGAAGACGCGGGACTCCCCCTCTACCAGTACATCGGCGGCGCCAACGCCAAGGAACTTCCCCTGCCGATGATGAACATCCTCAACGGCGGCGCTCACGCCGACAACAACGTCGACATCCAGGAATTCATGGTCATGCCCGCCGGCGCCGCCTCCTTCAAGGAAGCGCTGCGCATGGGCGCGGAAATCTTCCACGCCCTGAAAAAGGTGCTCAAGGCCAAGGGCTACAACACCGCCGTCGGCGACGAAGGCGGTTTCGCCCCCGACCTCAAAAGCAACGAAGAGGCTCTCGAAGTCATCATGGCGGCGATCAGGGAAGCCGGTTACAAACCGGGCGAAGACGTGCTGCTGGCCCTCGACGTGGCCTCCTCGGAACTCTTCAAGGACGGCAAATACCGCCTCGAAAACGAGAAACAGCCGGTCAAGACCGCCCAGGAGCTGGTCGACTTCTACGAAGACCTGGTCAACCGCTACCCGATCGTCTCCATCGAGGACGGCATGGCGGAGAACGACTGGGACGGCTGGAAGCTGATGACCGACCGCCTCGGCCAGCGCATCCAGATCGTCGGCGACGACCTCTTCGTCACCAACACCAAGATCCTCAAAAAGGGGATCGAAAAAGGGATCGCCAACTCGATCCTGATCAAGGTCAACCAGATCGGCACCCTCACCGAAACCCTGGAAGCCATCGAAATGGCCAAGCGCGCCGGCTACACCTGCGTCATTTCCCACCGCAGCGGCGAAACCGAGGACACCACCATCGCCGACCTGGCGGTCGCCGTCAACGCCGGCCAGATCAAGACCGGCTCCCTCTGCCGCACCGACCGCATCTGCAAATACAACCAGCTGCTGCGCATCGAGGATGAGTTGGACGAAGTGGCCGTTTTCAACGGCAAGGACGTCTTCTACAACCTGCGCAAGCGCTAAAACGCTGGTCCACAAAATCCGTATGACGAAAAACCCCGCCGGGAACTCCCGGCGGGGTTTTTCGTTTCCTGAAGACCGCCGAAACAGGGCGGCGACGCTAGCCCTTCAGCCGCCGCAGATCCTCGATGACCTTGCGGCTCGCTTCGCGGCGCTGCTCCATGGCGTCGAAAATCCGCCGGATCATGTCGCTGACCGAGGTGACGGCCGTTTCGATATTCCGGGTATTTTGCTTCTGCCGTTCGGTAGCCTGGGCCATGTCATCGGTCATATTCTTCACTTCCTCGATGGAATGGACGATATTGCGGGTACCGTCGGCCTGTTCCCTGGAAGCCGTGGAAATATGGCTGGACATTTCGCCGACCCGTTCGATGGAGGCGGTGACCGACTCGACGCTGCGCGACACTTCCTGGGTGGCGCCGCGAATATCCCGGGTCATGGCCATGGCGGTCCCGGCACTGGAAAGAATCTGGCCGAGGGATTCCTCCATGCCGCCGCCGAGGCCCATCCCTTCCTGCACCAGGGTGCGGATCTTGGTGATATGCGCCACCGACTCGCGGGTGTACTCCTGCAGTTCCTCGATGATGCGGGTAATGGCGCCGGTCGACTGGGCGGTTTCCTGGGAGAGGGCGCGCACCTCGTCGGCCACCACGCCGAAGGAACGGCCGTGCTCGCCGGCCTGGGCGGCAATGATGGCGGCGTTGAGGGCGAGCAGGTTGGTCTTCTGCGTCACCTCGGTAATCACCGTGGTGATGGTGTTGATCTCCTCCCCCTTGAGGGACAGCAGTTCGATGGTCTTGACCGCCTCCTCGACGGCTTGGGAAATCCCCTGAAGACCGGCAATCACCCCGGCGACGGCGCGGGCGCCGCTTTCCGCCTTGGCCTTGACCGTTTCCGACATTTCGTGGGAACGGGCGCCGCTCTCTTCCACCGACTTGATGGTGGCGGCGATCTCGGTCATGGCGGCGATGGAATTTTCCATGAAATCGGAGAGCTGAGCGAGATTGCCGGAGACCTGGTCGATGGAGACGGAAATTTCTCCGGCGGCGCTGCGGGTGGCATCGACCGCCTCGCGCACCACATCGGCGGCGCTGGAAATATCGACGATCGCCTCGCTGGTCGATTCGGTGGCGTCCTTCAGCGAGCGGTCGAGCCGTTCATGTTCGGTGCGGTACTTGCTGAACTCGGCGAAGGTATGCTCCAGCTCGCCGGTGAGGCTTTCCACCGCGTCGAGCAGGTTGAGCTTGTTCAGGCTCGAAGCGACCTGGTCGGCAAAGAGCTTGACCGTATCCACATCGGTATCGTCGAGGGCCTTGCGCTTGAGCTTGTTGTCGACGCCAAAGAGGCCGATCACCTCGTCGCGCACGATGATGGGACAGAGGATGAAATTTTTCGAGCGCAGCTGAACGATATCCGAGCAGGGGGGACGCAGATGAAAATCGGAAGGCATCCGGGCGATATCGTCGACCAGAAGAACGCGCTTTTCTTCCACCGCCTTGTACAGCGCTCCGGCCCGCTCGTCGAGGGGCAGGCTGACGCCGGGAAGGATGTCGCCGGCGCCGCGGCTGGCGAGAAAATCGAGGCCGTCGCGGCGCTCGTTGACCATGAGGATATTGACCCGGTCATAGCCGAGAATCTCGTGCAGGCCGTTGGCGGCCAGGCGCAGGATTTCGGTGACGTTGACCGATTTCTGGATATGGGTGTTGATGGTGTGGAAATTCTTGAGGCTGTTGTTCAGATCGAGAAAACGCCGCTCGAAGGTCGCTTTCTGCTCGGCCACCGTGCGGTTGAGCTGATCGAGGCTGTGCGCCCGCTCCAGCACCTGCTGGGCGCCCCGGCCGATGAGAAAACCGGTGACGCCGAGGACTACGGCCGTCCCCGCTCCCATGTAGAGAAAGAGGGCCAACTGCTCGCCGCTGCCGGCCACCCCTTCAAGCACCTGCGCCCAGAACCCCTGGCCGTCCCGCCAGAAAAGCAGCAGGCGCAGAAGCTGCCAGCCGATTGGCGCGCTGATCCCGAGACACAGGCCGCAGATACCGAACAGCCAGGCCCGGTCGATTCGCGTCGCCGTGTTTTCCTTGTTCATGCCCTACCCCCCTTGTGAATGCCGTTTTGTTTGCCTGCGTTGGTGAAAAACCAGCCTAACCAGCCGCCGCCCGGCCGTCAATGAGAACCGGTCACTTCGGCGATTTCGTGCCGCGCGAAGGAGACTAGCGCCCGGCCATGACGCCGAGATCTTCGGCGGTACGGATGAGTTCCCCGTGGGGATCGACCCGGTTCAGTTCGCCTACCGCCTCTTCGATGGCGACCGCTTCCACGCGCCGGCCGCGCAGGGCGACCATCTGGCCGAAGCATCCCTGCTCTACCAGTTCCACCGCCTTGGTGCCGAAGCGGGAGCCGAGAATCCGGTCGAAGGGGGAAGGCGTGCCGCCGCGCTGGACATGGCCGAGGACCACGGTGCGCGTTTCGATCCCGAGGCGCCGGGCAATCTCGGCGGCGACCCACTGGCCCATGCCGCCGAGCCGTTCCACCCCCAGGTTCTGATCCGCCGTAAGCTGGACGATCTTCCCTCCCCCGGCGGGAAAGGCCCCCTCGGAAACGACGACGATGGAGAAACGGCTCCCCCGCGCCTTGCGGGCAAGAATCGCCTGGCAGACCTTCTCCATGTCGAAGGGGATTTCCGGGATGAGGATGACGTCGGCGCTGCCGGCGATCCCCGATTCGAGAGCGATCCAGCCGGCGTCCCGGCCCATGACCTCGACCACCATCACCCGGTTGTGGCTCTCCGCCGTGGTATGCAGCCGGTCGAGGGCCTCGGTGACGACACCGACGGCGGTGTTGTAGCCGAAGGTGACGTCGGTGCCGCGCAGGTCGTTATCGATCGTCTTCGGCACTCCGACCACAGGCATCCCCTGGTCATTGAGCTGGCGGGCGATCTTCAGGGTGCCGTCGCCGCCGACGGCGATCAGGGCTTCGGCCCCGACCTTGCGGAAGTTCTCCACCACCCGGCGGGAGACGTCCATGAGCTTGACTTCTCCCCCCTCCTCGACGGGATAGGCAAAGGGGTTGCCGCGATTGCTGGTGCCGAGGATGGTCCCCCCCCGGGGGAGAATGCCTTTGACCGCCGCCATGTCCAGAGGGATGATGCGCGGCCCGTCCACCAGGCCGTCAAAGCCGTCGGCGATTCCCAGCACCTTCCAGTTCCGCCTGAGCACCGCCCCCCGCACGACACCGCGGATGACCGCATTTAACCCCGGGCAGTCGCCGCCGCCGGTCAGAATCGCAATGGTTTTCATAGAGTTATCCTCCTCGGGTTAAGGTTGTTGGCCAAAGCCGCCGCGCCGAGGATTCCGGCCTCGTCGGCGAGCCGTCCGGGGACCACGGCCAGCCGCCGTCCGGGCACGGCGAAGGCGTGCCGATGCAGTTCCCGGAGAATGGCCGGCTGCATGAGATCGAAACTGTCGACGGCACCGCCGGTAATCACCGCGCCGTCGAGATTGAGCAGATTGGCGATTCCGCCTAAAACCTGCCCCAGATAGCCTCCGGCCTCTTCCAGCACCGCCAGCGCCAGGGCGTCCCCGTGGCGGGCCGCTTCCCCCACCTGGCGACTGGTGAGTTCCGCGGCGGGAACTGCCGCCAGGGCACTCGCCGCCCCGGCCTCGATCCGCTCCCGGGCCAGCACCGCCAGCGCCCGGGCCGAGGCATACTGTTCGAGACAGCCGCGGTTACCGCAGCCGCAGGGACGGCCACCGGGAACGACCGTCCAGTGCCCCACTTCCCCGGCGGCGCCATCGGCGCCGAGCCAGAGGCGCCGGTCGAGCACCAGCCCGCCGCCGACGCCGGTGCCCAGGGTCATTGTCAGAAAAGAAGTAAAGTCGCGCCCCGCGCCGAAGAGGCCCTCCCCCCAGGCGATGGCGTTGGCGTCGTTGGCCACCGCCACCGGCAACCGCAGCCGCTCGGCGAGATCGGCCGCCAAGGGACGACCATCCAGAGCCGGAAGATTGGGGGAGGTCGTCACCGTGCCGTCAATAGCGATCAGCCCCGGCGCCCCCATGCCCACCGCCGTGACCTTCAGCCCCAGGGCCTGGCCTTGCCGCAGCAGCTCCCCGATCCCCCCGGCGAAGTCCTCCAGCCAGGCAGCGTAGCCGGACGCCATCCGGGTCGGACGGTGGAACAGCTCACCGATGCGCCCCTGCGTGCCGACCAGGGCGGCCCGGCAGTTGGTGCCGCCGAGATCGATGCCGACAGCCGCCGGCGTCACTTCGGCCCCCGCTGTTCGGTAGCGATGGCAAGACGGGCGAAACCGGTGACCTTGGCCAGATCCATCAGCTCGACCACCTGCCCATGGCGCGCCTCCTTGTCGGCAAGAAGGAGGAAGGTCATGTGTTCGGCTCGCTCCTTGAAGCCTTCCAGATGGCGCCGAAGCGCGGCCGTGGTCACCTGGGTGTCGGCGAGGAAGATCTCCCCCTCCTTGGAAAGGTAAATCTTCACCTCCTCGGCCTCATCCTTGTCGCGCTGGGTCGAGGCTTCGGGGAGCTTGATGGAAAGGCCCGGAGTTTCGATGAAGGTGGTGGAGATCATGAAGAAGATGAGCAGCAGAAAGACGCAGTCGACCATCGGCGTCATGTCGACTTTCGGCTCCTCCCGCTCCCGGCGTTTACGGAGAAAACCCATGTCAGTTGCCCAGCAGGTCGACGAGGCGCAGGCTGTATTCCTCCAGTTCCAGGGCGATGCGCTCCACCCGGCTGGTGAGATACTTGTGCAGCAGGATCGTGGGGATGGCGACGGAGAGCCCGGCCGCGGTGGTGATGAGCGCCTCGGAAATGCCGCCGCCGAGGGTCGCCGGGGTTCCGGCCCCCTGGACGGAGATGACGGTGAAGGCCTCGATCATGCCGAAGACCGTGCCGAGCAGACCGAGGAGCGGGGCGATGGTGGCGATGGTCCCCATCAGCCCCAGATATTTTTCCAGGGGGGCCGTTTCCCGGCTGCCGACCTCTTCGACCACGGTCTTGAGGTGGTCGCGGGTACGCCCGGCGGAGCGCAGGGCGGCAATGAAAATGCGCGCCAGGGGCGAGTCGTGACGCTGACAAACCACCAGCGCCTCATCGATGTGCCCGCGATGGGCCAGGCTTTCGATTTCGCGGGAAAGCGGCACGATACCGCGCCGAGCCTGGCGGAAAGTCCAGATCCGTTCGAGAAAAATAGCCAGCGCCATGACCGAACAGAGCAAAATCGGGTACATGAGCGGGCCGCCCTTTTGAAACAATTCCAGCATGCCGAAAATATCCTTTCAAGGCCGCAGATAAATTCAAAAATCAGTTAATATTAGGATGTTTCGGACGGGGAATCAAGAACCGCGTGGTTCGCCGGAGACAAATCGGACGAAAAGAGCACGCAAAAGCCCAAGTGGTGGCGGCGGCGGTCGGACACAACCGGAAAAAGATTCCGGACTCAACCTCCCGGGAGGGGTACGGAACGCAGCGACACAAACCGGTCAGTCGATGGGGATGATCGACCCTTCGATGCGCTCGCCGATTTCGAGAAGACCGACGGTATGACGGGGGGCGTCCCGGCGGTCGGTGGCGCTGCCGGGGTTGAAGAGCAGCAACTCCCCAACGCGCCGGCAGGCGGGGTGATGGCTGTGGCCGTAGACCAGACAATCGAGGGAAAGTCCCTGAAACTCCCGGCGCAGACGCTCTTCGAGTTGAACGGGGGAGCCCCAGCCGTGGACCAGGCCGATGCGAAAGCCCCCCAGGGTGAGGACTTTCCTGATGGGAACGCCGGCCGTCGGGGCGTCCATGTTCCCGCGCACGGCGTGCACTTCCCGCTCCCCGAAAAGGTCGAGAAATTCGGGAAGGCCGACATCCCCGGCGTGAAGAATCGTCGTCACCTCGGCGAAGCCGCCGGCGCAGAGCTTCTCGGCCAGCCGCGCCCCCTGGGCCAGGTTACGGATGTGGGTATCGGAAATTACGCCAACTTTCAGCATCATTAAAATCCTGCGGCGAAGCTCATGCGCCTCGCCGCTGCTTGTCGCGTGGCCGAAGCGGGAAGCCCGGCAAGAAGCGAGAAGGAGAAAAAACGGAAGGATAGGTCAGAAAAAAGCAAACAGCGGTTTGAATTTGGCCGTTTCTCCTTGACAGGCCGCTTCGGCCGGCTCTATTTTTATCTTTACTTTCGCTAAAATTCTTCAGAACAGCAACCGGTGTTTGCCATCCAGACGATCTCCGCGAGAGAAACAGTCGACGGGGAAAGCCCGTTTCGTCAGGCGAACCTGTTTAACAATCCGCCATCCACCATTCAGGGAGACAGATCACTATGTCGAAAAAACAAGAGGCGCTGGATTACCACAGCTCCGGCCGCAAAGGCAAGATCGAAGTCATCACCACCAAACCCTGCGCCACCAGCCGCGACCTGTCGCTGGCCTACAGCCCCGGAGTCGCCGAACCCTGTCTGGAAATCGAGAAAAATCCCGACGACGCTTATAAGTATACCGCCAAGGGGAACCTGGTGGCGGTCGTTTCCAACGGCACCGCCGTTCTCGGCCTGGGGGACATCGGCGCCCTCGCCGGCAAGCCGGTCATGGAAGGCAAGGGCGTGCTCTTCAAACGCTTCGCCGACGTCGACGTCTTCGATATCGAACTCAACACCAAGGACTCGGACGAGATCATCCGTACCGTGAAGATCCTCGAACCGACCTTCGGCGGCATCAACCTGGAAGACATCAAGGGGCCCGAGTGCTTCTACATCGAGGAGAAGCTCAAGGAAATCATGGATATCCCGGTCTTCCACGACGACCAGCACGGCACCGCGATCATCGCCAATGCCGGTCTGATCAACGCCCTGGAGACCGTCGGCAAGCAGATCGGAGAGGTCAAGATCGTCTTTAACGGCGCAGGCGCCGCCGGCATCGCCTGCGCCAAGATGGCCCTGACCCTGGGCGCCGACCCGAAAAAGATGATCCTCTGCGACACCAAGGGGGTTATTTACAACGGCCGCAGCGAGGGGATGAACCCCTACAAGCAGCGCTTCGCCACCGACCTGCCCTGCCGCACCCTGGAGGAAGCGATGGTCGATGCCGACGTCTTCTTCGGCGTTTCCTCCAAGGGGGCACTGACTCCCGCCATGGTCAAGTCGATGGCCAAGGACCCGGTCATCTTCGCCATGGCCAACCCCGATCCGGAGATCACCCCGGACGAGGCCAAGGCCGTGCGCGGCGACGTCATCATCGGCACCGGCCGCAGCGACTACAACAACCAGGTCAACAACGTCCTCTGTTTCCCCTTCCTCTTCCGCGGCGCCCTCGACACCCACGCCCGCGCCATCAACGACGAAATGAAGATGGCGGCCTGCCTGGCCCTGGCCAAGCTGGCCAAGGAAGATGTTCCCGACTCGGTGCGCAAGGCCTACGGCGGCGTCGACATCAAGTTCGGCCGCGAGTATCTGATTCCCAAACCCTTCGATCCCCGCGTCCTCTTGCACGTCGCCCCGGCGGTGGCCAAGGCGGCCATGGACAGCGGCGTCGCCCGCTTGCCCATCGACGATCTCGACAAGTACCGCGAGCGCCTGGAGGCGCTGCAAGGGCGCTCCAAGGAAATCATGCGCGTTCTCATCAACAAGGCCCGGTCTAGTCCCAAACGGGTGGTCTTTCCCGAAGGGGATGAGGATAAGATCCTGCGCGCCGTGGCGATCATCCTCGACGAAGGGATCGCCGTTCCCATCCTCCTCGGCGACGTCGAGATGATCCGCGCCCGCGCCCGGGAACTGAACATCGACCTCGGCGACACCGAGATCATCGACCCCCGGCAGTCGGACAAAACCCCGGGGTACACCGAAGAGCTCTTCGCCCGGCGCCAGCGCAAGGGCGTGACGTTAGCCGAGGCGCGGCGCATGCTGCGCAACAACCGCAACTACTTCGGCGCCATGATGGTCGAAAAGGGGGATGCCGACACCATGCTCTCCGGCATCAACGCCCACTATCCCGACACCATCCGCCCGGCATTGGAAATCATCGGCAAGAAGGAAGGCCTTTCCCGGGTTCACGGCATGTACATGATGGTCACCAAGAAGGATGTCGTCTTCTTCGCCGACACCACCGTGACCATTGAGCCGACCGCCGAGGAACTGGCGGAAACCGCCATCCTGACGGCGGAGAAGGCACGGCATTTCGAGATCGAGCCGCGGGTGGCGATGCTCTCCTTCTCCAACTTCGGCAGCGCCGACCACCCCCTGACCCTCAACGTCAAGCGCGCCACCGCCCTGGTCAAACAGCGCGCCCCCGAACTGATCGTCGACGGCGAGATGCAGGCCAACGTCGCCCTCGATCCCGAGCTGGTCGCCCGCCAGTTCCCCTTCTCCAAACTCAAGGGGAACGCCAACGTCTTCATCTTCCCCGACCTGCAATCGGGCAACATCTCCTACAAACTGCTGCATAAGCTCGGCGGCGCCGAGCAGGTCGGTCCCATTCTCATGGGGACGAAAAAACCGGTCCACGTACTGCAGCGCGGCGACGACGTCACCGACATCGTCAACATGGCCGCCGTCGCTGTGGTCGATGTGCAGGAAGAGGGATAATCGCCGCAATTCACAGGGATACCGCAACGGGGGCGCCAGTCGCCCCCGTTTTTTTGTCACTGCTTTCATCTTCCCCCCCCCCGTCATTCCTGCTAAACTGCTCGGATAAAATTTTCAGGAGAAACGCCCATGAAATATCTGAGTACCCGCGGCCGCGTCCGCAGTCTGTCCTTTAAAGATGCCGTGATGATGGGGCTGGCCGACGACGGCGGGCTGCTGCTGCCCGAGTCGATCCCGCAGTTGACGCCGGGGGACATCGCCGCCCTGGAAATGCTCGACTATCCGGAGCTGGCCTTCCAGATCCTCGCCCGCTTTGTCGGCGACATCCCCTCGGCCGACCTCAAGGGGCTCATCGACCGCTCCTACGCCGCCTTCACCCACCCGGACATCACCCCGGTGGTGCATCACGACGGCGTGCACATCCTCGAACTTTTCCACGGCCCAACCCTGGCCTTCAAGGACGTGGCCCTGCAGTTTCTCGGCAACCTTTTCGAGTATCTGCTCGCCGAACGGGGCGAGAAGATGAACATTCTCGGCGCCACCTCCGGCGATACGGGGAGCGCCGCCATTTACGGCGTGCGCGGGAAGAAAAACATCAACATCTTCATCCTCCATCCCCACCGGAAGGTTTCGCCCATCCAGGAATGGCAGATGACCACGGTCACCGACCCGAATGTCTTCAACCTGGCGATTCGCGGCACCTTCGACGACGGTCAGCGCATCGTCAAAGAGATCTTCGGCGACCTTGACTTCAAGAGCAGGTATGCCCTGGGCGCGGTCAACTCCATCAACTGGGCGCGGGTGCTGGCCCAGGTGGTCTACTATTTCTATGCCTGGGGCCGGGTGCGTAAAAAGACCGATTGCCGGGAAATCTGTTTTTCGGTGCCGACGGGCAACTTCGGCGACATCTTCGCCGGTTTCGTCGCCAAGAAGATGGGCCTGCCGATCCGTCGCCTGATTCTCGCCACCAACGAGAACAACATCCTCACCCGCTTCGTCCGCCAGGGGGATTACTCCATCGGCGCGGTGTCGCAGACCTGCTCCCCCTCCATGGACATCCAGCTGGCGAGCAACTTCGAGCGCTACCTCTTCTACCTCTACGACGAGCAGAGCGGCCGGGTGCGTGATGCCATGAGCGAACTGGCCGGCACCGGCCGCCTCGCCTTCACCGCCGCCGAGCGGGAAAAGGTGGCCCAGGATTTCCTCGCCCAGGCCGTTTCCAACGCCGAGACCCTGGAAACCATCCGCGACTTCCACGGCAAGACCGGCTACCTGCTCGATCCGCACACCGCCGTCGGGGTGCGCGCCGGCCTCGATCTCGGCGACGGGCAAACCCCGACGGTCTGTCTGGCCACCGCCCATCCCGCCAAGTTCGGCGAGGCGGTACGGTTGGCCATCGGCCAGGAGCCGCCGCGTCCCGCTTCCCTGGCGGGGATCGAAAACCGTGAAAAGCGCTGCGAGATCATCGACGCCGACACCGCCGCGATCAAACACTATCTGGCGGATCACGCGCTGTAACGATTCAGGATTTCCGCTCCCATCAACGCAAAAAGCCCCCGGTGAAACCGGGGGCTTTTTCATTTTCCGGGACCGCTCGGATCAGCAGTCGAAGTAAAGGGCGAACTCCATCGGGGTCGGGCGCATGCGGGTCGGATTGACTTCCGCTTCCATCTTGTACTCGATCCACTTCTCGATGACGTCCTCGGTGAAGACATCCCCCTTGAGTAAAAAGGCGTGATCGTCGCGCAGATGGTTGAGGGCGTCCTCCAGGCTGCGGGCGACGTTCGGCACGTCCTTGAGTTCCTCGGGGGAGAGGCCGTAGATATCCTTGTCCAGCGGCTGGCCCGGATCGATCTTGTTCTCGATACCGTCGAGACCGGCCATGAGCTGGGCGGCGAAGGCCAGGTAACCGTTGCAGGACGGATCGGGCGTACGATATTCGACGCGCTTCGATTTCGGATTGTTGGTGACCGGAATCCGCAGTGAAGCCGAACGGTTACGGTTCGAGTAAGCCAGATTGACCGGCGCCTCGTAGCCGGGGACCAGGCGCTTGTAAGAGTTGACGCTGGGGTTGGTGAAGGCGCACAGGGCCTTGGCGTGCTTCATGATGCCGCCGATGTAGTACATGGCCAATTTCGAGAGGCCGCCGTAACCGTCGCCGGCGAAGAGATTCTGACCGTCCTTCCACAGGGACTGGTGGCAGTGCATGCCGGAGCCGTTATCGCCGTAGAGAGGTTTGGGCATGAAAGTCACGGTCTTGCCGTTGCGGAAAGCGACGTTCTTGACGATGTACTTGAACCATTGCAGGGTATCGCCGATGCGCAGCAGGCTGTCGAAGCGCATGTCGATCTCGTTCTGGCCGCCGGTGGCGACTTCATGATGGGAAGCCTCGATGCGCATGCCGACGCTTTGCAGCACCTGCACCATTTCGTTGCGCAGATCGACGAAGGAATCGGTGGGGGAACAGGGGAAGTAGCCTTCCTTGTGCCGGGGCTTGTAGCCGAGGTTGGGGTACTCCTCGCGGCCGCTGTTCCAGACGCCTTCAATGGAGTCGATGCAATAGAAGGACTCGTTGGCGCTGGAGCCGTAGCGAATGTCGTCGAAGATGAAAAATTCCGGCTCCGGGCCGAAGTAGGCGGTATCGGCGAGGCCGGTCGATTTCAGGTAGGCCTCGGCCTTTTTGGCGATAAAACGGGGATCGCGGGTGTAGCCTTCGCGGGTGATCGGATCGATGATATCGCAGATCAGGCTCAAGGTCGTGACCTGGATAAAAGGATCGATCTTGGCGGTGGCCGGATCGGGAATCAGCAGCATGTCGCTGTTGTGGATCGGCTGCCAGCCGCGGATCGAGGACCCGTCGAAGCCGATGCCATCCTCGAAGGTATCTTCGCCGAATTCGCTCATGGGGACGGAAAAGTGCTGCCAGATGCCGACAAAGTCGAGAAATTTGTAATCGACCATCTGACAGTTGTTCTCTTGGGCAAAAGCCACGACTTCCCTGGGTGTCATTGATGTCTCCTATGACTGAATGATTTTTTTAAGCCACGGCCTCCCCGAACGGGCCGGCGTGAATGGAAAAGATCTCGCGGGCGGCCTTTAGAGGGCATCGTCGCCGCGCTCACCGGTGCGGATCCGCACCACTTCGTCGACACTGGTGACGAAGATCTTGCCGTCGCCGATGCGTCCGGTGCGGGCGGCCTCGGCGATGACGTCGACGACCTTGGCGGCCATCTCGTCGCTGACGATGATCTCCATCTTGATCTTGGGGATGAAATCGACCACGTATTCGGCGCCGCGATAGAGTTCGGTATGCCCCTTCTGCCGCCCGAACCCTTTCACTTCACTGACGGTAATGCCCTGAATGCCGATTTCGTTCAGAGCTTCCTTGACCTCGTCAAGCTTGAAGGGCTTGATAACGGCTTCCACTTTTCTCATCTCTTCACCTCCCGAAAAGGATCCGGCGCGTCAACCATGCGAGGGGCTTTGCTCCTCGCACCCGCCTTATCGACAAAGGACAGCGCTCTTGGCCAAACCTTTCAGCAAAGAACCTGCCATTTTTTTTAAATCCGAAAACAATTCACAAAGACCTGAATTAATTATGAAAAAATTCAAGGTCCGAGGTTTCTTCCAGGCGACGCCCATCCGCTAAAAAAGAATCGGCCCAAATTTTAAGCAGCCACGGAGTCCAGCTGCCCAATCCGCAAGCACCCCCAAGAGGAGGAAAGACAGACAAAATGTTTCCGGACTCCGCAACCCGGACGTGAGACTTGACTGTTAATAAAAAGATAATTAGGATCAGACCGTTTCGAAACAGACTCCGCACGGTTGCCCTGGCGCTCCCCGCCACCGGCGCGAGGAGGCCTTCATGACCCGTCGCTTCACCCTTCTGCTGGTCGACGACAACCTGCCTCA
>JAVFAR010000009.1:0-42862 GCA_034002365.1 Trichloromonas sp.
ACTGTGTATCTGCTCCATGAGAGAGTGGGGCGACCCCACGGGAGGAGCAGAGACGATGACGATCAAACCGGAGCAATTGGATGCCCTTTTGGGCGACTGTAAAACCCCAGCCGATGTGGACAAGCTTTATTCGCAGCTTCTGCAGCGGCTAATCAACCGCAGCCTGGAAGCGGAAATGACGGCTCACCTGGGCTACGGTCCCGAGAAGGGCACAGGCAGGGTCAAGGGCACAGGCAGGGTCAGGCTTCCAAGCTGCTAAGTTGTTCCTTCGATGAACCCTTTCAGAGTGTTTATCCTCTTGGCCAATTCCGGCTCATTCCGAAGGCGATCCGTCAAGCGGCGCACGGCGGAGCTGATACTTCCCACATCCCGGTTCACCAGCACGGCAATCTCGGTCAGGGTCACACAGCCCGATTCCCGGGCCAGCCAGCCCGCCGCCGCCCGCGCCTCCGAGGCATTTCTCCTCTGTGATTTCGCCTGCAAAAGCGACGCGTCGAGCCGATAAGCGCGGCACACCTGGTCGATAATTTGCCGCGCCGTCAGGCGGAGCGGCATTCCCCCCGATCCGGACAGACATTTGTCCATAAAATCGTCGCCGCCGAGAAGTCGCGAATCGACTCCGGCACCGTGAAACTCGGGACGGCGTTCTTCGGCCAAGCCCTCCAGCACGAAAGTCGCATACGCAGCGCGCGCCCTGTCGACCTGATGCCCAAACGATGCCAGCAGCCAATCCGTGGTCAGCCACGGCAGCGTTTCCCCGCCAAGATAGGCGCGATGGCTGCTCCAGGGATATTCTTCGGGGCTTGCGACCATCCCGGCCCGAACCGGGTTGAGGTGGATATAGCGAACCAATTCGAGAAGATAGCTGTCCCCATCCACCAGGACGGCCTTGTAGCGCCCCTGAAAGAGATGGCCGGTTCTGTTTTCCCGCCGGTTGATCCAGCGGGTGTAACGGAAGGAGAGATTCTGCATGCCGCGAGACAGGGGGATTTCACCGATTTGCACGGCAAGATGGATATGATTGGTCATGAGGCAGAAGGCGTGAACCCGATAGCCGAACCGCTCGGTTCCTTCCTGAAGCAGGAGGTAGAAACGATAGCGGTCCGCGGCGGTCAGGAAGACGTCCTGCCCGCCGTTGCCCCGAAAAATAACGTGATAAAGTCCACCCGGCAGGTGGATGCGTGGTTTCCGTGCCATGGGAAGAAATCTATCCTTGGTGTTTCAACTTGTCAACTTGGAAGCCTGACCCCGTGCTTGCCTTTTGGTGTTTCAACTTGTCAACTTGGAAGCCTGACCCCGTGCTTGCCTTTGACCCCGTGCTTGCCTGACCCCGTGCTTGCCCATTTCGGCCCGGATCTGAGCCGAGGCGGAGTGAGCCGCGGCATGGAAGCGGCTGACTTCGGCGCCGATGGTCACGCCGCCGAAAATTCCGCTTTCGGCACATTCACCGTCGCCGAAACGAATCGGCGCATAGGCCATGATCTTTTCCGAGCCGCCGATATTGGTGACGTCGACGCCCCCCGACTCCCCGCGCAGCACCGCCGCCACCACCGGATAGTTGGGGTGAACGAAACCGGCATGAAAAAGGTTGAAGGGGATGATCCCCCGCTCGACCAGCGCGGGTGGGGAGTCGGCGGTATAGGGGGGCGCCAGTTCACCCCGCTCGTCGAGTCCGCGCAAATCCCAAGGTTTGGGATGGGCGATCATCCAGCCCTCGTCATCGAACATGAAGGCGTAATTGCCGCTGTCGTAGGAGAAAAAGACGGTGAAAAAGGGGGAATGGGGGAGAATGTGCTGGGTGAATTCCATCAGGTGGCGGTGGTCGAGGGAAAGTACCGCCACCCCGCGCAGGCTGCCGTCGTCGCCATGCACCGGCATGGCGAAGCGGATCACCCCCCGGTAGCGCTCCCCTTCCACCGCCGCCAGCCGGCGCTGTTTTTCCAGGTGGCGGCCGGTGACCCGGGAGAAGCTCCGCCGGTAAACCGTCCGCCAGCCGTAGCCACTCGCGGCCTTCCCCGTCAACCCAGGCGATTTCCGTATAAAGGGGGCGCTCTTCCCGGGCCTCGCCGGGATGGGCGTTGCTTCCCCGGCGGAACCAGACCGGGCGCAGGTGGTCACGATAAAACTCCCGACAGACCCGTTCTTCGGCGGGAAGCTGGGCAAGATCGCGGAGATCGGCGGTCACCTGGCGGAGAAAATCCTCCACTTCCGTGGCGACCATGCCTGCCCGCAGCTCCAGGGCTTCGGCGGCCTGCCGGTCGAGGGCCCGGGTCGCGTGGGCGAGGAGCTGGCTTTCCACGGACCGCAGGCTGCGGCTGTGGACACGACCAGCAGCAGCAAAAGCGGCAAGAGGGAGAGCAGGCAGAAGGCCAGCAGGACTTTTTTGTGCAGGGAAAAGGAGGCGCGAGGCATGGCCGGCATGATAGCAGAAGGGTGCCGCCGACAGGATCAAAAAGAGTGGCCGGCGGCATGTGCATAAGAGGGGAGAAGGTTGCTGAGCCGGTAAACGGGATACTTTCGGGAAAAGCATCGCCGGTGGGAGTCAGCTGGATTCGGCGCGCAGCTCGCGGGAATCGATGGCCAGCGGCAGCAGGCGCTGATGTTTGGCCAGCACCGCTTCGAGGGAGGGGCCGTCATTCATGATGACATCCCCCGGAGCGAAAACGGTACGGGCCACGTGCGAACCGTTGGCCCGCTGAAAAACGGACACCTCGTAACAGCGCCCGCGAATATCGAGTTGCTCGGAATAAATCAGAGTGCCCGCGTCCATAGTCCCCCCTCGGCAATATGGTGTGTGCTCGGTTTGCCGGATTGCTGAAAAAACAATTAGCAAATCCCGAGCCAACCCATAAACCGCGAAAATCCGGGGGAATCCAAACGGAAAAAGCCCCTCCGCAAGAAACGGAGAGGCCTTTTCACGTTGATATCCAAGCGATATGACCGAACGGCCGCTGACTATTTCCGCCGGCTCACGGTGTAATCGGACAGCTCCATCAGCGCGGTCTTGACCGGGCCGTCGGGGAAAGCGGCGAGCTTGAGCTTGGCCCGCTCCACCAGCTCCCGGGCGCGCTTCCGGGTATAGCCGATGCCGTCGTAGCGCTCGATCAGACCGACGACGTAAGCGAGATCCTCGTCACTGAGGGTTTCCAGTTCGACGATCTCGGTCAGCCGCTCCCGCTCCTCGTCGCCGCAGTGACGCAGGGCGTGAATCAGCGGCAGGGTCACCTTCCCCTCTTCGAGGTCGTGCCCCTTGGCCTTGCCGAACTCGGCCTGATCGGCCACATAATCCAGGGCGTCGTCCATGAACTGGAAAGCGATGCCCAGATCCATGCCGAAATCATGCAGCGCCTGTTCCCGCTCCTCGTCAACCTCGCCGAGAACGCCGCCGACCTGACAGGCGGCGGCGATAAGGACGGCGGTCTTGTTGCGCACCACATCGATGTAGCTTTCCTCGCTGAGGTCGAGATCGCAGGTGCTGACGAGCTGCTGCACTTCTCCCTCGGCCATCATCGTCGTGGCGTCGGAGAGGGCCTGGAGGATCTTCAGGCTGCCGCCGCGCACCATGATGGAGAAGGACTTGGCGAAGAGAAAGTCGCCGACCAGCACCGAGGCTTCGTTCCCCCAGACCGCGTTGGCCGAGGCGTTGCCCCGGCGCAGCACGGCGCTGTCGACGACGTCGTCGTGGAGCAGGGTGGCGGTGTGGATGAACTCGACCACGCTGGCCAAGCCGACATGCTTGTTTCCCTGGTAACCGGCGAGCTTGGCGCAGAGCAGAAGAAGCATGGGGCGAATGCGTTTGCCGCCGCTGGAGAGAACATATTCGCCGACCTTGCGGATCAGCAATACATCGGAAGTCAGGTCCTGTTTGAACTGGGCTTCGACCCCGAGCAGGTCGTCATGGAGAAGTTCCAGGGCTTTTTCCATAATCCGTCAATCATCCTTACTTGGTTAAATTCCGGCCATCTTAGGAAGCATCCCCCGACTTGTCAAAGGATTTTTCCCCGCTCGCGGCGGGCAGGAGCAGCCCGAAGCGCGCCCCGCCGACGGGGGAATCCGCGACGAAGAGGCTTCCCCCCTGTTCCTCCATCAGTTTCCGGCAGAGGGAAAGGCCGAGGCCGGTCCCTTCCCCCGAGCCTTTGCTGGAAAAGAACGGATCGAAAATCCGCTCCCGCAGTTCCACGGGCACCCCGGGGCCACTGTCGTCCACGGTCAGTTCGATCCGCTCGCCGTCCCGACTCAGGGTCAGGACCACCTCGCCGGCGCCGCCCATGGCCTGGGCGGCGTTGAGCAGCAGGTTGACCAGCACCTGACGCAATTGATCGGGATCGGCGAAGACCTCCAGCGGTTGCGGCGGCGGCTGGATAAGGATCGGCACCTGGCGAAAAAGCTTCTGCGGGCGCAAGGAAGCCACCGTCGCTTCCGCCAGTTCGTCAAGGCGCAGCGATTCCCGCCGCACCGCTCCGCCCCGGGCGAGACCGAGCAGACCGCCGGTAATGCGCCGGCAGCGGCGGCATTCGGCGATGATCGCCAGGACATCGTCGCGCCGGGGATCCGCTTCGTCGAGATCGTCGAGCAGGAGTTCGGCATAGCCGAGAATGATCCCCACCGGATTGTCGATCTCGTGGGAAACCCCCGCCGCCAGCTGACCGATGGCCGCCAGACGCTCGGAACGGATAAGCTGTTCCTGCACCTGTCGCAGGTTCTCGTTGGCCTCGATCAGCTCCCGGTTCTTGGCGGTGAGCTCATCGCGGCTCAGGGAGAGATTCTCGGCCATGTGGTTGAAGGCCCGGGCCAGCCCTCCGATCTCATCCCGGTTGGCGATGTGCAGGCGGGTGTCGAGCTCCCCCCGGGCCACGGCCCGCGCCCCCGCGGTCAGACTCTGAATCGGCCGGGAAACGCGCCGGGCCGCCAGGGCCACCAAGGGCAAGGAGGCGAGCAGCGAGAGGCAGGCGATGCGGGCGAAGGAGGCGCGCATTTCGGCGAGACGAGCATCGACGGAAGCATAGGTGAGCAGGTAGCGCACCGTCAGAACCTGCTCCCCCGTCGGCCCGAAGGCCGGCATAAGCAGTTCCAGGATGCGCCCCTCCCCCCAGGGGAGGGTGCGCAGACGCGGTTCGGCACCGGGGGAAAAACCGCTAAAATTCTCAGGTGTTGGCGGCTCCGGCCAGGGATGATCGGAAAAAGGGCCGAAACGGGGAGACTGGAAGAGCACCCGGCCGCCTGGAGAAATCAGGGTAAACCCGATGAGATCGCGGTTGACGGCAAGAAATTCGACGACCTTGCCCAGGGCATCGTCCCGACGGGGCTCGAAGGAACCCCGAAATAGCTTGAGCAGCTCAGGGGTGGCGAAGCGGGCGAAGGCCCGGCTCTGGGCATGCAGATGTTCCTCCCACTGGCGCGCCTGACTGCGCTCCAGGACCAGGAAGGTCATCAGCAGCACCAGAGTCAGGGTGCCGCCGGTGTAAAGAAAGAGTTTTCGCCCGAGAGTGACGCGCATCGCCCTGCTCTTTTTGCGCGCGGCGATTCCGCCCGTATCCGAGGTAAAGGGAGAAATCTGCTGCGCCTTGGAAAAATTTACGCTAATCTAGGAAAACTTCCGGCGGCGAAGGGCCGCCGAAACTCAATCTTCCAGGAGGTCACCGATGAAAGGTTTCACCCTCTCCCTTTGCGCCGCCCTGCTCCTCGCCATCCTCGCCTCGGGAACGGCGGCTTTCGCGGCGATTCCCGCCGAAGTTACCCTCGGCACGGAGCGCATGGGGGAAATCCATTTCGACCACAAACTGCATCAGAAGGTCGGCGAATGCGCCGTCTGCCACCACAAGGGGGTGGAACGGGAGGGATGTCGCGACTGTCACGGCGTGGATATGGCGATTCCCAACATGAAGGAGGCCTCCCACGCCATGTGCCGGCACTGCCACAAAAAGATGGGCGCACCCTTCGGCTGCAAGGACTGCCACATCAAGAAGTAGCAGCGGGGCGGGAAGCGGCGCAGGCCGCCCCCGCTTCCCTCTTTTTCAGCGCAGCAGCCGCGCCAGATAGAGGAAGGTGCCCCCCACCGACAGGGACGCGAGCAGATTGCCGATCAGGTTGGTGATCTGGGAGATCTGGTAACGGGCGGGGTAGGCCTGCATCACCGCCGGCAGATCGAGGCGATAGACCTGGATGTAGAGCTCCGAACCCTTCCACAGGAAGATGCAGACGAAGACCGCGATGAAGGCAAGAAAACCCTTGCCGATGGGGCTGTCCTTGACGTTGAGATAGATCTTGCGGATCAGGTCGATATTGATCAGGGAAAGAAAGACCCAGTTGGTGTTGCCGACGATGCGGATGGTGCGCAGGGTGTCGGCATCGGGAGCCGGGTTGATGAGGATGAAAATCTGGGAGGCGAAAATCACCGCCAGGGTGGCGAGATAGACCTGGCTCTTGTTCCCTTCCAGCTCCAGGGTGCGCGAGAAGACGTAATACTCCTGAAAGCCGTGACTCATCACCAGAATGGCGATGGTGCTGATGATCAGGCCCATGGCCTCGACCTGGGGGATGCCGGTACCGGGGAGAAAGGGCAGCGCCTTCGGCAAGAGCTCGCCGAAGAGAATCAAAAAGAAGCCCACCGAAATGCTCGTCCAGACCCGGGCGTTGCCGATACTGAAATAGAAGGAAACCAGCCCAGCCACCAGCCAGAGAATCACCTGCAACCCGCTCAAATCCATCCCCAAACCTCCCGTTTAGCTTGATGCGTCGGCATTTCCGGCGCGCTCTCTTTATCAGACCGATTAAAAACCCTCGTTCCCTAAGGCTGATCAAAAATGCCCAGATGCAAGGCGCCCGAAATTCGAGGAGCGAGGCGTACCGGAAGGTACGTCGCAGCGACGAGGATGAGGGCAACGCCGCAGATGGGTGTTTTTCATCAGCCGCTATCAGCCGCTTACAGCTTTTCCTGCGCCAGCCGCCCCATCTCCTCCACCATACTATTCACCTTGCCGTGTCCGGCGACCAGCCGCGCCGCCATGCCCAGGCGCTCGTAAAAGACATTCAGGGCCGCCATATCGAGGGCGCCGCCGAGGTTTTTCTCGAATTCCTTCTCCACCAGCGAACCGCCGATCTTGCCGAGATGACGCACGGCGATCTCCCGCCAGGCGGCCAGCAGCTCGTCCCGCGACTCGGCCTCGCGCACGGCCGGGTCGGCCGCTTCCGGCTCCTCGGCCGGCGGCGCCGGGGTTGCGCTCGGCTCAGGCTCGGAACGGCGGGATTCGAGAATCCGCTGCCAGAGCGCCGGCAGATCCGCCGAGGAAAGCAGGTCGGCGAGCATGCCCTCCCCCACCCCCTTGGTGGTCAGGACGTCGATCTTGGCCCCGGGCAGCCGCGCCACCGACAGGGAGGTGTCGGCGGTCGTCTCGATGGCGGTGGAACCGTCATGGAAGAAGCCCAGGGGATGGCCCTCCCGGTAGAAAATGAGCGCCACCCGGTCGCCGGTGTAGATACGCAGACAGCCGGTGATGGCCAGCTCCTTGAGACGGGCGAGCAATAGCTTGATGTCGATGAGCTTGAGTTCCTGCCCCTTGTAGAGCAGGTCGCCGTGGAGCAGGGCGTGAACGCTCAGGGCCAGCTCGGGGCTGAGGCGATAGACGTCGAGCCGCCCCCGCCCTTCCAGGGACTGCTCGAAAATGGCGGCGATGGCGTCGTAGGCGATCAGCCGTTCCCGCCCGTCGTCGAGCAGGGAACTGATCAGGCGCCCCTGCTCGAAGATGATGACCCCGGTCGCCCCGGGAAAATCAAAGCGCAGATAGCCGGAAAACTTCCCCGCCCGCAGCTTTTCGAGAGCCCCGGGCAGATTGATCTTCCCGGGATTGGCATTTTCCTTGACGGGGTTGCCCTTGGGCAAAAGAACCATGAGTTTTCCTCCCCGGAAAAAGGCTCGGATGATATTTTCCGACAGGCAAACCGTGCGGTTCGCCGTGTAAGATCCAGCCCAAGAAGGCTGCGTTAAGAAGACTCCGGCGCGGTCTCCTGCAACGCCTCCCAACGGGCATAAAGGGCTTCGATCTCTTCTTTGAGCCGTGTGTGCTCCGCCGATGTGAGGCGCCAGTTCTCGCCGTCGCGGTAGAGTTCGGGATCGGCCATGCGCTCTTCCAGTTCTTGCAGCAGCCCTTCCCGTGTCTCGATCTTCTCCTCCAGATCAGACAGCTCCTTCAGCCGCCGGCGTTCCAGGCGCTGGGCCTCCTTGCGCTCTTCGTGACCGCGCTTACGATCTTCCTTATCGGCGTTTTCCGGCACCGCCGCCGCAGCCGCCCCCAGCTCCACCCGCTGCCGGGAATGGCCAAGATCCCCCTGGCCGGCGCGCCAGCGGAGGAAATCCTCGTAGTTGCCGAGACAGGACTCGATCCGGCCATCTTTCACTTCGACGATACGGGTCGCCAGATTGTCGACGAAATAGCGGTCGTGAGAAACGAAGACCAGGGTGCCCGAGTAACTCTTGAGGGCCTGCAGAAGGACTTCCTTCGATTGCAGGTCGAGATGGTTGGTCGGCTCGTCGAGCAGGAGCAGGTTGGCCGGACGCAAAAGCAGAATGGCCAGGGCCAGGCGGTTGCGCTCGCCGCCGGAGAGAACCGCCACCTTCTTGTGCACCTCGTCGCCGCTGAAGAGAAAGGTGCCGAGGATGTCCCGCACCCTGGGCACCATCTCGAAGGGGGCCGCCGTGGTGATTTCCTCGATGACGGTCCGCTCGGGATCGAGAACCTTGGCCTGATCCTGGGCGAAATAGGCCAGATGCAGGTTGTGACCCTCCTCCCGAATGCCGCCCTTGGGCGCCTCGTCCCCGGCGAGCAGGCGCATCAGGGTCGACTTGCCGGCGCCGTTGGCCCCGACCAGGGCGATGCGCTCGCCCTTCTCCACGCCCAGGTCAATGCCGTCGAGCACCGTCAGTTCGCCGTAACGCTGGGTCACGCCCCGCAACTCCAGGGCGACGCGCCCGCCCTTGGGCGGTTCGGGAAACCGGAAGGCGATCTTCTTGCGCGCCGGCGGGATGTCGATGCGCTCGATCTTTTCCAGCTGCTTGATCCGGCTCTGAACGAGCGAGGCCTTGTTCGCCTGGTAGCGGAAACGGTTGATGAAGGATTCGATCTTCTCGATCTCCTCATCCTGGCGGCGCTTGGCTTCCCTCAGGGCCGCCACCCGCGCCTCCCGCTCGACCAGATATTTGCTGTAATTGCCCGGATATTCGGTGAGCTTGCCGTTCCAGACCTCGACGATGCGGCCGGCCACCTGATCGAGAAAGAAACGGTCGTGGGAAACCAGCACCACCGCAAAGGGATAGGCGAGGAGGTAATCCTCCAGCCAGTCCCGGGCCGGCAGGTCGAGATGGTTGG
Organism: Trichloromonas sp.; assembly: GCA_034002365.1. Taxonomy (GTDB): domain Bacteria; phylum Desulfobacterota; class Desulfuromonadia; order Desulfuromonadales; family Trichloromonadaceae; genus Trichloromonas. Next base: position 9,363 of record JAVFAR010000009.1, read on the forward strand.
TCGGCTCGTCGAGCAAGAGCAAATTGGGCCGCTGCAACAGCAGCTTGGCCAGGGCGATACGCATCTGCCAGCCGCCGGAAAACTGCTCGCAGGGCTTGTCCCAGTCCCTTTCGGCGAAACCGAGACCGCGCAGCACCTTGGCGATTTCCGTCTCCATGGCGTAGCCCCCGCGCCGGCGGAAGGCCTCCTGCAGGGTCGCGTAGCGGTCCATGTCGGCCGGCTCGTGCCGCGCGGCGATGGCCTGCTCCAGTCCGGTCAGTTCCGTTTCCATGGCGAGCAGTTCGGCAAAAGCCTCGCGCACCTCGGCGAAAAGGGACCGGCCCCGGTGTTCCAGGCCGTCCTGGGGCAGATAGCCGAAGGTCGTGCCCCGCGCCGTCTGTACCTCGCCGCCGTCGGGACTGACCCGGCCGGCGAGCATCTTCAGCAGGGTCGTCTTGCCGGCGCCGTTCTCCCCACAGAGACCGATACGGTCGCCGGGACGGATATGCCAGTCGATACCGGCGAAAATGCGCCGGTCGGCAAAATCTTTATTGACATTTTTCAGCTGTAACATGGGACTCTTTATAGCACAAGGAAGAGCGCCATAAAACCTTGAATTTTCTGGATTGATCTTTCAGAGTTTCCCTCTGTTCAAAATCTTGGGGCTCTGTTATAGTTGCGGCGATTTTACGGCGGCCTTCCATCCCCGAAACGGATGTCGAAGCGGCCGCCGCGAACAACCGCCTCCATCGAGCGCCAGGCTCTGGATATAGCGAACCCCTTATCATGGGCCCCGGGGGAGAGCGTCGGTTCCGTCCCTTTTCGCTTTAAGCGAAAAGCAAACGGAAACTGGCCATCCTCCGCGTCCCCGGCCGCGACCCCGGTCGTTGCCGAACACTCTGTTGCGATCCCTCCGCGGAGGGATCAGAAGGAATTCCATGAGCAAAAAGATGCTGATTAACGCCTCCCACTCGGAGGAACACCGGGCGGCCATCGTTGAAGACGGCGCCCTGACCGAACTGGAAATTGAAGTCGTCGGCCGGGAACAGACCCGGGGCAATATCTACAAGGCGGTGGTGGTCCGGGTCGAAACCGGACTGCAGGCCGCCTTTGTCGATTACGGGGCCGACCGTCTCGGCTTTCTGCAGATGGGGGAGATCCATCCTCTCTGCTACCGGCGCGGCGGTTCCGGCGGCGAAAGCAAGGGGCGGCCACGCATCAACGACATCCTGCAACGGGGCCAGGAACTCCTCGTCCAGGTGGTCAAGGAAGAGCGCGGCACCAAGGGGGCGGCGCTGACCACCTACCTTTCCCTCCCCGGCCGCTATATGGTGCTGATGCCGGAGAGCGACACCAAGGGGGTCTCCCGCAAGATCGAGGAAGAGTCCCAGCGCAAGAAGCTCAAAAGCTCCATGGCCTCCATGAATCTGCCCGAGAACATGGGCTACATCGTGCGCACCGCCGGCATCGGCCAGACCAAGGAAGAACTCAAGCGCGACTTCGATTACCTGTTGCGGGTCTACGACAACATCCAGGAACTGGCCAAGCGCTCCAAGGCCCCGGCGCTGGTCTACAAGGAATCGAACCTGGTCATCCGCATGATCCGCGACTACTTCAGCGCCGATATCGACGAGGTGCTGGTCGACGACGCCAAGGTTTTCCAGGAAGCCAAGGATTTCTTTCAGCAGGTGATGCCCGAATACGCCCGCCTGGTCAAACTTCATCAGGAAAAACGCCCGATCTTCTCCCGCTACCAGATCGAGGAGCAGATCGAGACCATCAGCAAAAACAAGGTCCCCCTTCCCTCCGGCGGCTCTATCGTCATCGACAGCACCGAAGCGCTGGTGGCCATCGACGTCAACTCGGGGAAAATGGCTTCCGAGCAGGGGGTCGAAGCCACCGCCTACAAGACCAATCTCGAAGCCGCCGCCGAAGTCGGCCGACAGCTGCGCCTGCGCGACCTGGGCGGCCTGATCGTCATCGACTTCATCGACATGCGCGACCGCAAACACATCCGCGACGTGGAAAAGTGTCTCAAGGAAGCGCTGAAAATGGATAAGGCGCGGGTCACCATCGGCCATATCAGCAGCCAGTTCAGCCTGCTTGAGATGAGCCGTCAGCGGATCAAGACCACCCTGGCCGAAGGCGCCTTTCTCACCTGTCCGCACTGCGAAGGGAGCGGCCGGATCAAGAGCACCGAGGCCCAGGCCGTGGCCTTCATGCGCAAGCTGCAGACGGGCATCGCCAAGGGCCAGGTCGGCCTGGCCGAAGGGGAGGTGCCGATGGATGTCGCCACCTACCTGCTCAACTCCCGGCGCGAGGAGCTGCTGCTCATGGAGCGCCAGCACAAACTGGCCATCGTCATCCGCGGCAGCCAGAATCTCAATCCGGGACAGTTCGAATTGACCTTCTCCAAAAGGGAGAAGGAGGAAGAGACCGCGGAATTTGTCGATGCCACCCTCTTCACCCGGGCGGCGGCGGAGGATTACGGTCACCCGACCGCCGAAGAGGTCGAAGATCTGCCCGCAGAAGAAACGGAAACAGAGACGGAAGCGGCCGCTGAAGCCGACGGCGAGGTGGACATTGCCGACGCTGCCGACGGCAGCGAAGAAGCTCCGAAGAAAAAACGCAAGCGGCGCCGTCGCAAGAAAAAGATCGGCACGTCCGCCGAAAATCCGACCGGCGAGGAATCGGCCGCCGCGGAGGACGGTTCGGACGAGGAGGAGGATGAGGAAGGGTCATCCCCGGAAGGTTCTTCGGACCCGCCGCAAGAGTCGGCGGGAACCTCCAGCGAGTCGGCGGAAGACCAGGATTCCCAATCTCCCGCGCAGCAAGAAGCCAAACCCGCGAAGAAACGCCGTCGCCGTCGTAAAAAACCGGCCGGTGTCCAGACTGTCCAGGCGAACACCGAGGGGGCGGAGTCCGGCAATGCTTCGGCGATGTCGGAGGAAGAGCGCGTCGACACGGCTCCGCCTGCGGACGCGGCTCCGGTCATGGAAGGCAAGCTTGATGCTCCGGAAGCGGAAAACGCTCCCAGAAAAAAACCGGCGCGCAAGAGGAGCCGCAAACCGGCTGGACGGGCCCCTGCGGCCCAGGGAAATCCTTCCCTCGCGGAGACCGGGACCGAAACCGTCCCGAAACCTCAAGAGACGGCGGCGGCCGCCCAGGAACAAGCGCCAATCGCCAAACCGGCCCGCAAACCCCGTGCTCCGCGCAGGAAGGCGGCGGAACCGGACGCCGTCGAAGCGCCCGTGCAGGAAGCGGCACCAGTTTCGATGGAAGAAGAAAAGGCCAAACCGAAAAGGGCGCCGCGCCCCCGAAAAACCCCGGCGACGGCTCCCGAAAGCGGAGAGCCCGAAGCGAAGCCCAAACGGCGCGCCCCGCGCAAGAAGGCGGCGGAAACGCCCCCGGTCGATGAGACGACCAGGGACGCCACCTGATCCACAGCAAAGAGGCCGGAGCGACAAGCTCCGGCCTCTTTGCATTCACAGGCACCGGTTTCCTCAACGAGAACCTACACGAAAACCTCGGTCTCCTTGGCTTCTACGCTCTGTTTCGCCATCCCCCGAATGCGGATCTCGACAGCGGCTCCATCATAGGGATAAGCCCCGGCCGGGCAATGGCGGGTGCATTGCCGGCAGAGGATGCAGGAATCGTCGATCACCGGAAAGGGGCCGGGGCGCCCGCCGGCCAGGGGCTGGGAGGACTGCCACAGGGAGGAATGCTCGGCCATCACTTGGGCGGCGCCGAGGACGGCAAAGCCCCGTTCCGCAAGACACGCCGCCATCTCGGGCAGAGCGAGGCCGCTGGTCACCGCCCCCCAGGTGACGAAGGGAACGGCGAAACCGCCGGCAGGAGGCAGGGAGCGGACGAAATCTTCCACCAGCGGCACGGCATGGTCGCAATAGACGGGGCTGCCGAGCCACAGGCGGAAAGGTGGCGAGTCCGAGCCAAAAGAGGCGAACGGATTTTGCCGCCGCGCCAGATCGAGCCGACTCACCGCCTGGCCGCGATCCCGCAGAAAATCCCCGATCGCTTCGGCGGCTTTGCGAGTCGTTCCCGCCGGAGAAAAATAGACGATACGGTGTTCCATGATCATGTTCCTTTCTTTCCTTCGCCGCCAAAAACAGACCGTCCGCCTCCGCGCTAGTCGCGCAGAGGCTGTGGTTTTTCGGCGTTCTTGAGGAAAACCGCCAGCGCCCCGTCGCCGCCGAACTGGCGCGGCGCCCTGCCCCACTCGGCGACGCGGGCGCGCCCTTCGCCATTCAGAAAGCCTTCGACGGCGGCGCGCAGCACCGGTTCGCTCTCGGAACGCAGTCCTTTACCGGTGACGATGAGGAGCGTCTTGCGCCCGTGATAAGCGGCGTTGTCGAGGAAATGACGCACCCGCTCCAGAGCCTCTTCCCGGCTCAGACCGTGCAGATCGAGGGTCGCCTCGGGCATCAGTTTGCCCCGGGCAAGGAGCTTAAGGCGGCGCGGCGCGGCCGTTGGAAGGACGTCATCCTCCTCGGGAAATTGATCGCTGAAGACCGTATCGAGTTGACCAAGAGCGGCGGCGAAAAGGTCGGCGTCGCCAACCGGCGCCGGGGGCGCTTCCTCGACCGGGGGACTGGTCGGCCGGGGCGCTTCGCGCTCCGGGGGATTCAGCTTACGCACCCCGATTCGCGCCATTTCCTCGGCGAAGGCAAGCGGTTCCTCCGGCGCGACGGAGCGCGGGACAGGAGCAGCCTTCGTTGGAGGAGCCGGTTCCTTAGCGGAAACGCAAAACCCCTTCAATTCCTTGAAGGGGTTATTGCGCATGTCTGTCGTTTTGTCCTGTTTGCGGTCTTTTTTCTCTTTCACGCCTAACGCCTCTGAATCTTGCGCCGCCCCTGCATGGCCTTGGTCTGCTGCTTGATGAGGGTGCCCTGGCTTTCCAGGTGGAACTGGTACCAGAGATCGCCGAATTCCTGCATCTTCATCTTTTTCCCGGCCTTGAGCAGTTCCAGGTTTTTCCGCAGGGTGTCGTTGCCGCCGACCTTTTTAATCCCCTTTTCCATGACCTCGACCGCCCTGTCCTTCTGCCCGATCTTGTCCAGGCAGTAGGCGTACAGGTTCCAGATCATCGGCTCCTTGCGGCTGGCGGCGGTGGCCTTGTCGAAGGTATCCCGCATCTTGTCGGGATTGTTGCGTTTCATGTAGCAGATGGCGAGCATGCCCATGGCGACCCAGTGACGGACAAAGCCCTTTTGCAGATAGTCGAAAGCTTCGTTGAAGTCGCGCTTGAGATAGAGGATGGTGCCGATCTGGGCATTGAGCTGGCCCTTGATGTAGAACTGCCACTTGGCGTATTTGAAACCGTCCTGCAGCACTTTGACCGCCTTTTCCGCCCGTCCGGCCTGCAGATCACGCTGGGCGGTTTCCATCAGGGCGCCGATCTTCTTCATAATGAACCGGGTCATCAGGAAATAGAGCAGGAAAAAGGTGACGATCGCAGCGGTGCCGGCGATCCAGGGTTCGACGCCGGCGAGCAGGGTCAGTCCCACATGCACCAGGACGGAAAATAGCAGGGAAAGGGCGAGATTAAGCATTCTTCGGAGGGTCCTTTCGGGAGGCGTTGGCTTGCGCTGTCAAAGCCTGCGGAGTGTAGCAATCCGCCCCATAAAAGTCAAAGGGATATCCCGCGCGCCACGGCCTTCAGCGCGGCAGTCGGGGGTGATACACCAGCCGGTCGATACCGAGGGCGGCGAGGTCGGCGGGGAGGGAATCATGACGAAGAAACTGGGTGTTCCCCCCTTGCAGCAGGGGGATCGCGGTTTCGTCGCAGCTCAGGGTGAAGACTTCGCCGCAGGGGGCCGGGCAGTCCCTGTCGGGCATATTTTCGCGAAAGGGGCAATGGCGGCCGCTGGTGACCATGGCGTAGGGATGATGAAGGGAGGCGCCTAAACCGGGCGGTAGCGGCGCCAGGCCTTGCAGGAGGTTGTCCAGTTCTGCCCGATGGATGCCCAACTCCGCCAGGAGCGCGGCGCTTTCCCGGCCGTGCCAGCGGCTTTGGCGAAAATAGGCGCGCTGCTCGGCGGTCAGTTCCAGATCGAGGATGCGCGGGCCGCGCTTCTGACCAGAGAGGGCGCGGCCAAGGATAATTGGAATGTCGGGGAGAAGGGAACGGGCCGGCTCCAGGGCTCCCCAGTCGGAAATGAGCAGCTCATCTCCGGCCCGCAACCAGCGCGCGGCCGCCGCCAGTAGCGATCGCAGGCGCGGCAGAACCGGCTCGATCAGCACCGGGGTGACGAGGGTGAAGGTGCGGCCGCCGTCATGGGCGGCGCGGCAGGCCCGCTCGGCGGCTTCGGGCGATGGCAGCAGCCAGGGGCAGAACTCGGCGCCGAAGTAGATGCGGGAATAGCCCTCGGGGAGCGGTTCCTCGGGACCGGGAAGGAAAAAGGCCCGTTCGGGATCAGCTGCGATTGCCATCGCGCACCAAGAGGGTCAGCGTGTCGCCCGGGCGCAGGATGTGATTCTTCGCCAGCCGGTTCCAGTTCTGGATCCGCTCGGCCGAGACCGCGAATTTGCGGCCGATGGCCGAAAGCGTATCCCCCGACTTGACCCGGTAGACGATTTTGCGTTCCCCTTTGGCGACGGCCGTCTTTTCCCCGGCGGTGGCCTTGACCTTGGCCACCTTGAGGGTCTGTCCGGGACGCAGGGTACTCTTGGCGGTGAGACCGTTCCAGGCCCGCAGTTCTTTCTCGTCGGTGCCGAAACGCCGGGAAATCGCCCAAAGCGTATCCCCCTTGCGCACCTTGTAGGTCTTGCTCACCGTTGACTTCGAAGTCCGAACCGGTGCCGGTTTCAGCTCGGCTTGCCGAGCCATCTCGGGAGAAAGGGGAAGCACCAGTTCCTCGCCCAGGGGGAGCGTGCGGAAATCATCCAAACGGTTAAGAGCGATCAGATCACTTTGCCGCAGATTGTAACGCCGGGCAATTTCGGCCAGGGTTTCTCCCTTGGCGACCCGGTGCCGATGAAAGCCGGCACGCTGCTCCGAAGGGATATTCGCGTAAAGCTTTTCGAAGCGGGACCTGCTTCCGGCGGGGATGCGCAACTCGTAATCCCGGGCAAGCGGAGGCGTACACCAGCGTTTGAGTTCGGGATTGAGCCCGCGGAGATCCTCAGGGGAAACCTCACAGAGACGGGCTGCGAGTTCCAGATCGGTGGCCTCGGGAAGACGCACCACGTCATAGGCGAGAGGGTCGGCCTCGGGGATATCGCTAAAGCCGTAAGCGGCGGGATCGCGGACGATGGTCAGCACCGCCAGCAGCTTCGGCAGATAGTTCTTGGTTTCGTCGCGCAAGGAGGAATTGGCCGAAAGCTCCCAGAAATCCTCGGCGCCGTTTTCTTCCATGGCCCGGGAAATCCGTCCGCCGCCGGCGTTATAAGCGGCCACCGCCAGATACCAGTCGCCGTCGAAACGGTCGTATAGCTCACTGAGAAAGCGGGCCGCGGCCCGGGTCGACTTCTCGAAATCGCGGCGCTCATCCCGCCACTCGTCATTACTCAAACCGTAGATTTCACCGGTACTCTGAATGAACTGCCAGGGGCCGGCGGCGTGGGCATGGCTGTAGGCGTGGGGGTTGAATCCCGACTCGACCAGGGCGAGGTAGGTCAGTTCCTGGGGCAGGCCTTCCTCTTCGAAGATCCGGCTCATAAAGGGGATGTAGCGCTCGGCCCGGTGCAGCAGGCGGGCGAAGATCTCGCGCCCTTCCCCGGTGTAATAGTCGATATAGAAACGAACCTGCTCGTTCTCGACCAGCGGGAAATCGAAAATCAGTTCATCCTTGAGCAGGGTCAGCCCTTCGTGCCCGGCCCGGCGGGGAGCGCCGTCAGCCAGGTGCAGATGATCGAGGACGTCCCCAACCTCTTCGGGGGAAGGCCCCTGGGGGTGAGAGGGACGAAGTTCGGTCAGCACCGAATAGTTGGGGCGTCCGGGCACCTTGCGCGGCGGCTGAATCAACTCGCTCCTCGTGGAAGCCGGCTCCTCCGTCGCCGGGAGGGGTAAAGCCGTTTGCGGATTCTGGTTCGCCGGCAAGCAGCCGGCCAGCATCGCCAGTAAGGAAAAGAGCAGTACAAATTTCATGGGTGAATCTCCTCGAAGGGCGCGATTCCGGCCAAAACCGGCAGGCGCGTCTTCAATCGACATCAGGCCAGAAGCGCCGCTGCAATTCGGCGAGCAGGCCGCCGAAAGAGCGGCGGTCCAGGGCGCTGACCGGCACGGCGTCGAAACGCCGGCACAGGGGAGCGACTTCCTCCGGCGGCACCTGGTCGGTCTTGTTGAAGACCAGCAGCCGGGGAATCCGGTCCAGTTCGAGTTCGCCGAGAATCCGCTCCACCGCCTTGATGTGTTCCTCGAAGCGGGGGTTGGAAAGATCGACGACATGCAACAGCAGATCGGCGTCCTCCAGTTCCTCCAGGGTGGCCTTGAAGGCCCCGAGCAGGCTTTTCGGCAGTTTGCGGATGAAACCGACGGTGTCGGTGATGATGACTTCCCGCTCCATGGGGAAGCGCAGTCGGCGGGTGGAGGTGTCGAGGGTGGCGAAGAGCAGATCTTCAGTAAAGACTTTGCTCTGGGTGAGGGCGTTGAGCAGGGTCGACTTGCCGGCATTGGTATAGCCGACGATGGAAACGATGGGCACCTCGGCGCGGATACGCCGCTGGCGGCGCTGCAAGCGCCCCCGGGCGAGGTTGGCGAGTTGTTGTTCGAGGCGGGCAATGCGCTCGCGGATGCGCCGCCGGTCGATCTCCAGCTTGGTCTCGCCGGGACCGCGCCCGCCAATCCCCCCCATCAGCCGGGACATGGCGGTCCCCCGGCCGATCAGCCGGGGCATGATGTATTTGAGCTGGGCCAGTTCCACCTGCACCTTGCCGTCCAGGGTATGGGCGCGGCGGGCAAAGATGTCGAGAATCAGCTGACTGCGGTCGATAACCTTGATCTCGGTGATGGCCGAGATGGAGCGCACCTGCACCGGCGACAGATCCTGGTCGAAAATCAGCACCGTCGCCCGCTGCTGCAGGGCGCGGATGATGACCTCCTTGACCTTGCCTTCCCCCATCAGATACTTGGGGTTGATCTGGCGGGGGCGCTGCACCACCCGGTCGAGCACCACCACGTCGGCGGTGCGGGCGAGTTCGGCCAGTTCGTCGAGGGAATCCTCCGTCTCCTGACGCGGCGCCGGACTGACGGAGATGAGGATGGCCCGCTCGCGGCCGTCGGAAAGGTCGATGGTGTCGTCGACCTTGCGCTCCAGCTCCCCTTCGAGGGCGCGGGTGAATGCGGCGAAATCCAGATCGAGATCGTGAATCGAGGAAAGGCTCTCTACCTCGACACTCTCGCCGCCGGGCACCGGCGGCAGCAGGTGGGCGTAATCGACCCGTCCGGGGAGGCCATCCGGCCCCACCGCCAGCGCGACCATGAGATCGAGGCGCAACAGCGCGAGGTCGGTGAGGTCGTCCTGAGAGAGGGGTTCGCCTTTGAGGTGGGTGTGAACGCAGCGCAATCCGCGCAGGCCGCCACGGCCGAGGCCGTAGCCGGAAAGATCGGGGATGACGATTTCCCGGTCATCGCCGACGATGACCTGTTGGATCTCTCCCTGGCGATCGATGATCACCCCGACCTGGCGGCGCAGGTCGAAAGCGCGCTCGGTCAGATAGCGGGCGAGCTCGACGGAAATCACCTGATCGACGGAAATGCGCCGCCGCTGGATGCGCTCCAAGGCCTGGATCTGGCTGGCCTTGAGGCCGGAGAGATTGCCGTGAATCACCGCTCGCCTCGTAACGGCAAGGGCAGAGGGGCTTCAACGAAAAAGGGGCCTTTCCGGCCCCTTGCTCGAAGAATGTCAAAGGGCGGGGTCATGCGCCGGTAACGCTGAATCCGGAGTCGACGTAGTGGATTTCGCCGGTCACCCCGCTGGAGAGATCGGAGAGGAGATAGACGCTGGACTTGCCCACTTCTTCCTGGGTCACGCAACGTTTGAGGGGGGCGCGCTCGTCCATGAGCTTGAGCTTCTCGCGGAAGTTGGCGATGCCGGACGCGGCCAGGGTCTTGATCGGGCCGGCGGAGATGGCGTTGACGCGGATCTTCTTCTCGCCCAGCTCCACCGCCAGGTAGCGCACCGAGGCCTCAAGCGCGGCCTTGGCCACGCCCATGACGTTGTAATTGGGAATGGTGCGAACGGCGCCGAGATAGGTCAGGGTGAGAATGCTTCCGCCCTCGGGCATGAGCGGAATGGCGCAGCGGGTGACGGCCACCAGGGAATAGGCGCTGATATCGAGGGCCAGCTGAAAACCGGCGCGGCTGGTCTGGCTGAAGCCGTGCTTGAGATCTTCGCGATTGGCGAAGGCCACGGCATGCACGACGAAATCGATGGTGCCCCATTCCTTGCGCAGCGTTTCGAAGACCGCTTCGATCTCGGCGTCACTGCCAACGTCGCAGGGGAGAACCAGGGTGGCGCCGAGGCTTTCCGCCAGGGGGCGAACCCGTTTCTCCAGCGCTTCGTTCAGATAGGTAAAAGCCAGGGTAGCGCCTTGCGCCTTGAGCTGCTGCGCGATCCCCCAGGCGATGCTCATTTCGTTCGCTACACCAAAGACGATGCCGCGCTTGCCTTCCATCAAACCCACCATTGTCTGCGTTCTCCTTCGTGATCATCCTCGTTTACAGGCAATTCTTTAACAGATCATGTTCGATAAAGCAAGCACTTTGACCGCCCGGGCGAGCCCCGCCGAGAGGGGATTAATCATTCACCCGATTCGCCGTTGACAAAGCAAAAGGGACAGCGGACAATTCCGCCGTTCTTTTGTTCCGGAGGAATTTCCCATGACCCTGACCACCATTTTCGGTATCGCCCTGGCCCTGGCTATGGACGCTTTCGCCGTGGCTCTGGCCGCCGGCGTCACCCTGGAGCGCATCACCGGCCGTCACCTCTTCCGCTTCGGTTTCCACTTCGGCCTCTTTCAAGGCATGATGCCGGTCATCGGCTGGCTGGCGGGAATCAGCGTGCAGCGCTGGATCGCCGACTATGACCACTGGATCGCCTTCGGCCTGCTGGCCTTCGTCGGCGTCAAGATGATCCGCGAGGCCTTCGAGAAAGAGGATGACGAGGCCGAAGCGAGCGACCCGACCCGCGGCCTGACGTTGGTCATGCTTTCCGCCGCCACCAGCATCGACGCCCTGGCGGTGGGTCTTTCGCTGGGCATGCTCGGGGTCGACGTCTGGCTGCCGGCGGCCGTCATCGGCCTGGTCTGCGGCGCGCTGACCGTCGCCGGCATGCTCCTGGGCGGCCGCACCGGCCGGATGTGGGGGAAACGGGTCGAAGTCCTCGGCGGACTCGTCCTCTGCGCCATCGGCCTGAAGATCCTCCTCGAACACACCCTGGCCGGCTAGCGGCCGGACTCCTCGCCGGAAACGAGCCGGCCCTCCCCATGGTTTCCGACATCGAGACGGCTTCCGGCTTCGAGGGTGATCCGGTAAACCTCCCCCTCGGCGCCCGGGGTCAGAAAAATCATATCCCCCCGCCGCGGCGGGCCGGAAAGCTTGCCCTCCGTGCCCCGAACCAATACGCCGAGGCAGTACTCCCCCGGCGGCGCCTGCACGGCAAAACCGCCGTCTTCCGCCAGCGCGGCGGCGAAGTCGGGCTTGCCGAGATTATTGCCCGCCGCGCAGTCCCGCCAGAGCAGCGCCAATCCGCGATAATTTTCCCGTCCTTCGTCAAAGACCTGGCCGACAACCGTCCCCTCGGCGGAAGACTCCCCCCCGGCCGCCGACATGGGCAAACAAAGAAGAATCAGCGCCAACCAGCCCGCCACACCTCTCGCCATGACCGCTTCCTCCCTTCCGCTAGGGATGTCCCCCGCCCCGGAAAAAGATTTCCGTGACGGCACCGGGCGCGACCGTCACCGGGTTGTCGGCGCGGGGGATGAAGATATCCCCCGCTTCGGGCACCGCTTGCGGCAGGCCTTTCCGCGTTTTCTTCAACGCCAGCCAGTAACGCCCCGGCGCCAGATGCAGGGAGAATGTTCCGTCGGCGGCGGTCGGGGCCGAAAAGGAAAATCCCTCCCCGCGCAAATCTTCGCCGCCATCGCGGAAAGCATGGACCCGCGCCCCGCCCAGGGGAACGCCCGCCACCTCCGCCCGGCCGGAAATCCCCGCGTACCCTTTGCGCGGACGGCCCACTTCCCTTGGGGCGCTTTCCAGCCAGGGAATATAGAGAACCCGGTCTCGGGGATAGCGGCGCCCCTGGTATTCGACCTCGGGCCGGTCATGGCCGTCGTCGAACAGTTCCAGATTGCCCGGTCCGCCCAGGGCGCGCATGCGCTCCGTCGCGCCATTTCCCCACCAGTTGTCGCGAAGATCGATAAGGATCTCCCCGCCTTCGGCGAACATTCGCCCGGCGCCGTTCGCCGAAGTGTCCTCGGCGCTTTGCCGCCGTCGCTGCCGACGCTGGCCGGCATCGGGGAGCAGGGCGTCGACCACCCGCGACTGCTTGTCCCCCACCACCACGGCGAAATTCCGATTGTCATCCAGATAACAGCCGCGCAGACGGGGGGAAGCGGAAAGGTTGCAGAAGAGCCCCGTCCCGTTGCCGAGAAGACGACAGCCGAGCAGGAGCGGCGCCACCAGTTTTTCCGCGTGAACGCCGGTGCCGTTGTCGAGGATGTCGCTGTCGCGCACCTGCGGATCGCTCTTCATCTCCGCATGCAGCCCGGTTTGATTCCCCTCGATGAGACAGCCTTCGATTCGCGGCGAGGAGCCGGAGAGGCAATGGATACCGGCCGCTCCGCCGGCGACAATGGCGCAATTGCCGATGGCCGGAGAGCTGTTCCTGTCGCAGCGGATGCCGTCTTGCAGGCTCCGGACAATCCGGCAGTTTTCCAGCGCGAACAGGGAGTTTTGCAGAAAGCGGCAGCCGTTGCCGTTGTCGAGCAGCGTGCCGTTGAACATCCCCCCGGCAAACTTCTTCCGGGCGCAAAGGGCCAGCCGGTTCCGGCTCAGTTCGGCATCCTCCACGACCAGCTTCCCGAGGCCGCCGTCGATGGCGGTCTCGGCGAATTCGACGCGGCAGTGGCGCAAGCGGCTGATCGCCGTTGCCTCGGGGCTCTCGAAGACCAGCCCGCCCCAGTCGCCGGGCGCCGGTCTTTCCGCCGCCGAGGTGAAGAGGATCGGCGCTTCCTCCGTGCCCTGGGCGATCAGCTTGCCGAGCACCTTCAACCGCGCCGGAGCTTGCTCATTCCCGGTTTCCGCCGGGGCGAACTCGATCCGGGCGCCGGGCTCGATGAGCAACGTCGCGCGCGGGGCCACTCGCACCTCTTCCGCGACCCGCACCCGCCCCCGCCAGACCGTATCCTCTTCCAGCACCAGGGCGAAGCCCGGTTCGGGAACCGCAAGCAGGAAGCAGGAAAGGACAAAGAGGTATATGCACCCGGTCTTCATCGCGGCGGAACCGTTCGCTGTCCTGCCCCCAAAGCCCGGGGCTTCGGGGACTCTCATCGTAAAATCCTCACGGCGGGCAGGTCGTATCCCCTGCGGAAAACTCCGGGGTGACGACGGCGGCTTCGTTGCTGTACGGGGAGAGATCCTGCCCGCGATAGGGGCGCACGCGATAGACGTAGCGGGTTTCGGCATCGATCCCCACCCGGTCGACATAGCTGACAACATCGGCGCCGACCCGGGCGGTCGGAACGAAACGGCCGTTCCAGACCTGCACTTCGATTTCGTAGCCCTCTTCGTCACTGCCGTTGTCCTCCCAGTCGAGGCGGATCATGCGCGAGTTGAGGGCGACGGCGGTCAGTCCCGAAGGGGGCTGGGTGAAAAGCAGGGCGCCGGCGCTGTTGCTGTAGCCGCTCTCCCAGGGGTAGGCGGCGGTCTTGTAGGCGCGCACCCGGTAGCGGTAATGGGTGGAGGGGGAAAGCCCGCTGTCGCCGTAGCTCGCCACATCGGCGCCGACCACGGCGATCTGGCTGAAATTATCGCAGCCGACCCCGGCGCAGCGCTCGATCCTGAAGCCCGATTCGTCGCCGGAATTGTCGTTCCAGGTCAGTTCGATGCGACTGTCGCTGACGGCGACGGCGGCCAGGCCGGAAGGCGCGACCTTGGCCGGGGTGACGACAGCGGCGGCATTGCCGTAAGCACTGCTCCAGGTGAAGGCGAAGGCGTAGCCGGGGCTGCTTTGCTCGGCACCCAGGGCGGCGCCGGTTTTGACCGTGCCGGGGGCGACACTGACGCGATGAATCATGGCCTGATGGGAATACTGGTGAATGCCAAGGCGCAGGGTGGCGTCATTGTAGGTGGCGTTTTCGTGAATCAGGGTCCAGTCGCCATAGGCGCCGCCACGCACGTAATATTTGGCCCCGGCCGCCTTGAGCACGATCTTCATCCGATAGCGGGTATTGGCGGAATAATTGAAGCCGACGACCCCCAGGCTCCCCCCCTTCTGATAAACGCCGAAGGCGTAGTTGTTCCAGTAGAGGCCATGCACCAGCTGATTGTTGACGGCGCTGGCGGTCTGGTTGAGTTCCCAGCCGGCCATGAAATGGTTGTTGCCGGGGGTGTCGGCGGCGATGGTCAGGTCGAAGTACAACTCCCGCCCCTCGCTCCGGGAATAGGTGGCCTTGGAGATCAGGGCCATGGTCCAGGCATCGGTCACGTCGTTGAGCAGCAGGGCATTATTCTGGGAGATGCCGCCGCTGGGATCGATTTCCACCCACTTGTTGCCGTCGATGGCCGTGCCGGGGAAGAGGTAGGTATCGGCGATGTCGTTGGCGGAACCGTCGGCGACGGCGTTGGGATTGCCGTAGTAAAGGCTGATGCCGTCATTGGCGCGGGCGGAGAACCAGACGGTGGCGGAGACGCCATCGACTTTGGTCTTGATCCAGCAGGGGAGCTGGGTTTTCGCGGTTTCGTCGTAAAAGCGCAGATCGCCGAAGTCGGGGCGCATGTCCGGATCGAAAGGCACGACCATTTCGTAGTTTTCATAGGCGCCGAAAGCGGTGAAGGAAACCGGCTTGCTCCGGGTCCAGGTTCCGCCGCCGCCGTTGGAAAGTCCCTCATTCACCGCTTTGATCCGGTAGCGGTAACCGGACCCTTCGGCGGCGGCGGGGTCGCTGAAACGGGTGACGTTCGCGCCGACGACGGCGATCCGGCTGAAATCGTCGCAGTCCGCGCCGGCGCAGCGCTCGATCAGGGTGCCGGTTTCGGAAGCGAAGTTGTCGCTCCACGAGAGCGCGATGGTGGTGGTATCGACAGCGGTCGCGGTCAGGGTACCGGGCGCGTCCAGCGAAGTCACGGCCGAAGCGCCGCCGGTGTAGCCGCTGTTCCAGCCGCAAGCGCCGGTTTTGAAGGCCCTGACCCGATAGGAATAGGGGGTATTGGGGGCCAATCCCGAATCGAGGTCGGAGTAGCCGGCCGGATAGGTCAGGCGGGTCAGGGTGATATTGGTCACGTAGAGGGTTCGACCCGAGGCGTTATGGAAGAAACGCAGCACCGCGCTCGCCATGTCGGCATGGGCGCTGCTGAAGAGCGCCCGGTAGTATTGCGGGGCCGGACCGACGGTCTGGGCAATCTCCGGCAGGGTATCGGGGAAAAGACCGTTTTGCAGGGTGATCGTTTCCCCCTCGTCGCTCCAGGCCTCGAAAGTGACCTGATAGACCGTATCGGTCAACAGATTGAGGGTGGCGGACTGGGACACCGGCGTGCTGCCGGCATGGGTCAACTGCAAGGCCTTGACCGTTGCCTTGGTCCGGGGATGAACCACATCGGCGACAAGGGCGGCAAAGGAGCCGACCGCGCCGTTGGCGCCGACGATGAGGTTGCTCCCGACCTCGTTGGCGGCCAGGGTCGCGATCGGCGCGAAATCGACGCACCCCTCCCCGGCGCAGCGCTCGACCACGAATCCGCTTTCGTCGGGATTGCCGTCCTGCCAGAAAAGATCGATCTGGTTTTCCGCCGCGCGTTGGGCCGTGAGCGCCGTGGGATCGACCGGCGCCAGGGCGGCCGCCTCCACCGGGCCCATCCAGGGAGTGGTCCAGACCGGACCGTCGCTCTTCTCGGCCCGGACCTGATAGCGGTAAACCTGCCCCGGGCAGACGGAAGTATCGCTGATGCTGGTGGAATTGGCCGGCAACAGAGCACCGAGATCGGTGAAATCGCCGCAGCCCATCCCCTGGCAGCGTTGCACCCGGAAGGCGGTTTCCGAACCGGTTTCGTCGGACCAGGCGAGATCGATGCGATTGGTATGCACGGGCATGGCGATCAGCCCGGTCGGCGGCGGCGGCCCGAAGGTCGTGCCCGAAGCCAGGATCGTCGAACTCCACGGGCAGTCGGCCGCGCGCTCGGCGGTGAGACGATAGGTATAGGCGGTCCCCGGCAGCAGGCCGCTGTCGTTATGTTCGAAAATCTGGATCTGATGCTGATAGTGCTGCTGAATTTCCGCCAGGGTGAGCGGCCGGTTGTAGACAGCCAGATCGTCGATGCGGCCGGGGAAGTAGTACTGGTTGTAATTCCCCTGGCGGCCGATGGTCATGGCGGCGCTGCTGCTGTCGTAGCTGATGGTGGCGTTGGACCAGATCAGCGCGCCGTTGCGATAGAGCTTGATGCCGACGCCGGGCTGGAAGCTGAGGGCCAGATGCTGCCAGGCATTGAAGAGAGCGGCCTGACCGGTATTGACGGCGCTGGTGCCGTTGCTCACATACCAGTTGGCGCCGTACAGGGCCAACCCCCAGTCGCTGCCGGCGTTGTCGGTGCTGAACAGGTATTTGTAACTGCTGCTGTTGACCGCCGGATAGACCCAGGCCTCGAAGGTGACGCCGGGACCGGTCGCGGACTGGTCGACAACCAGCGGCGTCGTTACATAGTCGTTGCTGCCGTCGAACACCCCGGCGCGGTAATACCTGCCGTCGCTGGCGGTCACGGCGCCGCCGTAGGAACGGCCGTGACGGCCGTTGCCGGAATCATCCCGGACTTCCCCCGCCGTACTGTTCCAGAGGGTCTCGTTCATCCGGTAAAGCAGCAAAAGATCGGGCACGCTCCCCGGCTTGACCGCGACCTCCGTGGTGAATTCATTGTCCTCGTCACAGTCGGCGCCACTGCCGAGACAGCGCGCGACAATGAAGCGGTCCTCGTCGAAGGTGCCGTCATCCCAGGACAGGCCGATTTCCGACTCGGAGAGGCCGACCGCGTCAAAACGCGGCGTGGCGCCGGCGGCCGGGGTCGTGGCCGTGCCCAGGACCCAGGCGCTCTGCCAGACGGGACCGTCGGATTTTTCCGCGCGCACCCGGTAGCTGTAGGGGGAATCCTGGCAGACCGCGTTATCGACGTAGCCCTGGCTGTCGGCGGGCAATTCCGCCAGCAGCGTGAACTCGCCATTCTCGTCGCAGCCGGCGCCGAGACCGGGACAGCGTTCCAGACGGTAGCCGGTTTCCGAGGTGGCGTTATCGCTCCAGGCCAGGTCGACGCGGGTCGTCTGGCGCGGGGTCAGGGTCAGGGCGGTGGGAGGCGGCGGCGCCACGGTGGCGGCGGCCACGGCGGCGGCGGCGCTCGCCCAGGGGCAGGCGCCGGTTTTTTCCGCCCACAGCCGGTAATGGTAGGAAGCGCCGGAAGCCAGGCCGGTCTGGGTATGGGCGAACTGGCGATTATGGCGGGCGGCGACCTCGTCGGCGGCAAGCGCCCGATTGTAGACCGCCACCTCGTCGATCCGCCCGGCGAAGTAATACTGGTTGTAACTCCCCTGGCGGCCGATGGTGACGTTGGCGTCGCCGGCGTCGTAGGAGATCGTTGCATTGGACCAGATCAACGCGCCGTTACGGTAAAGCTTGACGCCGATGCCCGGCTCGAAGGTGACGACCAGATGCTGCCAGGCGTTGAAGGCCGCGGTCTGCCCGGTATTGGCCGCGCTGCTGCCGTTGACGACGTACCAGTTGGCGCCGTACAGGCTGAGGCCCCAGTCGCTGCCGCCGTTGTCGGTGCTGATGACGTATTTGTGGCTGTTGCTGTTGACCGTCGGATAGACCCAGGCCTCGAAGGTGACTGAGGCCGTGCCCCCCTGATCGATGTTGAGGGGCGTGGAGAGATAGTCGTTGCCGCCGTCGAAGAACCCGGCGCGGATATATTTGCCTTCGGCGAGGGTGGAGATTCCGCCGAAGGGAGTGCCGTGATGACCGTTGCCCGAGGCGTCGATGGCCTCGCCGGCGGCGCCGTTCCAGCGATCTTCATCCAGATGGAGCATGAGCAGGTTGCCGGAAGGCTCCGGCGCGATGGCGACGGGCGCGGCGAAATTCCCTTCATCGGCGCAGAAGGCGGCATCGCCGTCGCAGCGGGCCAGCCTGAAGCCGGTCAGGTCGGGGGAGGCGTAAGCCCAGGCGAGGGACACCCGGTCCTCGCTGAAGGCGGTGACATTCAGCGCCGAGGGCGCCGCCGGCGACGGGATGACGGCGGTGGCGACTTCGCTGTAGGCGCTGCTCCACTCCCCGGCCTTCAGCGAACGGACCCGATAGCTGAAGGAACTCGCGACGGCGGGGTCGGCGCAGACGCCGCCGTCGAAATACTCGCCGGCATCGGCGGCGGTCACGGCGATTTCGGCAAAGTCCGAACACCCGTCCCCGGCGCAGCGTTCGACGGCGAAGCCGGTCTCGGTGCCGGTGTTGTCGCTCCAGGCCAGGCGAATCCGCCCGCTGTCGACCACTGTGGCGGAGAGCCCGCCGGGGGCCGGCGGCGTCGGTGTCCGCTCGATGGCCTCGGAGGGATCGCTCACCCAGGGGCAAGCGGCGCTCTTGGCGGCAAGGACGCGATAACGGTAACTGCTCCCGGCCGTCACCGAGCGGTCGTTGTAGCGGCCAAGGCCGTGCTCGTAGAGCACCTGTGCCTCGGCGGCGCTTAGGGGGCGGGCGAAAACCGCCACCTCGTCGAGACGGCCGTCGAAGAATTCCTGGTTGAGACTGCCGCGCCGGCCGAGATGCACGGCGGCGGTGCCGGTATCGAAGGCGATGGCGGCGTTGCTCCAGGCCGCCGCGCCGTTTTTGTAGAGGGTGACGCCGGATGCGGGATTGAAGACCAGCGTCAAGTGCTGCCAGTCGTTCGCCGTCGCCGCCACCCCGGTATTGACCAGCGCCGCGTCGACGCCATTGGCCACCCACCAGGTCCCGGCATTGCGCAGCAGGCTCCAGTCGTTGCCGCCGTTGTCGGTGCCGATGAGGAAATGGTTGTTGGCGCTGGTCGAGGCGGGATAGACCCAGGCGGCGAAGGTGGCGCCGGGACCGGCCGCCGACTGGTCGAGGATCAGGGGGGTGGCGGCGTAATCGTTGGTGCCGTCGAAGGTGCCGGCGAATCCGTATTTGCCGGAAGCCGTGGTGGTGGCGCCGTTGTAGGAGCGGCCATGATTGCCGGCCCCGGAACGGTCGAGCACCTCGTTGACCGTGCCGTTCCAGAGGGCTTCGTCCATGCGCAGCCGCAGCCGGTTGCCTGCCGGGCTGTCCAGAGTGCCGAGTTCCGCGAAATCGCCGCAACCGCTCCCGGCGCAACGCTCGATACGGAATTCGCTTTCATCGGGGGTATTGTCGTCCCACTTCAGTTCGACGACCGCTTCGCTGACCAGATCGCTGCTTAAAGCGCCGGGCGGCTGAACATCGGGCAGGGAAACATCGGCGACGGCACTGAACGCGCTGACCCACTGGCCGGTTTTATAGGCATCGAGGCGATAACGATAGCTTTCCCCGGCGCAGACGCCGCTATCGACGTAACCGACGGCGTCGGCGGCCACCGGCAGACTTTCGTAAACCGAAAAGTCGCAGTCGGCCCCGGTGCAGCGTTGCAGCCCGAAGCCGCTTTCGCCGCTGGTCCGGTCGTTCCAGGTCAGGCGAACCTCGGTAGTGTTCAGCGCCGTGGCGGTCAGACCGTCGGGGGGAACCGGGGCGACGGTCCCGACCTCGACTTCGGACCACCGGGAACTCTCGCCCGAAGCGTTGAAGGATTGCACCCGGAAGCAATAATCGGAGCCGGGGTTAAGCCCTTCGCTCAGATAGCCGGTGCTGTTGGCCGCCGTTTCGCCGACCGGTGTCCAGGCCCCTTGCTGGTCGCAGGCACCGACCTTGCGTTCGATGCGGAAACCGGTTTCGTCCAGGGCGTTGTCGGTCCAATCGAGCTGGGCCTGGGTGTAGAGTTGGGTCGCGGAGAGCGGAAAGGGCGCCGGCAGGACCGTGGAGTTGAGCTTGAAGATCGCGAAATCGGTATTATTGGCGGCGTTGAGGGACGTGCCGGCGACAAAGGCTTCGCCATAGGCGTTGAAGGCGACGTCGACGGCATAATCGACGCCCCCCGCCGCGCCGGCGAAGATTCCCGCGCCGACGCTTAATCCCTGATGATCGAACATCGCCGCCAGCATGTCGCCGCCGGCACTGCCGACGACACAGACCACGCCGCTGCGGTCGACGGCCAGGGCCGCGGCCGCCTCGTCGCCGCCGTTCACATCGAGATCCTTGTTCCAGACCAGGGTGCCGTCGGCGGCATAACGCACCAGCACGATATCGTGGTTGCCGGGGCCGATGAAACTGGTGCCGGCGACAACCGCGTCATTGTTGTGGGGATCGACCGCCACCTCGACCCCATGATCGTAGCCGCCGCCGTCGTATGCCTTCGGCCAGCCGCCCAGAAGATCGCCGGTGGCGCCGTCATAGCGCAGGGTGACGATGTCCCCGTGTCCGCCGGCCCCGGTCGCATAGCCGGTGACATAGAGGTGCCCGGCGCCGTCCACCGCCAGGGACGTGGCGTAGTCGGCGCCGTTTCCGGCGCCGTTGTAGAACCGGGGAGCGCCCCCCCAGAGCAGCGCTCCGGTGGCGCCGTCGTAGCGGGCGACGAAATAGTCGAAGTCGCCGTTGCGCCAGGTCTTGCCGGCGACGAAAAGATCGCCGTTGGCGGCGAAAGCCACCGCCGCCGGCTGATCGAGTCCGCCGCCGTCGTAGGGCACGGCGGCCCATTGCCGCGCGCCGGCGGCGTTATATTTGAGCAGATAGATGTCGTCGTTAAGACTGGCGTTCTTGCCGTAACCGACCACGGCGACATTGTTCGAGCCGTCCACGGCGCTGGCCACCGCCGCCGAACGGTCATCGTTGCCCGCCGGGCCGTTGTACTGATCGGCCCAGGCCGGCGTCCCGCCGGCGGCCGGATAGCCGAGGGTGTAAATGTCGTTGCTGTTGCCCGCGCCGCCGCCGTAAAGAGAGGCATAACCGCTGACGATGGCGCGGTTGGCGCCGTCGACGGCCAAGGCGGTGGCGAAGTCGGCCTCGTTGTCGTCGTCGTTGTAGCGGGCGCTCCAGGTCACGGCGGCGGCATCGGCGCGGTCGAGCTTCAGGGTGTAGTAGTCGAACCCCCCTTCCGTGTCGAAACTGAAGCCGGTCACCACCGGATGATTGTCGGGACCGACGGCGATGGCCGCCGGCTCGTCGTCCCCGCCGGCGGTTCCGGCATAAAGATGCAACCAGGCCGGGGGATCGTAGCTGATAACGGTGGTGCGGGCGTTGGCCTCGTTGCTCCAGGGAGAGCTGCCGTCGGCGGTGTTGGTCGCCTTGACCCGGTAATAATAGCGGGTGTCGGCGGTCAGGCCGGTATCGTTGTAGCTGGTGCTGTCGGCGGCCAAGGCCGTGGTCACCAGGGTCCAGTCCCCCGCACCGCTTTTGCGCTCGACCACGAAATTCTCTTCGTTGGCCGCGTTGTCCGTCCAGGAAAGGGCGATCTCGCTGGTCGAGACGACCGTGGCGGTCAACCCGGTGGGGGCGTCGAGGGCGCCGGCATCATACTTGACGGCGACGAAATCATAGCCGGTGGCGGCGGTATCGGACCACCCCGCCATGAGCGGATCGCCTTCCGCCGTCAACCCGAGCCCCACCGGCCGGTCGTGACGGGTGCCGGTGCCGTGGACGGCGGACCACAACAGCGTACCGGTGGCCCGGCTGAATTTGTAGGTGTAAATATCATCGAAGCCGCTGACGCCGTCATTGGTAATGGCGGCGACGAACAGGTCGCCGGCGTTGTCCCCCCGGATCGCGACGCCGACGTCGATGTTGCCGTTCACGGTATTGTGGATCGTCGACCATTTTTCCGTGCCGTCGGCGGCGTAGCGGGCGACGCACAGATCCTTGTTGGTGCTCAGGGACAGACTCGAACCGACGACATAGACATGATCCGAAGCGTCGAGCCAAAGCGCCCGTCCCTCGTCATCGTAGCCGCGATCCCGAAGCTTTTCCCACAGGGGTGTGCCGTCGGCGGCGGCATGTTTGACGACATAGCCGTCACGATTGGCGCCGTTGTGAACATAGCCGACAGTGATGACGTTCCCGGCGGCATCCAGGGCGATGGCCTGGCCCTTGCCGTCGCCGGCGTCACCATGGCGTTTTTCCCAGAGTTGGCTGCCATCGAAGCCGAATTTCACCGTGACCAGATCGAAATCGGCGGCATTCTGCGACTCGCCGGTGACAGCCACGCCATTGGAACCAGCGGCGATGGCGGTCAGGCGGTCATGGTTGCCCGCCGCGCCGGCATAGCTTGCGACCCAGGTCGGAGTGCCGTCGGGGTTGGGTCCGCTCGGAGCGTACTTGAGAATGACGAAATCATCCTTGGCGTTGGCACCCTGCATGGTACCGCCGACGTAGATATTATTCAGGCTGTCCACGGCAATGGCGTTGGCGAAATCGTTACCGCCGGCCGCGCCGTCGTAGGTGTGCCGCCAGAGCACCGATCCGTCGGAACCGGCGTATTTGATGGTATGGATGTCGTAGTTGCCGCCGTTATGGACGTAGCCGGTGACGATGATGTCGTCATTGCCGTCCACCGCCACCGCCGCCGCCACATCCTGCCCTCCCGCCTGGTCGAAAAGCTTGGCCGGCCAGGCCAGACCGCTACCGTCGGCGAGAACCTTGACCGTGTAGTAGTCGCTCGATGTCGTCTCGCTGTAACCGGCCAGAATCAGGTTCCCCGCCGAATCGACCGCCGAAGCGCGCGCCTCCTGCTTGCCGTCCAGTGACGGCTGATAACTCCAGACGGCATCCCCGCCGGCGCCATGCGCCCGCCCCGCCAGGATGCTCGCCAGCAGCAGGAACGAAAGGCCCAGAACCCTGGGTCGGATCCCGAAAAGTAACGACGCTTCCCGCCTCCTCGATACGGTCATTGTCCCCTTCCTTTTTACCATGGCGTCACATCGTTCCAGCGCTGGTTGTTCCAGGACCCGGTCATGGTTTCATGGCAGGCCGGCCAGGCATTGTTCATCAGGCGGGGGAAGACGCCGTTGCCCCCGGAACCCGGCGATCCCCCGGACGCGACCTGGCCGCGATGGTTGGCGTCCAGGCAGTCGGTGCGCATCAGCCGCCCCAGGCCGGAAACATGGGGCGCATGGCACTTGGAGCAGGAGAAGTTGTGCTCGGCGTTGTTCCCCCAGCCCTTCACCGTCTCATGGATGCGGTCGACGCTCTTGAAGGAAGTATTCTTGTTGATTCCGTCGGTCAGGCTCTCCTTCGGATGGCAGCGCAGGCACAGCCCGCCGAAGCGGTCGTCATTCTCGCTCATCTTCAGGGACGGCCCGTTACCGGCGCCGTTGCCGGTGCCGAAGACCTTGCGGTCGAGCTGCACGTTGCTGCTGGTTAACCCGGTGCCGAGGGCCTGCGGGATATCCTCCTTGTAGGGCGAGGTCAGCCAGGTGCCCTTGAGCAGCGGCACGGCGTAGGCCTGATCCGCCCCCAGGGACGGGCTGACGCCGTGGGGATCGTGACAGCCCGCGCAGAGGCCGTTGATCGACCCGTCCACCCCGGACGGATTGACCAGCGGCGCCGATGCCTTGAGATGACCGCCCCGGTCGAGGCGGCCGGCCCTGAAGGCGAAGCGGCTCAACACTCCCTTGGCGCCGCCGCCAAAGCGGGAACTGTCCCGATAGCCGAGAATCGGCGCCGTCGCTCCGAAGGTCGACTGATAGCCCCAGGGCTTGACCCCGGCGGTCTGGGTTTCGTGGCAGTCGAAACACTGGGCCGCTCCCGGATTCATCGGATTGATGACCCCGGAGGCGTCGGCCACCGCCGCCGCCTTGTAGGTCGCGCCGTAGCCGCCCTTGCCGGCCTGGGTCTCCTTCAGGTTACCGCCCCGGTAGGTGTTGTCGAAGGTCCGGTAGCTGCTGGTGGTGCCGGCCGTGTACGAACCGTGGGAGTTGTGACAGTCGAAGCACTGCACGTTCTGGGTGCCGGCACGGGTGTTGGGCAAGGCGGCGTCCTCGCCGGTGGTCGCGCTCCAGCCCCCCTGATTGAGGGTCGCCCGGCCGTGGGCGGAGAAGGCCTTGGTCTGATTCTTTGGCGCGGCGTTGGGCAAGCCGGCGTACTTGCCCCGCACCGCCGTCCCCTCCTGGCTGTAGCGGGCGTCGATGCTGCTCCGGTCCCAGGCGTACTGACGCGGCGTCTTGCAGTCGCCGAAGGTGTCGGTGTCGTTGTTCCGGTCGCTGTGACAGCTCAGGCAGTGGAGCGAGATCTTGCCGACCTCGGCCCGTTCCTGGGCGGTGCCGATGCTGGAAGCGGTGAAGGTCACGGCCGTCACCCCTTCCTCGTAAACGGTCGGGCGCGCCCCCGCCCCCCAGATCACCAGATCGTTCTTGGCGTTGGCCAGGGCGGCGCGGGTCTTGTAATTGTAGCCCTCGTGGTAGTCGTTGTTGATCAGACCTTCCGGCGTCGCTTCCCAGTGACAGGCGTAGCAATGGCGGTTGTTGACCTCCATCCCCTGGACATGATGGGACTGGCCGCGGAACTGGCGCATGACGTCGACCCGTTGCTTGATCACTCCTTCGTGACATTTGACGCAGTCGCGGGGCTGGCCGAAACCGGAATGGCTGGAGATCGGCTTGTTCTCATGGCAGACGTTGCAGGCCTGCCCTGAGGCATGCCCCTCGCCGAAACCGTGTTCATGACAGAAGGAGCAGCGGCGGCCGGACTGATGCCCATCCCCGTAATTGGCGCGATAGTGCTCGGTATCGGTATGGCAGACGTTGCAGATGCCGTTGTAGGGCGCCTGGTTCTTGGCGTAGTCGAGACCGCTCAGGGTGCGGGTGAAGGAAACCTCGGCCCGCGCCAGGGGGATGCCGAAGGTGCCGTCGGTTTGGGTCGCCACCTTGTCCTGGATCATGTAGATGTTGGTATCGCCGTGGGGATCGTGGCAGTCCCAGCAGAACTTGCCGCCGCGCCAGGTGCCGTCTTCCTGGAAACCGGCGAAATGCTTGTAGCCGAAATGGCTCGAACTGGCCTTGCTCGACCCGGCGATGAAGCCGGTGCCGGGGTCGTAGCCGATGCGGTAGGGATCCTGGGCCGGATCGCCGTTCCAGGCGTGGCAACTGTGACAGCGGTCATTGTCGTCGTTGTCGTGGCACTGGAGGCAGACCCCCATCATCATATATTGATTCTTGATGTCGGCCTGCTGCGCGGCGTCCCAGACCCCGGCGCCGGTATTGTGCTGCGAGGCGTCATCGGGATGGCAACCGGCGCTGAGGCACGAGGTCTGGCCATTGATGAAACCGCTGTGATCGACGCTGTAGGTCGGACTGGTGATGTCGACCAGTTGGGTGGACAGGCTCTCCACGCCGTCGTGGCAGCCCAGGCACTCGGCGTCGGTCCCCTCCATGTGACAGTAGACGCACTCCTTCTCGTAGCGCTTTTCGAACTGGGCATGAATTTTCAGGCGCAAGGGATTGCTCGCGTCCTTATGGAGCACGTCGCTGTCATGGCAGTACCAGCAGGGATTTCCGGGGAAATTGGCCGGCGGATTGCCGCTCGGATAGTTGCCGGCGGCGGTCGGACGGCCATGGCCGCCGGTCGCCCATTCGCTCATGTTGATGCGGCCCTTGACCCCGTTAGCCGGATTGTAATCGGTGATATCGGCCTCGGTGGTGCCGTGACAGGAGAGGCAAAGGTCGGCCCCGCTCCCCGCATCCCCCCAGATCGGATCGCCGCTCCCGTGACAGGCGGTGTTGGAACACTTTTTGGTCACCGGATCATAACTGCCGCCTTCTTTGAAGACCACGTCCTTGATCTTGTTGACGTGCACCGCCGGATCGATGTGCCCGACCTCGGACATGGCCCCTAGCGGCACGCCGCCGTCGTGACAATCCCCGCAGGTGCCAACCACCGTGGTGGCGTGACAGTTCTCGCAGGCGAATTCGCTTTCGAGATGGCGCACATGGGAATTGGCGCGGTCGGTGCCGGGGCCGGTGTTGGCGTACATGGGCGTCGCCTTCTTCCACTCGTTTTCCGCCGTCCAGCCGGTGATGCCGTCATCGACATGGCATTCGACGCATTCCCCCTGATGACCGTGGCAGGAGTCGCATTCGGCGGTCTGTCCCGAATCCCAGGGAAAATCCCGCACCTCGGGATTGACCGTGGTGCCGTCGCTGTGGCAGTACAGGTTGTCGCACACCTTGGTCGTCGAATTATAGCTGGCGGCGGGGTAGCCGACGATGTTCCATTTGGCGTCGAACTGGACGTCGATCACGCCGTCCACGTGATTGCCGTGCTCAGTCACTTCGCCGGCGGCGTCGACGGTGGCGGCATGGCAATACTGGCAGGGATATTTGCGAATCCAATATTCGTTGGCCAGCCGGTGATGGGCGTTGCTGGACATCTGCAGGGCCTGATTGCCCGGCGCGTCGGAAATCCGCCCGTTGTGGCAGCCGGCGCAGCCGAGACCGTCGCCGTCGGTCCACTGGGCGGCGGCGTTGGGCGCCCCGCCCCGGCCGTCGCTGTGGCAATAGGTGGCGCTACAGGTCAGCGTCGTGCTGTTGTAGGTGCCGGTCAGGCCGTTTTGACTGGCGAAGGCCACCTCCTTGACCTGATTGACGTGCTTCTCGGGATCGCCGATGGTGCCGCCGTCGGTAACGGTCGCCCCGTGACACTTCGCGCAACCGATGGCGTAGGTCGCCCCATCGGTGTGGACGCGGTGCCTTTCGCTCAGGCTGGTGGTCGCGCCGCCGCCGTCGTGACAGCTCGCGCAGGTCACCGCCGCGGAGCCCCAGGTGGGGGTCTGGTAGCTGTTAACCCCGCCGACCGGCGCGGCGTTGCTGTGACAGTAAAGGTTGCCGCATTGGCTGTAGGCCGGGGTGGCGGCGTAGGTCAGCGCCCCCCCGTCATCGCGGTAGCGGCTGGTTTCGGCGCCGTCGCTGTAGGTCGCGCCGGCGGCGCGGGTATCGCCCGCATCAAAGCGGACCTCGGAGAGGCCGTTGAGATGTTCCGCGGTTTTGTGGCAGGTGGCGCAGTCGAGGGGTGCGAGCATCCGCCCGGGGTTCAGGTGGGCGAGATGGCTCCCCCAGGCGGCGGGATAGGCATGACAGCCGTCGCAGTCGGCTTCGAAGCTGTAATTCTCCCCCTGATGTTTGTGACATTCCGTACAGACCGCCCCGGCGTGGTGATAGCTGCCGGGCAGGTCCTTGGCATCGCCGTGACAGGTTTCGCAGTAACCGCCGGTCTGCCCGTCGCGGCGGTCGTTCCAGAATTTCCAGCGTTCCGCCGGGTCGAGGGCCTTGATCGAGTTGTAGGTGTAACGGATGCCCCCATCCTGATATCCGGCGAAGGTCACGGCGCTGTCGCTCAGGGGATTGAAGGCCTCTTTGCGCAGCACGAAAAAGAACGGATCGCCGGCGTTATACGAATGGCCGCTGTGACAATCAAGACAGCCGATCACCGGCCCAGCGTCGGCGGTCCGGCCATGAATCCCGTAAGTGTGGCAGGTCTGACAGAGACTGGAACGAAGCACCGCCGCGTTCTCGGTGTAGTTTACCGCCCGCTCGTTTGCCGGACGGGGACCGTCGCCGCGCAGCAATCTGCCGTCGCCGGGATTGAGGTCGGCGGCCAGGTCGCGGCCGTCGGCGGTGGAAGAATCGGAATCGACGAAATGCGGCGCATGACAGGACGAGCAGGAAAGGTCGAGGGTTTGGGTGACGGAGCCCCGGACCAACCGGACTTCGGCCTTGCCGAAGTTGCCGTCAAGGACCAGGGTCGCCGCGTTGTAGGTGGCGGGTCGATATTTTGACGTATTGGCTGCGGCAAAAGCCGGATAATCGGCGACCAGGGGATGGGTTTCCAAGCCCCGCTCCGCCCGCCCCTTGTTCCAGGGGCGATGGCAGTTGAGGCACAGATCGTCGGGGTTTTCCAGTCGCAGCAGTTTGGGGGAGGTTTCCCGAGGCTTATGCGGATCGTGACAACGGGTACAGGTGACCTTGCCGGTGGAAATGCCGTAGCGGCTGCGATAGAGGGCTGCGGTGGGGGCCATGGCCCCGGCCGCCGGCACCACATCCTTGGCCGAAGCCCAGAAGTGGGAAGTCTGCTGCGACGGCGGCGTCTCCAGACCGGCCTTGATCGCCGAACCCAGGGCGTCACTGGCATCCTGCACACTGAACCGGCCATGGGGGGTGTGCCCACCGCTGTTGTCGGCGAAGGTCATCTCCGGCGCCGGATCGCGGTGGCATTGCAGGCAGACGTTGTTTCCCCCCAGGCTGAAGGTCGACTGGCCGGCTTTGTGACAGACATTGCATTCAAAATGGTGAACCGGCGTCCCGTAGGCCGTTCCGGCAAACAGGAAGAAAAAAACCGATGACAAGACCGACCGCCAGCCCATGATTCCCCTCGTCCCTGGATAGGGTTTTCAAACCCTGAATGCCGATTCACAAAGTCAGCATTTATAGGGATTAATAAGCAACATCTGAGCCAAACACCGCCATTCTCTGATCGAAGAACCGGTTGAATGTCCCGGATATGAGAAAATAGTCCGCCCCCACGGCGGATCCTCGTCCCGAATCAACCGGGAATCCCCGCAGTGGATCGCAGTGATCGGGAAGATTTTTCCACCCGTTCCGGCATATGGCGATTGTGGAGTTGGGGAAAGAACGGAATCGCGGTGCGTGAAAACACTCGTTAGAGTTCGACGGGCGGTAAAAATTCGGAACCGTGCAATTTGAAGATCCGCGACGAGCCCATCACGCTCAAAAACTGTAGGATTCCACCATCCGGTGACTCCGCCATCCAGACCATCTGAGAAAGAAATCCTCTCCAGCGCGAGAGCATCTTCGAGAAGCGTGTCGTAGTTGAGGCAGAGATAATCCACGCGACCAAGGCCGTCTGTTTTGCCCGGTCGAATCGGGCGGTGAACCGCTTTTACGAATTCCCGATGAACCGCCGCATCAATCTTCTTGTCGGCGCACTCAATGATGTCAGAAATAGTTCGCTTGATTTTTTCAGCAGATTCTCTCAGTTGCTGTCCGGAATACTGCTTGTCTCTGTTGGTTGCTTGTACAAAAAATGAGGTGAAATCAGCCCTTGGCGGAACCTTGTTGTCGCCAAGCCAACACTTTTGCAAGAGGCTCAGATGCTCGGGTCAATATCGCAGGGGATGTCCCCTTCATCCCCCGCCACGGCAAGGTTGCCAAGGAAGACGCCGTCCTGTTATCGTGTATGCTGTGTTTCCATGAACAACGGTTTTCAGGAAGGGGATACCTATGCTGTTCGGCCGTTACCAGTTCACCTGCCGTTTTACCGAAGACGCCCTGTTGCCTCCCTACAAGGGGTCAACCTTTCGCGGGGCTTTCGGTGGGGCACTGAAGAAAGTGGTCTGCGCGGTACGCGAGAAGGACTGTGCCCGTTGTCTGCTTGCCACGCGCTGTGTTTACGCTCGGGTTTTCGAGACGCTCGTTTCCGCTCCGGATTTATCCTCCCGTCAGGTTGCTCCTCCTCACCCTTACGTTATTGAACCTCCCACCGGCACGCAGACCCGCTATAACGCGGGGGATCTCTTCGAATTCACCCTGCTGCTTTTCGGAGAATTCACCGAGTATCTGCCGTACTTCGTCTATGCTTTCGAAGCCATGAGCGATCAGGGGCTGGGTGGACGACGGGGCCAGGGGCTGGGCCGCTATGTCCTGGAAGGGATCACCAGCGACGGGCGCAGCCTTTACGACACGGCCCGCCGTCAGCTTGTTCCCCATCCGCCACAGACGCTTTCTCTAATTCCGGGTGCTTCCGCCAGGGGCGAGCTGCACCTGTGCCTGCGCACACCTTTACGTCTCAAATTCGAGAATCAGCTCAGCGCCGAACTTCCCTTCCATTTGCTGACTCGCGCCATGCTGCGCCGCATCAGCAGTCTCTTTGCCGCCTTTGGAACAGGCGAGCCCACCCTTGATTATCGAGGGCTGGCGGCCCGAGCCCAAGAGGTGAAGATCCGCCAATCCCGCTTGCACTGGCATGACTGGAAACGTTATTCCAATCGCCAGGAACGGACCATGCTGATGGGGGGCATGAGTGGCGATATTCTTTACCATGGGGAAATCGGTGAATATCTGCCCCTGCTCGACCTCGCCAAGCAGATGCACTTGGGCAAACAGAGTGCCTTTGGTTTGGGGCACATTGATTTCGACTTCCGCCCCGAGGCGGAGGTATGAAGACCATTCTCCTCGCCCTGTGCGGCCTTACCCCGCAAGTCATCACTGAAACCCTTTACGCCCTGCACCAGGAAGGACGGCAGATCGACGCTATCCGCGTATTGACCACCCGTTTCGGCAAGGATGCTTGTCTGGCTCAACTCTTCCGCTCCGGGGACGGCCACTTCTACCGTTACCTCGAAGAATACGGCGTGTCCCGCGAGGCCATCGATTTCGCGCCGCGCCACCTGCAAGCCGTTATGGACGAGAATGGCTCCGAACTCGACGACATCAGCGGCGAAGAGGCCAGCGAGCGCTTCTTGCGCCTGTGTATGGAAGCTGTCTTCGAGCTCACCGCCGACCCGCAATGTCAGGTGCTTATTTCCATTGCCGGGGGCCGCAAGACCATGGGCGCCTCCTTAAGCCTCGCCGCCCAATGCTATGCCCGCCGCCAGGACCGCATCTATCACGTTCTCGTCGAGCCGGCCGAGTTCGAGAGCTGCCGGGATTTTTTTTACCCGCCGAAGGAGCCACGGACCATCGCTGTGCAGACCCGCGACCGCCGACCCTGCCACATGAGTACCGATCAGGCCGAGATCACCCTGGTGCCGATGCCCTTCTTTCCGCTTCGGGCGCAACTCACCCCGGCCATGCTGCTTCAGCCGGAAAGTCCGGCGGCGCTGATGCTCTCACTGGTGCGCGAGGACCAACCGCTGCTGGTCATTGATCTGCCGCAGAAGAAAATCGTCTGGAAAAGGGTCGAATGCGACCTGCCGCCCTCGCTCCTGGCCTTTTACGCCCTGCTGGCCCTGCACAAGCAAGATGCGGAATGCGACAGTGCCCATTGTCGGGGGTGCGACCAATGCTATCTGCCGGCGCTGGAGATTTTGGCCCGGCAGCCGGAGATGACCCGCCTTTACCAGCGGCTCACCGGGCGGGAGCCGGTCAAAAGCGGGGCCACCGCTCTCGATGAGGATTACGTCAAGCAGTACCGCGCCAAACTCAACCGCCTGATCCGTGCGACTTTTGGTGATTACGAAGCCCGGCGGCTGCAGGTCGGCGCCACCGCTGACCGCCCCGGTGCCCGTTACGGCATCGGTCTGGAGCGGGCGTTGATCCGGGTGGTGCTGTGAGGGATTGGCAAGGTTGCCGAAGTGGTTTTTGAAGAGATTGATTGAATAGGATGTTGTTCAGCTCTTACCCGGAGGTGGAAGGATGGATAGAAAAGAACTCGAAATTTTGGTCTTGGCGGCATTGCTGCACGACGCAGGGAAGTTCGCGCAGCGCGCTGGTGTCGGCAAAAGCCAGGAAATGGAAGGGGAATACTGTCCCAACGATAAAGGGCACTCGACCCACCTTCATGTTCTTTATAGTGATTACTTCATTGAAAAGAGCCTGCCCTTGCCCAAGGAGTTGGACAACGCAAGGGATCGTTCCCGGCTTGCCCGGCTAGCTTCCTCCCATCACAAGCCCTTGGGCGGTGATCTGTTTGAGCAGGCACTCAGCATCGCTGACCGCCTGTCCGCAGGGACAGACCGCAAATCAGGCGAAGAAGCTGAAGGGGATTTTCGTAGTGCTCGACTGTTGTCGATTTTTGAGCAAGTTGATTTGAGTGGGCCGCGACCGCTGGATCAGTTACAGCAGGGGCGCTGCCACCGCTTGGTGCCATTGGCCGAGGATCCGTTCCCCGTCAGTCTGGAACAGGCACGGCAGTCTGACTACGCAGCACTGTTTACAACATTCTGCGAACGGCTAGGCACGTTACCTCTCGATATGGGTGTGACCCGTTATACGGAATCGCTCACTTCGCTTCTAGAGGAATTTACCTGGTGCATTCCCTCATCCACCTACAAGTCACTGGCGGACATTTCTCTTTATGACCACGCCACGACAACCGCCGCGATCGCCCAGGCTCTGGCGGTCTACCATGACGAACAGGCCGGGCTTCCCGGCCAGGGGCGCGAAACCGCCAGGAAATTCCTCCTGCTCGGGGGGGATCTGTCAGGCATCCAGAAATATATTTTCGGTCTCGATAAGTCGCATGGCAGCGGTGTGGCCAAGTTGTTCCGGGCCAGATCCTTCTTCCTGCAAATGCTTACACGCTCCGTCGTTCTTTCCCTGTTGGAACGGCTCGGTCTTTCTTCCGTTGCCCGCATCATGGATGCCGGCGGCCGGTTTATCTTGCTGCTGCCGGCAACTAACGCGGTCCAGAAGCTCCTTCCCGATTTCGAGTTGGAGGTTCAGCGCTGGTTTTTTGACCAGTTTCGCGGCGAACTGTGCCTCAACCTCTGCTGGGAGGTCTCCCTGACGGAAATGGATTTTGATCTGAAGCGTTTCCAGAAGTTTCTGGACGACTTCAACGATGCCCTGGAGGAACGGAAGCTTCACAAGTTCGATCGCCTTTTGAACACGGGAGTCAGTCCTGTTATTGATCTTGATTATTCCGCCTACGAGTGCGGCGACTGTCCAATCTGTCATCTTCGACCCATCGACCGTGAAGCCAGCGCCAAGCATCGTGGCTCCTTTGGATCCACAGACGACCTCTGCAGTGATTGCGCCGAGCAAATCGGCTTGATCGGAAGCCGACTGCCCCGCAGTAACTATTTGGTTATCAAACATGAGGAGCCGGGAGGGGTTGCTCTTTATGGCGGACTGACGCTCCACTTGCTGGAAAAAGTGAGCGCGGAAAAACACCGGGCCGCCGTCGAGATCATTGCCATTCGACGGCGCGGGGAATTCTCTTATCAGCCGATAGCTACCCATCTGCCGACGATCAGTGACGCAGATATCTCTGCCTGGCGGGGTTGGGGAGAACTGGAAGAACGTAATGGCGTGCTCTGGTGCAAAGAAGAAGAAATCGGCCAGGGCGAGCCGAAGACATTCAATCTCCTGAATAGAACTAATCTTCCGCAAGCCCGCGACGCAGCCAGCGGTCAGTGCGTTTGCCAGTTTGGGCCGCCGCCGTAATCAAGCGCGGGAGTATTCGAGCAAGATCAAATCGGCGATTGAAGCGATACTGATACTCGCCGAGGTAACGGTGAGCGTATTTTTCGAAATCAAAGGCGTGATACGTTCCGGCAATGGCGGTTT
>JAVFAR010000010.1:0-42302 GCA_034002365.1 Trichloromonas sp.
GATGCGCGCAAGGAGCGGTTCGACTTCGCAGTCGGCTTCTTCGAAAGCTTTTTGCGAAATGCCGAGGGCGTTTTTCAGATCAACTTTTTTCCGGTAGCCGGCTTTGTAGAGATCAAGAATATGCGGGGTATTCGCGACCAGCCGCAGATACCAGTAGACCTCCAGCGCCCGAAACTGCGGCGGGCGCAGGAAGCGCAAGTTTCCGCCCGAGTCGTCGGCGGTCTGGAATCGCAGAATCTCGCCGATGGCCGGGAATTTCCCGCAGGGATAACCGGCTTCGCGCCAGAGCCGGACTTTTTCGGCGAGCAATTGGTAAAGGGGGGTCATGTGTGATCCGTAAGCCGGGGGGCGGTTACCATGGGGGGCAAGCAAATAAACCGCCCATCCAGCCAGGGCCGGACGGGCGGTTGTGTCGATTCGGCCCGTTTCATTCCGTGCGCTGGCGGGCCGTTTTGTAGATTTCATCGTCGCGGCGCGGACCCACGGCGAGAATCAGCGCCTCGACGATGCCGGCGTTCACGCGGTAGACGATGCGCACATCGCCGCAGCGGATACGGCGGCAACCGGCCAGTTCGCCGGACAGGGGCTTGCCGGTTTTATCCGGTTCGCCGTCGCGGATGCGCTGCTCGATGGCCTTCAGCACGGCGACCGCCCGGTAGCGGCCCAGGGACTCCAGGTCTTGCGTCACTTCGTGGTGATAAATCACCCGCCAGCTCATGCGTCGTTTTCGGCGGCGAAACGCTTGAGCATCTCCTCGTGGCTCAGGGCCTTTGTCCGGTCGAAGCCGGCCAGCCGTTCGCGGGCCGCGAGTTCGATGCGCAGATCGTCCAGTTCGTCCATCAGCGCTTCGTAAACGCCGACCGGCATCATCACGGCGGCCGGGGCATTGTTGCGCATGACCACGTATTTTTCCTGCCTGCCGTCGCACAGCCGGTCGAAAATGGTTTTTGCCGAACGTGACACTTCGGTTACCGAAACCGCCTGATCCGATCGTTCGAGCAACGCTCCCATGGGGCCTCCTGTCAGATTATTGTCTGACAATTATCTGATTATTCGCGGCGTCAGGCAAGGTGGAAATCGCTCCGACAACTTACGCCTTCGGGCCACCGTTCATCATCATGGCGAACTGGAGCAGCTGCTGCAAATCCATGCCGCTTTCCTTGAGGATGCCGAGGAAGACGGGGAAGAGCTGGCTGAGAAAGGCAGGGTCCTTGACCGCGTCGCCGGCGAGGGGGGAGAGGGTTTCGAGCATGAAAGCTTTTTTCTGCTCGGGGTCGAGGGCGAGGACGGCGCTTTTGAGTTCTTCGACGGTCATTGGGACTCCGAAAATCAGTGATGGGTGATGGGTGATGGGTTCACCCCCCCTCGATCCCCCCTTGTCAGGGGGGAGGTCGTGGTGGCCCCTCCCCTGACAAGGGGAGGCGGGGGAGGGGTTAAGATGCCAGGGCGACGCGAAAGACGTCGGTGTACTCGGCGGCGAAATGGACTTCGAGCCCCTGGCGCAGATAGTCGGGGAGTTCCTCGAAGTCCTTGCGGTTGCCTTCGGGGAAGATCAGGGTCGTGAGGCCGGCGCGGCGGGCGGCGATGGTCTTTTCCTTGACCCCGCCGATGGGCAGCACCCGGCCGGTTAGGGTCAGTTCGCCGGTCATGCCGAGGCGTTTTCGCACCGGCTTGCCGGTAATCATTGAGAGCAGGGCGGTGGTCATGGTGACGCCGGCGGAGGGGCCGTCCTTGGGGGTGGCGCCGGCCGGGACGTGGAGATGGACGAAGTGGGTGTCGAAATAGTCCTCGGCGGTGCCGTACTCCTTGAGATGGGCCATGACATAGGAATAGGCGATCTCCGAACTTTCGACCATGACCTTGCCGAGCTGTCCGGTCTGCTTGAAGCCTTTGCCCTTGCTCGGCATGGCCGTCGCCTCGATCTGCAGGGTCGCGCCGCCCATGCTGGTCCAGGCCAGGCCGGTGACGACGCCGGGCACGTTCTCGAAGACCTCGTCGGCGACAAAGACCGGCTTGCCGAGGTAGGTTTCGACCTCCTTTTTGCCGATGACAATGTCCTCGCTCCGGCCGCCGGCGAACTCCATCGCCGCCTTGCGCATGATCTTCTTGATGCGGTTCTCCAGGCTGCGCACTCCGGCTTCGCGGGCGTAGCCGTCGATGATGGCCACCAGCGCTTCCTTGCGGATGCTCACCTGGCCTTTCTGGAGCCCGTGGTTTTTCAACGCCTTGGGGATGAGGTAGCGCTTGGCGATCTCGATCTTCTCCTCCAGGATATAGCCGGACAGGCGGATCAGCTCCATGCGGTCGAGCAGGGGCGCCGGGATGGTGTCGAGCTGGTTGGCGGTGGCGACGAAGAGAACGTTGGAGAGGTCGAAGGGGACATCCAGATAGTGGTCGCGGAAGCTGCCGTTCTGCTCGGGGTCGAGCACCTCCAGCAGGGCCGAGGCCGGGTCCCCCTGATAGCTGGCGCCGATCTTGTCGATTTCGTCGAGCATCAGCACGGGGTTGGCGGTGCCGGCGCTCTTCATCGCCTGGATGAATTTCCCCGGCATGGCGCCGATGTAGGTGCGCCGGTGCCCCTTGATTTCCGCCTCGTCGCGCATGCCGCCCAGGGAGAAGCGGTAGAACTCCCGCCCGAGGGCGTCGGCGATGCTCTTGCCGACGGAGGTCTTGCCGACGCCGGGGGGGCCGACCAGGCAGAGGATCGAGCCGGAGATGTCGCCTTTGAGCTTGCCGACGGCGATGAATTCGAGGATGCGCTCCTTGACGTCGTCGAGGCCGTAATGGTCGCGGTCGAGTATTTTACGCGCCCGGTCGAGCTTGTAGCTGTCCTTGCTGAACTTGCCCCAGGGGAGGATGGTCAGCCAGTCGAGATAGTTGCGCGAGACGTTGTATTCCGGCGACGACGGCTCGATCAGTTGCAGCTTCTCCAGTTCGGCGTCCACCGCCTTCCGCGCTTCGGGGTTGAGCTTGAGCCCTTCCAGCCGCTGCTGAAACTTTTCGATTTCGGTGGTCTTGCCTTCCTTCTCCAGCCCCAGTTCCTTCTTGATCTCCTTGAGCTGGGCCTTGAGGAAGAACTCCCGCTGCTGGGCCGAAACCTTCTCCTCGATCTGCTTGGTGATCTTGGTCTGCAGGCGGGAAACCTCCAGCTCTTTTTTCAACGCCACCAGCACCCGGTCGATGCGGCGGCGCACGTCGAAGGTTTCGAGAATGGCCTGCAGCTCCTGGCCGTCGGCACTGGTCAGGTTGGCGGCGAAATCGGCCAGCCGCCCGGGATCGTTCATGCTCGAACGGTTGAGAAAGAGCTTGACCTCCTCCGAGTAAAGGGGATTGATCTGCACCAGCTCCTTGAGAGTGGCGATGATCGCCATGGAATAGGCCTTGAGCTCGGGATTGACCGAAAGCTCGGCGCCGTAGTGATACTTGGCCCGGGCGAAGAGGCCTTCGGTGGTTTCCGTCAATTCCTCGATGGAGAAGCGTTCCAGGCAGTTGATGAGAAAATGGACGTTTTCGTCGTCGGCATGGATGACCTTGACGATCTTGCCGGCCACGCCGATTTTGTGCAGGTTCTCCGGCGAGTCCTCGCGCTCCAGGTCGCGCACCATGACCAGTCCCAGAGCCTGGGAGGGGCTCTCCAGGGCTTTCTTCACCGCATTCACCTGATGGGGGCCGGTGGCCGCCATGGGGATCAGCAGGCTGGGGAAGGCCGGACGCGGCCGCAGGGGAAGAATCGGCAGGCCCGCCGGGAGAATGTCGGCGGCGAGCACCAGTTCGGAAGCTTGGGGGGCCGGCTCCGGGGTTTCGGGATTGACTTCGGTTTCGATCGGTTCGTCTTTATCTGTGGCCATGGATAAGTCCGCTCCTTGATTTTCCAGTGTCCGCCGCAAGCTAATCATTCCGGCAGGGTTTGTCAACCGGGCGGTGCCGGATAGGGGAGCGGTTCAGAAGTTGGCGAGGCGTTCGAGAAGCTCTTTGCGCCCCGAGACGTCGAGCTTTTCGTAGATCCGTTTCATGTAGGTTTTGACCGAGGATTCGGAAATGGCCAGCTTTTCAGCCGTTTGCCGGTAGGTCTGGCCGGAGAGAGCGTGGGACAGAACCAGGTATTCCCGTTCGGAAAGGAGCAGGCGGATGTTGCACGGCATTTGCGCGACAGCTGCCGGTATTAATTCGTCGTCGGGAAGTGGTGGATTCTCCTGTTTGTCCTCTGTGCTGTCCGGCCGGGCCGACGATCGGGTGGCGAGGAAAAGGATGAGAAGGGAAGAGTAAAGGACCAGATTGCCGGCTGTGGTTACGCCCCGGGGGACGGTATCCAGATGCCGCCCGAGGAGACCTCCCGCGAAGAGCCCCAGACAGAGGAAGGCGTTGCCGAGGGCAAAGGCCCGCGCGGGGAGTTCCCGGCGGAGCAGAAAGGCCAGCAGAAAGAGATCGACGAAACCGGCACCCGTCTGCATGGCGTACATGCCGGCGTTCACGGCCGGTCCCCACTGCAGCAGCAGGAAAGCCAGCATGGCGAAGAAAAATCCGCAGAGCAAAGGGGATTCCAGCCGGGTTCGGACCAGCCGGGCGGCGACTCCGACGGCGGCTATGTAAAAGATCAGTTCCAGGCCGGGAAAGACGGCATGCTGCTGGTAGGCGGGAAAGAGATGTCCGTACATCAAGCCGCCGGACAAATGATAGATGAGAATAAGGGGCAGGTAGCGCCAGACTTCCGCCGGAAGTGCCCGAGGGGGTTGGCTGGTGTACGGTTGTAGCAGGAAAAGCAGCAAGGGCAGCGCGGCAACGAGCTGGACCCAGGGGGTGCCCGGGGCGGAGAGGGGGAGCAGCAGGGCGAGATTGCCCGCGACCAGGCCGACGGCGACTTGCCGGACGGGATTCGGGGCTCGGCCCATGGACTGGCCGGCCGCCAAAAGGAGCGGCGCCGCGCAGATGCCGAGCAGGAACAGGAACAGTGGCGCTCCGGCGGGCCAAAAGCCCGTGGCGAGGGTCAGCAGGATCACGCCCGGAACCGCCGCGGGGACCAGTCGTTGGAGAGGAATAACCGCAGGCACAAACCCGGCCAAGGCAAGGAAGAGGATGTGGGCCGGAAGAAACCAGAGGCTGGGATTACGAACTCCCAGGGCAGTGGCCAGCGGGCCGTCCATGGGCAGGGCCAAAAGCCAGAAAACGAATGCGGCGAAAGAGAGGGCGGGGAGAAGATTCATGAAATGTTCCGGTGGACTTTAATAATCAAAGAAGGAGAGACGTTGCGTTCGAACTTCAAAGAAAAATCCTACTTTATCCGTTGTAAAAAGTCAAAAGTTGACAAATAGTCGACTGGCATCGGCAGGCTTTCCGTTGTTAGTTTATGTGAAAATCATGCTTTTCCCGGGAGGGGCATCTCGGTCGGCGCGCCAAGCGCTCGCCCCCCCCCTCAGGAACCGTTCAATTCAACTCGATGGGAAAGGATGCGGGAATGAAGTGTTTTTCGCGAGTGAGATTAATGGGATCGGTTTTTTTCGGGATGGGACTGCTGGGTGTGCTGTTGTTGCTCGGTGGCGGGGAGGTCCGGGCCGCCGACGAATGGCGCGTCAATAATGATTTTTCCGTGA
Source organism: Trichloromonas sp. (assembly GCA_034002365.1). Classification (GTDB taxonomy): domain Bacteria; phylum Desulfobacterota; class Desulfuromonadia; order Desulfuromonadales; family Trichloromonadaceae; genus Trichloromonas. The sequence continues at coordinate 5,589 of JAVFAR010000010.1, forward strand.
CCGTCAACGACGTCAGCGGCCCGGGGGACGATCAGTCTTCGTTGACCGAGGGGGTGCGTTATCTCGAGATCTTCAATCTCAACGGCCGGGGGAATATGGGGGAGTATCAGTACTCCTTCAACCTCGGCGCCAAGATGACCGACGATCCGCGTAATGATTCGGAGAAATTCTCCCTGACCAACCTCAGCGGGCGCTTGAGCAACAATATTCACACCATCACCGCAGGAGATACCTTCGAGTCATTTTCCCAGTACTCTCTGAACACGGCGGTCAAGGGCATTTCTTATCGCTATGCCGACAGCGCCAACCTGCTTCCCGACGTGACCCTGGTCTACGGCGTCGCCTACTCGCGCTGGGACAACTTCTGGGGCGTCGATGCCATCGAGCGGCAGGTCATGGGGATGCGTGTCCGCCAGCAACTCACCCCCGATCTCTGGATCGCCTTCAATGCCGCTCACGCCCTGGATCATGTCCGGGTCGACGGATCGTCCCTCTATCAGGGCACCACCTACAGTCTCGACTGGGAATATCTGCCGATTCCCGGCTTGACCATCCGCGGCGAATCGGCCCTGGCCGACACCCGGGAAGAGCCGGACGGCGCCCGCACTCTGGATAACGACGGCTACGCCCACAAGATCGAGGCCATCGGCGACGGTGGCCCAAGCCGGGTCAGCCTCGAATATGAGCGGGTCTCCCCCGAGTTTTTGACCCTGCTCGGGTCGGCCACTCCGGATAGGGAGAAGTTCAAGGCCAAGTGGCGCTACAAATACAGCAAAACGATCTCCTACAATTTCGGCTATCTTTGGTACAGGGACAATCTCGATGGCCAGAAGGCCGAGCGCACCGATCATTACAAGCCCGAGGTGGGCATGACCGTCAAGCGGCTTTTCGATCGTTCCTATTCGGTCGCCGACCTTTCCTACAAATATGACCGGGCCTACAACGACGATCGCAGCACGAAAAATCATTTCGTCAATCTGGGCTATCAGGATCGCTTCGGCATCTTCGACAGCGCCAGCAACTTCGGCGTCACCTACTACGATACCAGCGGCAATCAGCGCGACGAGGAATTCATCTACAACACCAGTCTGAGTACCCGCCATACGGTCGGCGAACTGGTATTCAAACCGGCGATTTACGCCGGGGGCTGGACCCTGGACAATGAACTGGAGGACACTCATGACCAGATCTGGGAATACTCCCTGGGCCTGGGGTTGGATATCCCTTCCGCCAAGATCACCAGTAACCTCAAGGTCGGGCAGAACTGGCTGAACAAGCAGGAAGGAACGGACACCCGCAAGAACTATGCGCGTCTGAACGTTTATTACCGCCCCGATCTGTTGGCCGGCCTGAAGTCGAGCATGCTCTACATGAGGGCGTTTCTCAACGACTTCGACTACACCACCCGGGAGCGGGATTTCCGGGAAAACAGCGTGACCGCGGGCATTTCGGTCCAGTTCTAGGATAATTCCGTTCTTTACCCGCGGCCTGGTTTCGTGTTTTAAGTGGTTGTCTGTGCGAAATCCATTAATAACGGTCTATTGAAAGACCTTGGGAGATGAATTTATGATGAAAAAAAAGCTCGCCGTTCTTTTCCTGTTCGCGGGGTTGCTGACCCTTCCCGCCGACTCCGAGGCCAAGTGGTGGATCTTTGGTCAGTCGGAGGAAGAAGTAGCAACCCGTTACCTGTATCTGAACGACATTTCCTACGACGAACTCGGTGATAAGGTCACCCTTTACCGCGAACTTCTTCCCAACGGCCAGGCGACCCTCAAGGGGCGCGGCCAGGCCGGGCGCAACAAAATCGGCGCGGTGCAGATCAGTCTCGATAATGGCGCCACCTGGCAAAAGGCGAACCTCGCCGCCGACGGCAGTTTTATCCACAATTTCACCCCGCGTCTCGGGGAAACCTACCAGCTCAGTGTGAAGATTCTTGATACGGCGGGCAAGAGCAACGACGTGGAGGCGACTCGCAAGGAACTGACCGTTTCCGACGGGGATGTTACCTCCGTGATTCGTGCCGCTCTCGATGCCATGATCGCGGCCTACCAGGACGAAGATCCCCGGGCCTTCATGCGCTATGTCGACGAGGATTTTGCCGGCGACGCGACCATTCTCGACCGGGGGGTGCGCAAGGATTTCACCCTGTTCGATAATCTGCGCCTGACCTATCAGCTGAACAATGTCGCCGCCGGCAGCGGTGGGAAAATCTTCACCTCCTTCACCTTTGCCCGGCAGGTGACTTCGGCTCGTGATGCCCAAACCTACGAGGATCGGGGCGTGACCGAATTCATTTTCAAGCTGCATGGTGACCGGGCCCTGGTCACCGCCATGAAACACCCCCTGATTTTCGGTCTGAGCGAAGCCGGGGACGTCGGCACCGGTGAAACCAATTCGGCGGAAAACGCCCAGACCCTGAGGGTTTCGAACAACGAAATTTTCCTTTCCGACCAACCCTATGATGACGACTATGACGATGGCCCCGGTGCGGTCGGTATTCCGCGCCCGACCAACCTCACCGTGCAGTACTTCTCCTACCCGGAGTTGACCCTCACTTTCGATGTTCCCGGCAGCGTCAACGCATCGACCTACAAGCGCGTCTTGCAGTGGAGTACTTCGCCGGGAGGCCCCTGGACGGATGAGGATGAACCGCTATTGGGCGAGGTGTCCTTCACGGAATTTACCGCCCATTGCCGCGGTGAAATTTGGGATGCGGGCCGGATCTACTACCGACTTGCCCTGGAAAAAATTTCCGATGGGGATCTGAGCGCCTGGAGCAATGTGGTGAGCGTTTCCGGAAGTCTGTAAACCGGCAAGACACCCGTTAGCTTAGGCTTCTAGTGTTGTTAGGCGGCAGGGTTGGTTGGCTGGAGAGCCCGCCCTGCCGCTTTTGCTTACAGGTGTGCTTGGGTGTAAGCGGATTCCAAAGAAAAACCCCTGAGGAGGCGAACATGGCAGGCAGGGCGATCGCTATTGAGGGTTATCGTAAAGTTTGTTTTCGTATTCTGATCCTGTTGACGGCATGTGTCTGCCTGTTGGCGCCTCCCGGCGAGGCGTTGGCCGAAGCCCCCGGCCCCTTCGAGCAGGTCGTGACGACCGCTGTTCCCGCCGGCTACGGTGAGCTGCTCAATCTTTACAGCGAGACTCTTGCCAAGGGGGCTTCGGAGGGCGTCAAGGAGATTTCCGAGAAGCTCAATTTCTACAATCAAGCCATCGGCCGGATCTCCGGCGCCCTGGATATCGGCGGAAAACTCTATCTCGGTGAAACCAAGGAAGCGGCGATTTCCGCGGGTTTGCTCATTCTCGGGGAGGCGGCCGGCAGCGAGGCGGGCAAGGCCTACCTCGGCGCCATGGGCCTGACCACCCTGCCGGTGACAACTCTGATCACCGCCTTCCAGATCTATCGGATGTCGGCCGCCGAACTGGAAAAAAGCACCATCGGGGTCAAGCTGGAGAGCCTCTACGGGATGATCGAGAGCGATCCGAAGCTGAAAAACCGAAGCCGGGAAATCGGTGTCGGCGACCCCATTCCCGTGACCTCGGAGTCGGTGGAATATCTCTGGCGCAAGGTCCTGTTGGAAGATCGCTGGCGTGACCTGTTCAAGACCTACGTCACCGATGAACTTGGCAAGGACTGGCCCGAATCGAGCCTGTGGAGCCGCTGGGCGGCGCCGGGAAACCTGAACGAAGAGGCCGAACTGCTCGGACGCCGCGATGAATTCAAGAGCTGCATCGCCGGCTTGCTCAAAGTTTTGAACAATGCGGCGAAGGTGCGTGAGCAGCAGTACGTCATGCGTAAATATGCCGACGAGTTGCAGCAGAAGGCGGGTGCTCTAAGTTCTTCGAGCGTGCTGCAAAAATATATGACCGCCGTCGGCATGCTTCCCGAGGTGCGGGATTTCGTCAAGAACTGTCCCGGTCGGATTCAACAGGGAGTCAACGGCAACGATCTGTCGCCATTGATCCAGGTGATCAACAATTCCAAGCGTTATGCCGTCGATGTCTTGGCCTGGATTCCCTCCACCGGCAAGCTCGGGACCGAGCGGGAGTCGCTGCTTAAAGAGTTGCGCAGCTGCCACGATCAGGCCTGGGCGGCGCGCGAGTTATTGCTCGATCGCCGTGAGCGCGAGGAGCGGCAAAAGGCGGAGAGTGCTCAGGTAACCGTCTGGCGGGCCTCTTCTTTCGGGTTTAATCTCGAGTTTTCCAATCTGCAAGGAGCCATCGAAGAGGAATTCGCCAAAACCGGGAGCATTTCGGCCGTTAATAGCCAAATTTCCCAACAGATCGAAGCCATGAACAAATTCTATAAGGATCAGGTGGCTTCGGTGCAGGCGGAATTTGATCAGGCGCAGCAGATGCGGCCGATCCCTCCGGAAAGAAACGAAGAGGCCTTGAAGCAGTTTGGTGTTCAGTTGTCGGCGTATCGTTCCATCGATCAACAAGCGTTGACGCTTTTGCGTGAGGAGGTTGACGCTTACGTCGAGACGCTCAAAGGTCGGGAGAAGCTGATTGAAGAGCAACTGGGCAGCCTGGTCCGGGAAATCGATGCCACGATCCATTCCTATCAGACCACGAAATGGGGAAGCGGCCGTTCCATGGGGGGGATCGGTGAGCTTGAAGAAACCCTGGCGGGATATTGCGGCACCTTTCCGGCGTCAGGCTATGCCGGAATCGGCCGCTATCAATTCCCCAAGGCCTCTTTCAAGCGGGGTGACGACATTTCCGGCTTTACCGGGCCTTATGTGTCTTATTTGCAATCCTTGAGTCAGAAGATTGGCGAGGAGGCAATGTATATTTCGTTTTGTGGTGGCAAGGCCCACTTGCCGACGCTGATCGGAAGTATTGATGGTTTGGTCGCGCTTGTAGAGCGTTTTTCGGAGAAAAAGGCGGAAATTGATGTCCTTGAACAAAAAGTTCTTGAGTTAGAAACGCTGTTGGCAGAAACCTCGATGAGTGCAAATCCGCGACTTTTGGAGTCCTGGAAACGAAATCTTGAGGAGAAACAAAAGCCTTTCGTCAAAAAGATCAAGGAGCTGATTCATCAGGGAGAATCTCTCAAGGATTCGGCACGAGCTGCTCAGCAGAGTTACCAGACCGACCTGGGAAACATGGAAAACGATCTGGCCTATATAGCCCAATTACGTTCAACCCTTGGCCAGTTGGGTCCGATTTTGAAGGAATTCACCCCGGGCTACCCCGGGATCAGCATCAGTGGCCGTAACGGAACCTTCGTGCTGAAGCCCGAAGTCGCCGCCGCCTATGCGGGGGGGCAATGCAGCGCGCTGATCGGCCGTCAGGTTTTTATGACGGAAGGCGACATCCGCCAGGCGCGGCAGGGGCTCGACCAGAAGCTTGCCGAAGCCCGCCTGGTCTGGATGGATCAGAACTACAATCTCGGGCTCAAGGAGTTCGTCGATATGTATATCGCCGATCGCACCGGCCTGGCCCGCATGTCGGCACCGCCGCATTATACGTTTATCGAATGGCGGGGCGAATGCCGGATCATCACCAAAGACTATTTCGATACGCTCAAGGCGGAACTGGAGAAAGTCGACAAGGTCGATATCTTTTTCGAACGGAATATGGAAAAGGCGGTGAGAAGTGACCATCTCGGGCTGCTCTCGATTCCGACCCGCAGCCAGCCGGTCAATAACGTCAATATCGATCTGGCCAATTACCCGGCCGACGGCCTGAATTTCCTGCGGGAGGTCGCGGCAAACTGCTGGGAAGACCAGACCCGCGCCGCCGTCCTGGGGGTGATCAAAGTTTTCGAGGAAAAGGTGGCGGCCTATCAGAGCTGGACCGGCGGCGAAGCCTATTTCGAACAGATGAAGCAGCGCTTCAGCGAGGTGGTCGGCAATCTGTCCTCCCTCGAATACGATGCCCAGGCCGCCTACAACAAGGACATGCACGATCCCGCCGTCGCCAGACTCTATCAGCAGGCGGCGGCCAAAGAACCGGCCGTGATGGGCTTCTTAAGCACGGCGGTTGGCGATCCGAAGTTATCTCCAGATCGGCAGGGGTTTTTTGCCCGTTTACAAAAAGAATACGAACAGAAGTTCTTCTTTATCCGGCAATGGGCGACGATCTCCTCGCGAACACCCACCAAACCCGTCGACGAGCAGTTGGTCAAGGATTTTTATGCCCGCTTCGAAGAGGCCTACGAGGCGAAGAACGATTCCCGGCTGATGAGTCTGCTCAGCGACGGCTGGGAAGCGGGGGACGGCACCACCCTGTTCGATGTGGAGAGTTATTTCCGCAACATGTTTACCGTCTTTGACGAAATTCAGGTCGATATCCGGAACCTGCGGGTGGAATCGATGGGGAGCGATCAGTGCCGGGTCCGCTATGAATTGAAGATCACCGGCCGGGTCTACGCCGATGGACTTGTCCATCAGGAGCAATCCGACGTGGTGGAGGAACTCGCCGGGTTCGATGGCGGCCGGGTGCGGATCGCCCGAACCCCTCAGGGCCGTTTCTGGTACAGCAACTGATTGTTTCGCGGAGTTAAGCCAATGAGATGTTCGGCCGGGGGTGATTCCCCCCGGCCGAATGCCGTTCGCGGGTCAGAAGAGGGGGGTGGGCTGGCTGTAAAGCAGATACTCGCCGCCTTCGTAAATGAAGATCAGGGCGGCCTGGCCGGTATGGACAATACGCTGAGTGGTGCCGATGTCGGTATATTCCCGGGTGTAGGTGACGGCGACAAAGACCTTGCCGCGACCGTCGGAGGTGAGGTTGTTCACCGTGTAGCGAATGCCGACGTCGTGGACGCGGCGCATGGTATCGCGAATCCGGCTGTCGAGGATCATGTCGTCGCCGGTATAGCGTTCGGAAACATAGCGGGAAAAGGCCATGCTGTTTTTGTTCTGGTAGGCATCGATCAGCGCATCGAGGGATTGCAGTACCCGTTGATGCTCTTCCCAGGCCGGCGGCGCAGCGGCTTCTTGTCGTGGCGCCGATTTTACCGTCGGCCCGGCGACGCAGGCGCAGAGCGACAGAGAGAACAGAAGAAGCCAGACGAGAGGGACGGAAGGGGTGGGCATGGGCGCTCCTTTTTTGGTGAGAACTTCGCGGTCAGTATACACGGGGGATGGGATGAGGGCCAGAGCCCGCCGGTTCGAGAGCCCGCCGGTTCGATTCTCTTTTGTTTCCCCGGTCGTCTGTGAAATAATGCCCGCTGGCAGCCACTTGAATCTACCGGGAGACCTTCATGACCGAGCAGCCCCGCCGTCTTTATCTCATCGACGGCTCCAGTTATATCTATCGCGCCTACTTCGCCATCCGCCATCTCTCCAATTCCAAGGGCTTTGCCACCAACGCCGTCCTCGGTTTCATCAACATGCTGCTCAAGGTGGTGCGCGAGCACGCGCCCGATCATCTGGCGGTGGTCTTCGACGCCAAGGGGCCGACCTTCCGCAAGGAGCTTTATCCCGAGTACAAGGCCAACCGCTCGGCCATGCCCGAGGATCTGGCGCCGCAGATCCCCTACATCAAAGAGGTGGTGCGGGCCTTCAACATGCCGGCCATCGAGAAGGCGGGCTATGAGGCGGACGACATCATCGCGACCCTGGCGAAAAAATTCGCCGCCGAGGGTCTGGAGATCACCGTCGTCACCGGTGACAAGGACCTGATGCAGATCGTCTCCGACCGCATTCGCCTGCTCGACACCATGAAGGACAAGATTTCCGGGTTGGAGGAAGTGGCGGAGCGTTTCGGCGGCACGCCGGACAAGGTCATCGAGGTGCAGGCCCTGGCCGGGGACAGCTCCGACAATATCCCGGGGGTGCCGGGGATCGGCGAGAAGACGGCGGTCAAGCTCATCCGCGAGTTCGGCACGGTGGAGAACCTGCTGGAGCGCAGCGCCGAAGTGAAGGGCAAGATGGGGGAGAAGCTGCGGGAGTTCGCCGAGCAGGCGCGGCTGTCGAAGCAACTGGTGACCCTGGTCGACGATCTGCCGCTGGAGCTCGATTATGCGAGCTTCGCCCTTTCCGAACCGAACCGCGAGGCGCTGACCGCCCTCTTCAAGGAACTGGAATTCCACAAGCTGATCCAGGAATTCTCCACGGAAACCCGCGCCGGTGGTGAAGGTTACCGGGGCGTACTGGATGCGGCCGGGCTCGACGAACTGACGGCGGACCTGCGCCGCGCCGGGCGCTTCGCCTTCGACACCGAGACGACCAGTCTCGACGCGGTGCGCGCCGATCTGGTCGGGCTTTCCTTTTCGATCAAGGAGAAAGAGGCCTGGTACATCCCCGTCGGCCACCGCTACCTGGGCGCCCCCGAACAACTCGACCGCAAGCACGTGCTGGAAGCCTTGCGGCCGCTGCTGGAAGATCCCCAACTGTTCAAGATCGGCCAGAACCTCAAGTACGACCTGCTGGTGCTGCGCCGGGCCGGGGTCGAAGTCCGGGGGCCGTTCTTCGATACCATGATCGCCTCGTATCTGGCCCAGCCCGCCGCCAAGAGTCACGGCATGGACGCCCTGGCCAGCGACCTGCTCGGCCACAAGACCGTCAGCTACGCCGAGGTGGCGGGCAGCGGCAAGAAGCAGATCGGCTTCGCCGAGGTCGAGGTGGAAAAAGCCATCCACTACGCCGCCGAGGATGCCGACATCACCCTGCGCCTGGCGGCGGTGCTCGAACCAAAGTTGAAGGAAATGGAACAGCGGCGCCTTTTCGATGAGGTGGAGATGCCGCTGGTCGAGGTGCTGACGGACATGGAATGGGCCGGAATCCGCATCGACAGCAACTTTCTCGGCGCTCTGTCGAAAGAGATGGAGGGGAAACTGGCGGCGCTGGAGCGGGAGATTCACGAGTTGGCGGGCGGCCCCTTCAATATCGCCTCGCCCAAGCAGCTCGGCGAGGTGCTCTTCGAGAGGCTGAAGTTGCCCAAGGGGAAGAAGACCAAGACCGGCTGGTCCACCGACGTCGAGGTCTTGAGCGCATTGGCCGAGCAGAATCCGGTGGCGGCCCGTATCCTCGAACACCGCTCGTTGGCCAAGCTCAAGAATACCTACTGCGACGCCCTGCCGAAACTGGTCAACCCCGACACCGGGCGCATCCACACCAGCTTCAACCAGGCGGTGACCGCCACCGGCCGCCTTTCCTCCAGCGAGCCGAACCTGCAGAACATCCCGATCCGCACCGAGGAGGGGGGGCGCATCCGCGAGGCTTTCATCCCCGCCGAGGGGAATGTGCTGCTCGCCGCCGACTATTCGCAGATCGAGCTGCGCATCCTTGCCCATCTGGCCGACGAGGCGGCACTTAAAGAGAGCTTCGCCCAGGGAGAGGATATCCACCGTCGCACCGCCAGCGAGGTCTTCGGGGTCTTCCCCGAGATGGTGACGAGCGAGATGCGCCGCCAGGCCAAGACCATCAACTTCGGGGTGATCTACGGCATGGGCGCCTTCAGTCTCGGCAAGGATCTCGGCATCCCCACCCGCGAGGCGCAAGTCTTCATCGACAACTATTTCGCCCGTTATCCCGGTATCAAGACCTTCATGGAGAGCAAGAAGGAGGAGGCCCGCGCGAACCAGTACGTCACGACCCTGCTCGGTCGGCGCTGTGCCGTGCCCGAGATTCTCAGCCAGAATGGCGCGATTCGCAGTTATGCCGAGCGCAACGCCATCAACTACCCGATTCAGGGTTCGGCCGCCGACATCGTCAAGGTCGCCATGGTCCGTATCCATCGGCGGCTGGCGGCGGAAGGGCTGCAGACGCGGATGGTGCTGCAGGTTCATGACGAACTGGTTTTCGACGTGCCGCAAGACGAGCTGGAACGGGCGCGGGAACTGGTGCGGAGCGAGATGGAGGGGGCGGTGGCGCTGAGCGTGCCGCTGCTGGTCGACATCGGCGTCGGCGCCAACTGGCGCGAGGCCCATTAGAAAGACCGGAGGCGGGGAAAATAACCCCTTGACAGATAGGGTTTGTGCCGTCTAATTTTCATGTCGGCCCCCGCTCCGAAGAGGATGAAAACGATGCAGAAAGTTCTCATGATCGACGACGATCCATTGTTTCTCGACTATATCGAGGACTACGTCCGCGAGCGTTATCCGGCGCTGGAGTTCAGCACCTGCCTCGATCCGATCCGGGGGCTGGCGGCGATTCACGAGGATCTGGCGCTGCTCTTGCTCGATCTGGAAATGCCGGGGCTCGACGGGCGCAAGATGCTTGGCTACGCCGTGGCCAAGGGGGTCGGCCGCAACCGGATTATCATTCTTTCCGGTCGGGACGCCGAATATCTGCACAAACAGTTTCCCATGGGCAGTTGTCTGGCGGTGCTGAACAAGCACGAGATGCGCCAGAAGGCGGTGCTCGACATGATTTTCAGTTCCTTGCACGAAAAGTGCGCCACTTCGGTTGCACAATGTCGGCAAGCGGCTCAAGTCTGATTTCCCCCCCCGGCCACAAAGCTGCTCTTCAAAATTCCCCCGCCAATTTCTATCCGCCTTTTACGTTAGAATGACAGGGGTGCGCGAAGGGCCCGGTGAATGAACCATCAACCTGCGAACGTGGAGGGCGTTTATGAAAAGGTTAGGTATTCTTCTGGTGTTGCTGGTTTTCTGTCCCGTTTTTGCCCAGGCTCAGGATGAGCGCATCGGCAGCATCAAGAACGTCGAGGGGGAAGTTTTCGTCCTGCGCGGCGGCGAGACGATCGCGGCGGAGTCGGGAACGCTCCTCTTTCGCGGCGATCAGCTCAAGACCGGAGAAACGGGCCGGGTCGGTGTGATCTTTCGCGACGATACCCGTCTTTCCCTGGGCGGTAACAGCGATCTGGCCGTCGAGCAGTTCGAATTCGCCCCCGGCGAGGGACGCCTGGGGCTGGTGCTGCGCCTGGCCCGGGGGATGGCGGCCTTTGTTTCCGGGCAGATCTCTAAGCTCGCCCCCGGCGCCGTGCGGCTGGAAACCCCCGTGGGAACGGTGGGGGTGAGGGGAACGCATTTTGTCATGGAGATCGTTGGATAACTTGTCGAGGAGGAGGGCGCGTCTGATGGGTTTGTTGTCGCGAATACTGGTTGCGGTTTGTCTCTCGGCAATGCTTTCGGCGTGCGCCGCTCCCCAGGCTCCGCCGAAAAGCCGGTTCGTGCTTTTGCCGGACGACACCGGCACGGTGGGGAGCATCACCGTCAGCAATCCGCAAGGGTCGCAAACCCTCGGTGAGGCCTGGCAGAGCACGGCGGTCGCCGCGGCCGGGGCGGCTCCCGAAGCCCCGACGCTTCTGTCCGCCGACGAGGTCAAGGCCCGGTTCCACGACGCCCTGGCGGCGCAGGCGGAGCCGGTGCGGCGCTTCATCCTCTATTTCCAGAAAGGGTCCAAGGAACTCACCGCCGAATCGCAGGCCCTCATCCCCGAGGTGGTCGCGACGATTCGCGAACGCCGTTCGGTCGATACCAGCGTCGTCGGTCACACTGACACACTGGGTTCCAACGAGGCCAATATGCGACTTTCCCGGGAGCGTGCCGCGATTATCGTCACGCTGTTGACCGATGCCGGGATTGACCCGACAGTGCTGGAAACCGATTTCCACGGCGAACGCAATCTGCTGGTGCCGACTGACGACGAAGTTTCCGAGCCGCGCAACCGGCGCGTCGAAATTACCGTGCGCTGATGCTGCATCTGCTCGAATCGCGGATCGGCCGCGATCTCATCCGCGGGCGGCTGCTTATCCTGCTGGTCGGGGCGGGGCTCACCCTTCTGGCGTGCCTCCTCTCCGTCTGGCGACCGTCCCTGGTCAGCGAGCTGGATCAGCGGGTCTATGATCTGCTGCTGCGGGCTTCCGCCGAAACCATCGACGACCCCCAGGTGGTCATCGTCGATATCGACGACCCCAGCCTGCAAGCCTTTGGTCAGTGGCCCTGGCCCCGCTCGCTGCTGGCGCTGCTTCTGGATCAGGTGCGTCTCGGCGAGCCGCGCGCGGTGGGGGTGGACATGATGCTTGCCGAGCCCGACCGCATGCGTCCCGAAGCCTTGGAACCGCGGTTGCGGGAACGGCTCCAAGAGCTTTTTCAAACGCCGCCCCCGCCCTTTTCCGATCAGGCTCTGGCCCGGGTTCTCGCCGACGGCCCCTTTGTCCTGGGCTACAAGGTTCACTTCGAAGCTCCCGGCGCCGGCGTCTGGACCGGCGCCGAGCCTCCCTCTTTGGCGCTGCTGCCCGTGCCCGAATCCCGGCTTTTCGAAGCCCGGGGACGCCTGGGAATTCTGCCGGAACTGGCCGAGAGCATTTCCGCCGCCGGTTTTCTCAATGCCGTTGCCGACCGCGACGGCATCTTCCGTCGCATCCCCCTGTTGATTACCGCCCAGGGCGAACTCTACCCTAGTCTGGCCCTGGCGACCCTGCTCCTTGCCGACGGCGTGGAAACGCCGGCGCTGCTGGCCGGCCGGAATGAGCTCTTCCTGCGGTGGGGAGAGCGCCGGGTCCCACTGGATGAACAGGGCAATTTTCTCATCGATTTTCCGGCGGCCCGAGGCGGCTGGCAGCGGATTTCCGCCGCGACCCTGCTGGACGATCCGCAGGCCGCCGTCCTGCTCAAGGACAAGGTCGTCTTTGTCGGCGTCGCCGCCACCGGCCTCGATACCCGGCTGGTTTCCCCCTTGGGTGAAACCTTTCTCGGGGTGGAGATCCACGCCCGCATCGCCGCCAATATCCTGAACGGCGATTTCATCCGGGTGCCGGGCTGGTTTCCCGGTGCCGACATCCTCATGCTGGTCGTTTCCGGGCTGCTCTTGCCGCTCTTGCTCGCCTGGCTTTCGCCGACCGTCGGTCTGCTGCTGACCGCCCTTTCCGGGTTGCTGCTCTGGACGGGAAGCGCCTGGCTGCTCAACCTGCATGGGCTCTACCTCTCGCCGGTGATGCCGGTTCTGCTCATGTGCGCCATCCTCGGCGCCGCGACCCTGCTGCGTTTTCGCTTCGAAGAGCATCGCTCCCATCAGCACCGGGAACAGACCGAGTTCATGCAGAACTTCATGATGCAGTCGCTCTGTTCCCTGGCCAGCATCCGCGACAGCGAAACGGGAGCGCACATCCTGCGGACGGAAAAATATCTGCGTTCCGTCGCGGAGGAACTTCGTCGTCATGCCCGTTACGGTAAGATCCTCACCCCCGAAACCATTGATCTCCTCTGCCGTCTGGCTTCCCTTCACGATATCGGCAAGGTCGGGGTGCCCGATCTGCTGCTGCTCAAGCCCGGGCGGCTGACCCCCGAGGAGTACGAGCAAATCAAGAAACACACCACCTACGGGCGTCAGGTGATCGATGAGGCGGAACGCCGCGCCGGGGTCTCCGGCAGCCCGGCGTTGCAGATGGCGCGGGAAATCGTCTACTGCCACCACGAGTGGTGGGACGGCAGCGGCTACCCGGAAGGATTAAAAGGAGAGGGAATCCCTTTGCCCGGCCGCCTGATGGCCATCGCCGATGTTTACGACGCCCTGGTTTGTCAGCGGGTTTACAAACCCTCCATCAGTCACGATGCGGCGGTGCGGATCATCCGCCAGCGCAGCGGCAGCCAATTTGATCCTGAAATTGTCGAAGCCTTTCTGCGGGTCGAGAAAGACTGGAAACGGATTTACGGGGAGTTGAAGGGGAAGGGGGCGGGCGAAGAGTTGCCGGGGGACATTCTCGATCCGCTGAAGTAGATGCCTTCTGGAGCCCAAGGATGGGCGGCGAACATGGTTTTATTTCTTGACAAGCCCTTGGGTGAACGATGATTCTAGGCCGATTCCTGTCGGCCTTTTTTCATGTGAACACGAGGAGCGAGTCATGCGTCGATTCTACCGGTTGAGTCTCTTTCTGCTTTTGGGCGTGGTCCTGTCGGCCGGACCCGCCGCCGCCTTCAACCAGCCGTCGGTCAACCTCGGCTTCACCAGTTTTCTCGACGGCGCGCCTCCCGCCGGCAGCGGACTTTATCTGACCGAATATCTGCAGCATTACACCGCCGACAAGCTGGCGGGGCTGCCCTTTGACGATCCCTCGGTCGATGTGAGCATCAGTCTCACCCAGGCCACCTACCAGTCGGCGACCGAACTTCTCCCCGGCGCCCGCTGGGGGCTCAACGTCATGCTGCCGCTGGTCTTCATCGACAGCGATCCCCTGCCGGAAACGGATTCCGGCTTTGGCGACCTGCTCGTCGGTCCCTTTCTCCAGTGGGATCCGGTCATGGGCAAGGAGGGGCCGCGGATGCTCAACCGCATCGAACTGCAGACCATCTGGCCGACCGGGAAGTACGACGAAAAGAGGGCGCTCAATCCCGGCAGCAACCATTTCTCCTTCAACCCCTATTGGTCGGCGACGCTCTTTCTCACCCAGAAGGTGACCGCCTCCTGGCGCATTCACTACCTGTGGAACGATACGAACGACGATCCCTTCGGCGGTGCCGACGAGCTCAAGGCGGGGCAGGCCTGGCACGGGAATTTTACCCTGGATACGGCGGTCTTCCCCAAAACCCTGCGGGTCGGGCTCAACGGCTACTTTTTCGATCAGCTCACCCATACCCGGGTCGACGGCCGCTCCATCGACGACGACGAGCGGGTTTTCGCCGCCGGCCCCGGCGGCGTCTGGCACATCAGCCCCGATATGCACCTCTTTTTCAATGTTTATAAAGAGTTCGAGGCGGAAAACCGGCCGGAAGGGGAGCGCTACAACCTGCGCTTCGTCTGGCATCTGTAAGTTCGGTCAGGCCGTGAACGCCTGTTTTTGAAAAGGTGTTCAGGGGCGCGCCGTTTTGATTTTTACTTAAAAAAAGTTTCCAATGGGGGGTTCCTCGATTCAGGGTGTTTATGTAACAATGGTCCAGGATATGGCCGTGAATACCGCAGCACCCCGATGTTTTTCCATTGGAGAATCGATGATGTCGCGAAACCCTGAACCATGGCGCCTGCTTCTGGCTTTCCTGCTCGGCGCCTTGGTTGTTTCCGGCGTTTTTCACCTTGCCGAAGTGCGCAATGCCGGAGGCGACGTTCATTTACTTCCGCTGGCATTGGGGGGCGTCCTGGGGGTGATCGGGGTCTTGGTGGGGCGCTGTTTCGGCCGGCGAGAGGTTTTCTCCCGACAGGAAGGACTGACCCGGATCATGCTGATAGTATTGAGCACCCTGGGGGGCGCCCTGCTGCTGGTTTCGCTTTCCGCGCTGCAGAAAGCGATGGCCGGTTTTCCTTTCCACCCGAAAGGTTTCGTCGTCCCCTTCGTTTTTGGCTCCGGCAGCGGGGTGCTGCTCGGGCTCTATCTGCAAAAGATCAAGACCTCCCTGCGCGAACAGACCCGGAGCCGGAGCCGCTTGAGTCTCATTCTGCGGTCCCTGCACGACGGCGTGATCGTTACCGACCCTTCGGGACGCATCGAGTTGATGAACCCGGCGGCGCGGGATCTGCTGCCCGGAATCGATACGCTTGCCCCTGAAGAGACATTGGACTCCGCCCTTTCGAAACTGGTCTGTTCGCTGGATAAATCCAGGCAGTCCGTGCCCTCTTCCGGCTGCCCGGGTTTACTCGCGACCCGCCAGGGCGGCAAGGTTTTGCGGTGTAAACTCGCGGAACTTCACGACCCGGAGGGGGCGGATACCGGTTCGGTTCTGGTGTTGCAGGATGTCACCTTCGAGCACAAGATCAAGCGCCTGAAGTCGGAATTCATCATTGCCGCCGCCCATGAACTGAAAACCCCGATTACGGTTCTCAGCGGCTTTGCCGAAATGTTGCAGGACGAGCTCCTTTCCCCCGAACAACGCCAGGACGGGTTGCGCCGGATCTACGAAAACTCCTGGCGCCTCAACCACATTCTCGACGTGCTGCTCGATATCAGCTGCGTCGATTCGGGGCTGCCGCTCCCCCTCGAACGGCGGATATATCCCGTGGCCGAATTGCTCGACGAGGTGCGGAAATACTGTCGCGGGCTGTCAACCAACCAGCGTTTTGATTTTGCCGTGAGCGACCTTGACAGGCGTCTGGATGTCGACCGGATCAAAGTTGAACAAATTTTCACCAGCCTGGTGAGCAATGCCGTCAAGTTTTCGCCGAATCCCGGAGTTATCCGCATCGCGGGCCGGCCCGAGGCGGGCTTTTACCACTTCGAGGTGGTTGACCAGGGAACAGGCATGAACGACGAGGAAAGGTGTCGTGCTTTCGACCGTTTTTTTCGGGCCGACGCATCAAATACCGCCCTCGGGGGTATCGGGTTGGGCATGAGTCTGGTCAAGGCGATCGTCGAGGCGCATGGGGGGAGGGTCAGTCTGGAAAGTCAGCCGGGACTCGGTACCCGGGTCGCCTTTTCCTTGCCTCTGGCGCAAGTCTGAGTACGGACTCGGCGCCTGTATTCGTCTTTGTTTCGGCGGTTTCTGATTTATTTACTCTTGTTTTTTTGTGGATTTGCGGTATAGGTAGTCAGCATATGTTTCAATTTCGAGTCTTACGGGGAGGTCGCGGATGGTCAAGGATATCGGTTTTATCGGTCTAGGCACAGTCGGGCGGCATATCGCCGCCAATCTGTTGAAGGCACACTATAAACTGACGGTTTACGACACCAGGTCGGCCGCGGTTTCCGACCTGGTCAAGCAGGGGGCCAAATCGGCGGCGAGCCCCTTCGAGGTGGCGCAGAACAAGGACATGCTGATTGTCGTGCTGCCCGAAAAGGAAGAGGTCACCGCGGCCCTGAACGGGAAGAACGGCTTCATGGAAGGTCTCAAGCCGGGGTCAATCCTGGTCGATATGGGCACCCATTCCCTGGAAGCGACCCTGGATCTGGCCGCCAGAGCCTCCTCCAAGGGCGTGCAGTTTCTTGAAGCGCCGATCTGGGGGACCAAAGAACATGCCATCAGCGGCTTGCTGACGGTCCTCACCGGCGGCGATCATACCCTGCTCAGCCGCTGCCGCGAGGTCTTTTCCCATTTCGCCCTGAACATCATCCATGTGGGCGAGGTCGGTGCCGCGACCCGCATGAAGTTCGTGGTAAACCTGGTTCAGTCCGAGTTGATGGTGGCGCTGGCCGAGGGCCTGGTGCTGGGGGAGAAGCTCGGTTTCAACGCCGAGAAAATCCTCGAAGTCCTCGAATCGGGCGGCGTGGCCTCGCCGCTCTTCAACGCCAAGGGGCGGTCCATCGCCCGGGGCGATTTCTCCCGCAACCTGGCTCTGAAATATGTCTATGAAGGCTTGCTCCAGGCCAAGGAAGTCGCGGATAAATCGAGTCTTGAGCTGCCGGCGGCCAACGCGGTGGCCAAGGTCTATGAAAAGGCGGTCAAGGCCGGCCGCGGTGAGGAGGATTTCTCGGCGGTTATCAAGGAACTCGGCTAAGCCTGCCCACAGCCGTAACGATAAAAAACCCCGCTTAGCGGGGTTTTTTTATGTCCGGAGCCGGGGGGGCTCCCGCCGTTGACACTCTCGCTGGGGGGGTGCTAGTATCGAGCGTTCCTTAATCCGCGCAGCGCCGCCGGGGGAGACCGAACGCCATGGACCAGAAACTGCAAATGCTCCTCGATACCGTCCGCAAGCTGATCCGGCGTGGCGCCTATCCCCATATCACCAAAGTTCTGGCTAAGTCCCATCCTGCCGATATCGCTCATCTTTTCCGCTATCTTGATCTCAAGGAACAGCGCATTCTCTTCAATCTCCTCGCTGATCCCGAAATCTCGGCTTACGTTCTGTCCGAGCTCGACCACGCCACCGGCGCCCAGCTTTTGGAACAGATCGACAAGGAGACGATCACCGAGGTGTTGCAGGAGATGCCCTACGACGATGCCGTCGACATCATCCGCAACATGCCCGAGGAGCTCGCCGAGGAAGTGCTGCAGAGCATGGAGGTCGAGCATTCGGAAGAGATCGAGGAGCTGCTCAAGTACGATGAAGATACCGCCGGCGGGATCATGGCCACCGAGATCTTCTCTTTGCGCGAGGAAATGACCGTGCGGGAGGCGATCGAGGCGGTGCAGGGCGCCGAAGACATCGAGATGGTCTTCTATCTCTATGTCACCGACGAATATAATCACCTGGTTGGGGTCTTGTCCCTGCGCCAGCTGCTGACCGTGCCGCCGACGGCCCGGCTCAAGGACATCATGACCACCGAAGTCATCAGCGTGCGCACCGACATCGATCAGGAAGAGGTGGCGCACTTGGTGGCGAAATATAACCTTCTGGCGATTCCCGTCGTCGACGAGGGAAACAAGCTCATGGGGATCATCACCGTCGACGACGTCATCGACGTCATGCGCGAGGAGGCGACCGAGGACATCTATAAAATGGCCGGTTCCAGCGACGAGGAACTGCTGTACGGCTACAAGTCCTTCAAGATCGCCCGGCTGCGCCTGCCCTGGCTGATCACCAACCTTTTCGGCGGGGTGATCACCGGCTATCTGATGTGGCTGTTCAAGGCGACGCTGGAGGAAGTCATTACCTTGATTTCCTTCATCCCGGTCATCACCGGCATGGGCGGCAACGTCGGCGGTCAGTCGGCCACCATCGTCGTTCGCGGCTTCGCCACCGGGCGCATCGACTTTTCCACCATGCGCCAGGTTTTTTTCAAGGAACTGCGGGTGGGGATCATCATGGGCGTGGTCTGCGGGACGACCATCGGCCTGGTCGCCTTTTTCTGGCACCATAATCCCTATCTGGGGCTGGTGGTCGGTCTGGCCATGGTGACCGCCATGACCGTGGCGGCGACCATGGGCGTCGTGGCCCCGTTCTTTTTCAAGAGGGTCGGGGTCGATCCGGCCATCGCTTCCACCCCTTTTGTGCAGACCGCCAACGACATTACCGGCATCCTCATCTATTTCGGCACCGCCACCCTCTTTCTCAACTACCTGCGTTAGCCGTCACCAGCGATGCGTCTCTTCCGTTCCGAAGCGATCGTGCTGCGCCATCTCGACTATGGCGAAGCCGACCGTATCGTCACCTTTTTCGCCCCCGGACATGGCCGGCTGCGTGGTTTCGCCCGAGGGGCCCGCAACAGCCGCCGGCGTTTCGCGGCCTCTCTGGAGCCTTTCGCCGGCGTGATTCTGCATTGGACGCCCCCCCGTTCCGGGGGGCTGGTCACCCTGAAGGAATCGGAACTGGTCGACCTTCGCGCCGGGCTGCGCACCGACCTGCCGGCCATCGCCCTGGCAGGCTACGCCTGCGAACTGATCGAAGCGCTCTTCGCCGAAGAGGAAGCCCAGGATGAGGTCTATGCGCTCCTCAAGGCGCTGCTCGACTTTCTTGCCGCCGCCGGGGGAAGTCCGGCGGCGCGGCTGCTGTTCGAACTGCGCCTGCTCAATCTTTCCGGTTACCTTCCCCACCTGCTCCATTGTTCCGCCTGCTTCGGTTCCCTGCCCGGACCCCGGGTGAACTTTTCCGCCCAGCGCGGCGGTAGTCTTTGCCCGGATTGCGTGGGGCGTGAGCAGGGGCTTTCCCTGGAGCTGTTGACTCTCGGGTCCGTCTCACGGTTGATTCATGCTCCCGCCACCGTTTTCGACGGCATTCGCCTGGGCGAGCGGACCCTGCGCGAGGGGCGGGAGCTGGTGGCGAATGCCCTGGCATGCCATCTTAGCCGTCCCTTACGTTCGCAAAATTTTATGGAGCGGATACTGCTCGATCCGGGGGCGGGCAAAGGGGGCTAAATAGCCTTTCTAGCGATGATTCCAGCTTGACAGCCCACCTTGGAAAAAGTTAGTATTCGATTTTTTTAAGCAGCTCTCGAGCCGACGATTTAATCCGGGCTGGGACGGTCGACGGTTGGGCCGGTTCCAGCTTCTTTCTGGAGGTCCCGTGACGTTTCAAGATCTGATTCTCTCCTTGCAGAATTATTGGGCCGGGCAAGGATGCATCATTCAGCAGCCCTACGATGTGGAAAAAGGGGCCGGCACCTTCAACCCCGCGACCTTTCTGCGGGTTCTTGGTCCCGAGCCCTGGAAGGTCGCCTATGTCGAACCCTCCCGCCGCCCCACCGACGGCCGCTACGGCGAAAACCCCAACCGCCTCCAGCATTACTACCAGTTCCAGGTCATCCTCAAACCCTCGCCGATGAACATTCTCGACCTCTATCTCGACTCCCTCAAGAGCTTCGGGATCGATCCCAAGGCCCATGACATCCGCTTCGTTGAAGATGACTGGGAGTCGCCGACCCTCGGCGCCTGGGGCCTGGGCTGGGAGGTCTGGCTGGACGGCATGGAGATTACCCAGTTTACCTATTTCCAGCAGGCGGGCGGCATCGATCTCAAGCCGGTTTCGGGCGAGATCACCTACGGTTGCGAGCGCATCGCCATGTATCTGCAAGGGGTCGACAACGTTTACGACCTCGAATGGGTCAAGGGGGTCAAATACGGCGACGTTCACCATCGGAGCGAGGTCGAGTTCTCGACCTACAACTTCGAAGAGGCCGACGTCGACATGCTGCTCAAGCTCTTCACCATGTATGAAAAAGAATGCATCCGCCTGGTGGAACGCGGTCTGGTTCTTCCCGCCTACGACTACGTCATGAAATGTTCCCACTCTTTCAATCTGCTCGATGCCCGGGGGGCGATTTCGGTCACCGAACGGGCCAACTACATCGGCCGGGTTCGCAATGTGGCCAAACTCTGCGCCGAAGGCTATCTGCGACTGCGTGAGAAACTCGGCTTCCCGCTCTTGAAAGGAGGCCGCTGATGGCTCAGGAACTGCTGCTTGAAATCGGAACCGAGGAGATCCCCGCCGGATTTCTGCCCAAGGCCATGTCCGACATGGCCAACCTGATCCGCACGGAACTGGAGAACGCCCAGCTTGCCTTCGGCGCCGTCCGTACCCTGGCCACCCCCCGGCGCCTGTTGCTGGCGGTGGAGGGGGTCGAGGAGCATCAACCGACCCTGCGCAGCGAGACCATGGGACCGGCCAAAAGTGTCGCCTTCGATGCCTCCGGCAAGCCGACCAAGGCCGGCGAGGGCTTCGCCCGCGGTCAGGGGATCAGCGTCGACCAGCTGGTCATCGTCGAGACGGACAAAGGGCCCTACGTCTGCGCCAGGAAGGAACAGGCCGGCCGGCCCACGGCGGAGCTGCTGACGGAAATCCTGCCCCGGTTGATCCAGGCCATCCCTTTCAAGAAATCCATGCGCTGGAAGGACCTCGATGTCCGTTTCGCCCGTCCGGTGCACTGGATCGTCGCCCTCTACGGCGGCGCCGTGGTCCCTTTCGCCTTCGGCAATATCGCCAGCGGCAACGAGTCGCGGGGGCATCGCTTCATGGCTCCCGGAACCTTTGCCGTCAAGGACTTCAGCCAGTATCTGCAGGAGTGCGAACGCCATTTCGTCATCGCCGACCCGGAGAAGCGCAAGGCGATCATCCGCGCCGAGGTCGCCCGCCTGGCCAAAGAGGCCGGGGGGGAGGTGCTCGCCGATGAGGAACTGCTGGAGCAGGTCTCTTTCCTGGTGGAATATCCCAGCGCCGTCCTCGGCACCTTCAATCCCGACTTTCTGCACGTGCCCAAGGAGGTGCTGATCACCTCCATGCGCAGCCACCAGCGCTACTTTTCCCTGGTGGACGCTTCCGGCAAGCTGATGCCGGCTTTTATCACCATCAATAACACCCTGACTCCCGATCCTGCGGTCGTGGTCCGGGGGAACGAGCGGGTGCTGCGCGCCCGTCTCTCCGACGCCCGCTTTTTCTTTGAGGAGGATAAAAAAGTTCCCCTCGCGGATCGCGTCGAAGCTCTCAAGTCGGTGGTCTATCAGGCCAAACTCGGCACTTCTTACGAGAAGATGGAGCGTTTCCGGGCGCTCGCCGTCGGTCTTGCCGAGCAGCTGGCGCCGGCGCTGAAGGAGCAGGCCGCCCGCGCCGCCACCCTGTGCAAGGCCGACCTGGTTTCCGGCATGGTCGGCGAGTTCCCCGAAGTGCAGGGGGTGATGGGGCGTGAGTATGCCCTGCTCGAAGGGGAGGCTGCCGAAGTCGCCCAGGCAATTTATGAGCACTATCTGCCGATTCAGGCCGGCGGCGCCATCCCTTCCACCGACCTCGGCGCCTTTGTCTCCATCGCCGACAAGCTCGACACCCTCTGTGGCTGTTTCGGCGTCGGGCTGATTCCCACCGGTACCGCCGATCCCTACGCCCTGCGGCGCAGCGCCATCGGTATCCTCAACATCATTCTCGGGCGCGGCTACCGGCTTTGTCTGCCGGAACTCGTCGATCGCAGCCTCGACCTGCTGACCGCCAAGCTGACCCGTCCTCGTCCCGAGGTCCGCGCCGACGTCCTCGAATTCCTCCGGCTGCGCCTGGTCAATCTGCTCACCGGGCAGGGCTATCCCCAGGATGTGGTCGATGCGGTCCTTTCCGCCTCCTTCGCCGATGTCGCCGACGCTCTGGCTCGGGTCAAGGCCCTGGCCGAACTCAAAGGGCGTGAAGATTTCGAGCCGCTGGCCGTTGCCTTTAAGCGCGTCGTCAATATAATTAAAGGCGGCGTCGATACGCCCGTGGCGCCCACGCTTTTCGCCGCCCCTTGCGAAGGGGCGTTGCATGATGCGGCCGGCCGGGCGGCCGGTGAGGTTGCCCAAGCGGTCGCGGCCGGGGATTATGCCGCGGCTTTGCGCGCCATCGCCGGTTTGCGCGGCGCGGTGGATAGTTTTTTCGAAGGTGTCATGGTCATGGCCGACCAGGACGCTGTGCGGATCAATCGCCTGGCGCTGCTCACCGGCGTCGCCAGATTGTTCGAGGGGATCGCGGATTTTTCCCGGATCGCCGCATAAGGGCCGGGGAGCCCGTTACTTGGCCGGGGCAGGTCCCGGCGCTAAAAACTTTTCAGGAGGAGACGGTTGATGGCTGTGAAGTATGTGTACTTTTTTGGCGACGGGAAAGCCGAGGGCAAGGGCGACATGAAAAACCTGCTGGGCGGCAAGGGTGCCAACCTGGCGGAAATGACCTCCATCGGTCTGCCGGTTCCGGCGGGGTTCACCATCACCACCGAGGTCTGCACCGAGTTTTACAAGAACAGCCGCCAGTATCCGGCGGAACTCAAAGGGCAGGTCGAGGAGAAGCTCAAGCAGGTCGAGGACCTGATGGGCAAGAAATTCGGCGACCGCAAGAACCCGCTGCTGGTGTCGGTGCGCTCCGGCGCCCGCGCCTCCATGCCCGGCATGATGGACACCGTCCTCAACCTCGGCCTCAACGACGAGACCGTGCAGGGGATCATCGATCAGAGCGGCGACCCCCGCTTCGCCTATGATTCCTACCGCCGCTTCATCCAGATGTACTCCAACGTCGTCATGGAAATGGACGGCGACATCCTCGAACATCTGCTGGAGCAGAAAAAAGAAGCGCGCGGGGTGCAGCTCGATACCGAACTGACCGCCGACGATCTCAAGGATCTGGTCGTGAAGTTCAAGCAGAAGGTCAAGGAAGAGCTTGGCCGCGACTTCCCCGAGGATCCCGAGGAGCAGCTCTGGGGCGCCATCGGCGCGGTCTTCGGCTCGTGGATGAACCCCCGCGCCATTACCTACCGCAAGCTCAACAACATCCCCGCCGAGTGGGGGACCGCCGTCAACGTCCAGTCCATGGTCTACGGCAACATGGGGGATGACTGCGCCACCGGCGTCGCCTTCACCCGCGACCCCTCCACCGGCGAGAACTACTTCTACGGCGAATACCTGGTCAACGCCCAGGGCGAGGACGTCGTCGCCGGCATCCGCACTCCGCAGCCGATCAACAAGGCCAAGCACAAGCCCGGCGATCTGCCGGCCATGGAAGACGTGCTCCCCGACTGCTACGCCCAGCTGGCGAAGATCCGCGACATCCTCGAGAAGCATTACAAGGACATGCAGGATATCGAGTTCACCATCGAAAAGGGCAAGCTCTACATGCTGCAAACCCGCAACGGCAAGCGCACCGCCAATGCGGCGGTGAAAATTGCCGTCGACATGGTCAAGGAGGGGCTGATCGACGACAAGGAAGCGGTGCTGCGGGTCGAACCCTCCCAGCTCGACCAGCTGCTCCATCCCTCCCTCGACCCCAAGGCGGCCAAGACAGTGATCGCCAAAGGTCTGCCCGCTTCCCCCGGCGCCGCCTGCGGCGAAGTCGTCTTCTCCGCCGATGAGGCCGAGAACGCCGCCAAGATTGGCCTTAAGGTCATTCTCGTGCGGGTCGAGACCAGCCCCGAGGACATCCACGGCATGCACGCCGCCCAGGGGATTCTCACCGCCCGCGGCGGCATGACCTCGCACGCGGCGGTCGTTGCCCGCGGCATGGGCAAATGCTGCGTGGCCGGCTGTGGCGACATCGTCGTCAACTACCGCGAGCAGCAGTTCACCGCCAAGGGCGGCGTGATTGTCAAGAAAGGCGACATCATCACCCTCGACGGCTCCACCGGCGAAGTCATCCTTGGCCAGGTGCCGACCGTGCAGCCCAAGCTGACCGGAGACTTCGGCCAGCTCATGCTGTGGGTCGACAAGTACCGCAAACTCAAGGTCCGCACCAACGCCGACACCCCGCAGGATGCCAAGGTCGCCCGCGAGTTCGGCGCCGAAGGCATCGGCCTCTGCCGTACCGAGCATATGTTCTTCGACGCCGACCGCATCATGGCCGTGCGTGAAATGATCCTTTCCGAGGATCTCGAAGGACGTAAGCGCGCCCTGACCAAGATTCTGCCCATGCAGAAGAGCGACTTCATCGGTCTCTTCCGCGAGATGAAGGGGCTGCCGGTCACCATCCGCCTGCTCGATCCGCCGCTGCACGAGTTCCTGCCGCAGAAGGACTCGGAAATCGACGAGCTCGCCAAGGTCATGAACGTCACCGCCCAGACCCTCAAGAACAAGGTGGAATTCCTCCACGAGTTCAACCCCATGCTCGGTCATCGCGGCTGCCGTCTCGGCATCACCTTCCCCGAGATCTACGACATGCAGGTGCAGGGGATCATGGAAGCGGCCTGCGAGCTGATCAAGAACGAAGGCTTCGCGATCATCCCCGAGATCATGATCCCGCTGGTCGGCGAGGTGAAGGAGCTGGCGATTCTCAAAGCCAACGCCGTGCGCGTCTGTGATGAGGTCATCGCCCGCTACGGCGTCAAGGTCGAATACCTGATCGGCACCATGATCGAGCTGCCCCGCGCCGCCCTGACCGCCGACGCCATCGCCAAGGAAGCCGAATTCTTCTCCTTCGGCACCAACGACCTGACCCAGACCACCTACGGCCTGTCCCGCGACGATGCCGGCAAGTTCCTGCCCTTCTACGTCGAAAACGAAATCTACCCCAACGACCCCTTCGTCGCCCTTGACCAGGCCGGCGTCGGCCAGCTGGTGAAGATGGGCTGCGAAAAGGGCCGGTCCACCCGTCCCAACATCAAGCTCGGCATCTGCGGCGAGCACGGCGGCGAACCTTCGAGCGTCATCTTCTGCCACAAGATCGGCCTCGACTACGTTTCCTGTTCCCCCTTCCGGGTGCCCATCGCCCGCCTCGCCGCCGCCCACGCGGTGTTGAAAGGCTAAATCGGGCGATTCTCAGCCTCAGCGAAAATTCGAAGCCCCCGGTGATTTCCCTCCGGGGGCTTCGTCGTCTGTGAACGCTTGCAATGTCGGAACTTTTCAATTTTCCTGGCCGGTTAGTCATTTCGGCGCGGATATGGACCCCCTGAACGGAAGGAGAGGTTTGTGTTTTCACGGGTTATTCGCCTCGCGCGGCGGGCCAGTCCGGCTGGCGATTTTACCCTTGCCCGGCGGATATGGTTGCGTTAATGTTTCAGCGATTGATTGCATGTTTGGCGTGTGTTGCGATGACGGGAGGGTGGGCATGATGTTGAAATCTATGCCGGATGAAGACCAAAGGCCTCATTTATGAGATCAACGGTTCTGTCAGGTGCGAAACCTTGCAGTAAAGTAACATTCTGGCCAGTCATGACTTTCACAACCTTGTCAGATCCGTAAACGGCGGGGCTTGCTCCGTCCAGAATGCCGTCCGGCTTGTCGACCTTGAGGCCCAGCGATCTGGAGATAGAGATAGATATTCTCACCCGCTGCCAAAGGATCTTCGGTGTATCTGATGTTCTGCGGCGACAGCTCAGCGATTGGGGATACACCCTGATGCAAGAGCGCCCACATCAGCCCAGCCCAAATCTTCGGTATAAATCTGGTCCCAGCCTCTTCGTCCGGGAACTCGCCCACTGAAAAGAAATAAAGATCACTCTGCGAGCCACGACGCAGGCTTAGGCCAAGGCCAAGGCATTCAGCATCATATGGCTGGTCAAGTCTTGAGAACTCCTGTCCTGGTGCCAACCGAAACGGGAACCGGAGGATATATCCTTTGCGTTCAGTCATGGCTCACTGAATTACTCATCGATTTCGTACACTCAACCAAGATTATACGGTCTATATAAAGCGGCACCGTCTTTCTGACAATCATTTTGATTCCTAAATCATTTCAAGTGCCTGCGAATGGCCATAAATTACCACTGCCTTATTTAGGCAGTCGGTATAAACCGCCTACGGCCCGTCTACGGAGCTACGAACACCGAGACCGCCTTAGCGAGTCTTGGGGAGATGATATTTAATCCTCAAAACGGATACGTTCAAACACTTCGAATTCCACTAACCAAAAAACCAAAAGCCGCTCGCGGGCCAACAACCCGTAAGCGGCTTCCTTTTTCAATCAATTCGCCTCGTCCTTACCCTCCCCCGCCAATGCACGCCATCGTCAATCCGCGGCAAAACCTTAGCGCGGACATATCCGTTCGGCAAGGGAATTTTCAGGGTTTCACCCCGACGTGGACGGTGGCGATGCCGAAGGTTTGCTCAAAGTAGACAACTTGGGTGAATCCGGCTTCCTCCATCATCTGCTTGAAGGTTTCCTGGTCGGGAAATTCGAAAACCGAGTCGGGCAGGTACTGGTAGGCGCTGCGTTTGGAGATCAGGCCGCCGATCCAGGGGAGGACTTTGCGGAAGTAGAAATAGTAGATTTCCTTGAACAGCCGGCTTTTGGGATGGGAGAATTCGAGGATCACCGCTTTGCCGCCGGGCTTGAGCACCCGGCACATTTCCCGCAGCCCGGCGGGGCGGTCGATGACATTGCGGATGCCGAAGGCGATGGTGACGCCGTCGAACTGGCCGTCGGGATGGGGCATGGCCTCGCAGGGGGCGGTGACCAGGGTGATGCGGTCGCGATAGGGGGAACGGGCGATCTTCTCCCGGCCGACCTTGAGCATCCCCGGGGTCAGATCGGCGCCGACGATGGTCAGCGAGGCGGGGGACTGGGCGGCGATCTCCAGGGCGACATCGCCGGTGCCGGTGGCGACGTCGAGAATTTTGCCGTTCTCGGGAAGATTCAGCTGTTTGACGGCGAAGGTCCGCCAGCGGCGGTCGATGCCGAGGGAAAGCAGCCGGTTGAGCAGATCGTAACGGGGGGCGATGGCGTCGAACATCTCGCGGATGCCGCGCCCTTTTTCGGAAAGACTGAACATGATTTCACCTCACGGGGACAAGCAAAGCGACGGCAACTTTTAGCACATCCCCGGAAAGACTGTCAGCAAAAAAGCCCTTTCCCCCCGGGGAGGGAGCGGTCTATACTCGCCGTCATCCCTCCTGCCAGGAGATCTCCATGCTGCCGATCATCGTCACCGCCGCCATCCTCCGCCAGGGGGATACCGTCCTCATCACCCGCCGTCCGCCGCAGAGCAAGCATGGCGGGCTCTGGGAATTTCCCGGGGGCAAGCTCGACCCGAACGAAACCCCGCAAGAGGGGCTGCGCCGGGAACTGCGCGAGGAACTGGGGATCGAGAGCGAAGTCGGGGATATTTTCGAGGTCGTCTATTTTCGCTACCCGCAGACGCCGGTGCTGATTCTGGCTTATGAGTGCCGGCACCTGGACGGCGTCATCCGGAACATTGAAGTCTCCGAGCACCGCTGGGTGCCGGTCACCGATCTGCACCGCTACGACATCCTCCCTGCCGACGCTCCCATCATCGCCCGCCTGCAACGCTGAAGCCGAGCTCTCCGCAAAACTCTTCGAAATCAATAAAACATAATTTATCAAAGGCCAAAAGCCCCCTGCAGGCCATGCGATCCAAAATCGATTTTCAATGGTTCAGGGCACTTAAGCTGATAAAAAAAAACAGAACAACGCCCCTCCATACCGCGCAGGACAGTTCTGATCCCTCTTTTTTGAAAAATACCGTTGACACAAATAAAACGTCGTATTATTTTCTAGACGCCTTAGGGAAAGATCTGTCGCCATCGATCCGACCGAGAAAGGAGTCGCCCCTTGCCCAGCCGCGGGAAAGAAACCTACTCCATCCAGTCGGTGGAAAACGCTCTCAATGTTCTCGAAGCCCTGTGCGAAGATGACGACGAGGTGCGGATTTCCCGTCTCAGCGAAAAGCTCGGCATGAACAAGACCAGCGTCTTCCGCCTGCTCGCCACCTTCGAGAGTCGGGGCTACGTGGAACGGGAAGAGCTTTCGGGCAAATACCGGCTGGGCATCGCCGCCTACGAGATGGGGCAGAAATTTTTGTCGCGCATGGGCCTGCTGAAAAAGGCCCGGCCGGTGATGGAACGACTGGTGCGCGAAACGAGCGAGGCCGTCTATCTGGCCGTGCGCCGCGACGACGATCTGCTTTTTCTCGATGCGGTCGACACCCCCCTGCAGGTCAAGATCGTCTCCCTGGTGGGCAAGCGATATCCGCTGGCCCTCTCCGCAGCCGGCCAAATCCTGCTGGCCGGCGCGTGGCTCCAGGGGGAAGCCGGTCCCGAACACAAACGCCGTCCGGCGCTAGATACCGGCCTGGCCGATGAAACGTTGCGGGAAATTTTCAACCAGGGGTTCGGCGTCGACACCGGGGCTCTGGGAGAAGGTGTGACTTGCCTAGCCGTGCCGCTGCTCAATATCCACGGCGAAACCGTCGCCAGTCTCGCCATGATTGGCCCGGATTTCCGCATGAACCCGCCCGTGATCGAAGCGGAATTCCTTCCCCGCCTCAAGGACGCCGGCCAGATCATCTCCTCCAAACTGGGCTATCTCGGCCTGCATGCCAGTAAAAATCTTTACTGAAACGCCCTTTCCATTTACAATTAAGCGACCCCCCAGGAGGATGAGAATGGCCACCAAGGAGCGCGTGTACGTCAACTTTTTTCGGCCTTCGATGCCGAGCATGAAGGCGGAAGCGCGCATTACCGGCATCGTCATAGTGCTCTGGGCGCTCCTCAGCTACGGCATTCCATTGCTCATCTATCTGGCCGGGCTGGGTGATCCCAGCGGATTCGGCGAATCGTTTCTCACCCGTGCCCGGTTTCTTGGTTTTCCGCTTCATTACTGGCTGATCGCCCAAGGCTGCACTGTGGGCTACGTTCTGCTGTGCAAGCTTTACTGTAAGCGGTGGGACAAGAGAGTAGCCCGCGGGAATCCCCGGAGGAAAGCCCTGTGAACAGAACGTCGTTGATTCTCTGCCTGACCTTGGCCGCGATCTTCGGCTTGACCGGCAACCTCCTTGCCGCGGCGGGAGAAGAAATATACCAGGTCGAACAGGGATTCAAGCTGATTCCGGCGGTCATCATGATCACCATGCTCTGCGTCTACGTCGGCATCGGTTTTCTTTCAAAAGTGTCCGACACCGCGGGCTACTGGGTGGCCGGCCAAGAGATCGGCAAGTTCGGCAACGGCGCCGCCATCGCCTCGGACTGGATGTCCGCCGCCTCCTTCATGGGGGTCGCCGGGCTGCTCTATTTAAAAGGCTGGTTCGGACTCGGCTACATCATCGGCTGGACCGGCGGCTACGTGCTGCTGCTCTGCCTGATCGCCGCCCAGTTGCGGCGTTTCGGCAAATACACCATCCCCGAATTTCTCGGCGACCGCTTCGACTGCCATGTGGTGCGGCTGCTCGCCGCCTCGGTCACGGTCATCATCGCCATCACCTACGCCGCCGCCCAGTTCAAAGGCATCGGCCTGATCTGCGGCTGGATCTTCGGCATGAGCTACACCGCCAGCGTCTTCTTCGCCGCCGGGGTGGTCACCGCCTACATGCTCATCTCGGGGATGGCCGGGGTCACCCGCAACCAGCAGATCCAGTATGTGGTGCTGATCTCGGCCTTCATGATCCCCCTCTGGGTACTGATCAAAAAAGCCGGCGGCGCCGGCATCCTGCCGCAGCTGGAATACGGCCCGATCCTTTCCGGCCTGATGGAAGGCAAGGTCGCGGGAGCCCCCTTAAGCGCTGAGGAGGCCCTGGAACTGCGTCGGTCTTTCCTCCCCTGGGGCATGGGCAACTTCTACCAGTTCATCGCCCTGGTCTTTACCCTGATGGTCGGCACCGCCGGGCTGCCGCACATCATGATCCGCTTCTACACCGTCAAGAACGAGGATATCGCCCGCAAGTCGGTGCTCTGGGGGCTCTTTTTCATCTGCCTGCTCTACTGGTCGTCGCCGGTCTACGCGGTACTGGGCAAATTCTGGAATCCGAACGGCGGGCCGACGGTCGCCGACGTCATCATACTTTCCGCCCCGGAGCGGGCCAACCTGGGCATCGCCTATATCGGCTACCTCGCCTCGGGGGCCATGGCCGCCGGGCTTTCCACCGTCGCCGGACTACTCATGGCCGGGGCTTCGGCCATCGCCCACGACTGGTACGCCACAGTGCTGCGACCCGAATGCACGGACAAGCAGGCGCTGATGGTGGGGCGCATCTTCACCGCCATCCTCTGCGTCATCGTCATCGTCGTCGCCCTCAATCCGCCGGCGCTCATCGCCCAGATCGTCGCCATGGCCTTCGCCATCGCCGGCAACACCATCTTTCCCGCCGTGGTCCTCGGCATCTGGTATTCCCGATCCAACAAGTACGGCGCCCTGGCCGGGATGGTCTGGGGGTTCGGCATGACGGTGCTGGCCATGGCCGGGTGGATTATGAAGATCGAATTCTTCGGTCCCGAAGGCTGGATGCCGGCAACCTCGTCGGCGCTCATCGTTTGCCCGATCGCCTTTTTACTCAACATCATCGTTTCCAACGTCATGGCGGAGAAGGTGACGGAACAGACGGCGGACAGAAGCGACGACATTCTGCGTAAGCTTCACAATCTTCCCGGGAATGCCCCCGAGGCAAGAAACAAAAGCGGCGCGTCTTTCCACTAGAGCTTCTCAGCCCCCGCTCCCGCGTCAGAAAGGGAGTCCGTCATGTTCAAGCTGCTCACCCGCAAACGGTTGGCCATGCCTTTCGGCATGTTGGGCATCGCCCTGATGGGGGTCGATCTGATGATGACGCGGAATTTTTTCACCCACATCGGCGAATTGATGGCGGCCGGCTTGTCCTGCTTTTTTCTGGCCCCGGTTTTCGACCGCGCCCCGAAGAGAAAGTCCGGCGAAACGAATGGTTGACGGTCTTTTTCACGCCGGGGGCGCCAGAAAACCATTTGCCCCGCCAGGCATTCAAGATTAGGATTAATCAAGGAGTTACCAGTCCGGCGCCGTCCTGACGGCGCCTTCCCGCGGATTGCCGAAGCGACTCGGCCATTGCCTCCAGGATAGACCGATGCCCCTTGTCAAACATCTAAAAGAAACGGAACCGTTCCGACACTTGCCGGATTCCATCCGCGACGAAATCTGCGCATCGGCCGTCCTGAAAAAGTTTCCCGGCGGAACCTACATCTTCAAGCAGAACGACCCGTCTACCGGATTCCTCTATGTAATCAAGGAGGGCCTGATCGAAATCACCGTGATTGCTCCCGGCGGGCAGGAAATGGTGGTCGATTACCGCAACGAAGGGGCCTTCTTCGGCGGCACGCCGATCTTCACCGGCGAGCCCTATACCGGCGGGGCGCGCACCGTCAAACAGACCGACTGCTATCTCATCCCCGCCGACATCCTCAAGCGCGCCGCCGCCGAGTATCCCCAGGTCAGCGACTATTTCACCCGCATCATCCACTCCCGGATCCGCAAACTCTATAAAGATCTTGTCGCGGACCAGGCCCAGCAGGCCCTGACTCATATGGAGGCCTACCCCTTCCAAAAGCGGCTCTCCGAAATAATGACATCCCCGGTGGAAGCCTGCGCCCCCACGGAAACCGTTCGCGAAGTAGCCAAACGCCTGACCAAAAGCCAGATCAGCGCCTTGCTGGTGACCGGCCCCAATAACATCCTCCTGGGGATTATCACCGAACGCGACTTGGTGGCCAACGCCTTGGCCATTGATACCGGCAATCCCGACATCCTGACCGCTGCCGATGTCATGAGTCCTCAACCCCTTTCCATGCCCCCTTCGACCTACATGTATGAGGCCATGGCCTACATGCTCAATCACCAGATCCGGCACCTGCCGGTGGTGGACGGCGGCCAGGTGGTCGGCATCGTCACGGTACGCGACCTGATGCGCTTCCGCAGCCAGAAGGCGATGCTGCTGGTGGGGAACATCCGCGAGGCGCGCTCCCTGGAAGGGCTGGCGGCGATCCGCCGCGAGATTGTCGGCGTCGCCCGCACTCTGTTGTCGGAAACCCGCCGGACCCCTGAAGTCATGGAAATCCTTTCCTACATTCACCACGGCATTATTCGCCGAGGGTATGACATCTGCATGGAGCAGATGCTGGCCGAGGGCTATGTGGTTCCCGACATCCGGTACTGTTTTATGCTCATGGGTAGCGGCGGCCGCCGGGAGATGCTGCTCAACCCGGATCAGGACAACGGGTTTATTTACGAGGATTTTCCCGATGACCGGTGGCCGGAAGTCGAGGCGTTCTTCGTCCCCTTCGCAGAAAGGATCGTCAGTGCCCTGCACCGGATCGGCTATCCACTGTGTCACGGCAAGGTCATGGCCAACAATCCCAGTTGGCGCGGACGGGTGCAAGACTGGGATGCGCGTATCAACGGCTGGGTCAACACCCCGGAGCCGCAAAAGGTGCGCTACTCGTCGATCCTCTTCGACTTCGCCCCAATCGCCGGCGACACCGGTCTGACCGAAAGTCTGCATGATATTGTCGATCGGGGGATCAGCGAATTTCAGGTTTTTCTCTACCATATGATGTCTCTCGACCTGCGCTACAAGGTGCCCATCGGCCTGCTCGGCCGCTTCCTCACGGAAAAGAGCGGCGAGCACAAAGGGGAACTCTCCCTCAAGCAAGGGGGAAGCATCTATATCGTCGATTGCATCCGCATGTTCGCTCTCGAAAAGGGGATGCACGAACTGACCACCCTCGACCGCCTCAAGGGCTTGGTCAATCGCAACGTCTTTTCCCCGGAAACCGCCGAACACATCCAGGCCGCCTTTGAAGCCCTGTCCTTTCTGCGCCTTCGCAACGAGATCGCATGCATCGATGCGAACAAGTCGCCGAGCCACTACCTCAACCCGTACCTCCTGTCTAAAAGCGAGCAGGATCTCCTTCGCGAAGCCTTCAACGCCGTGAGCAAGCTGCAGGAAGCGACCAAGCGCCATTTCGCCCGCACCCCCTTCTAAGGAAAGCGACCGGCACATTTCGAGCGAAAGGGATTCGCCCAAGCTGAATAATTCTTGAACCCTTCCGGGCGCCGGTGGTAAATTGGCGCGGCTCAAAAAGCCTGAACGTCATCCATTCTTTGGGAGGAACAATGAAAGTCGTCGCACTCGTTTTCACCACCCTGCTGTTGGCCGGACCGGCCTTCGCCGAAACGGTCACCGTCACCGTCGGCCAGGCTGAACTGCGGGACAAGCCTGCCGTGAGCGGGTCCAAGGCCGTCGCCGTCGTCCCCCTCGCCACACCTCTCGAAGTGCGTGACACCCAGGACCGCTACCTGCAGGTCAAGGACTTCAAGGGGACCGTCGGCTGGATTCACAACACCCTGGTCGGGAAAAGCCCGGCCGTGGTCATCACCAAGGACAGCGTCAACGTGCGCAAAGGCCCGGGGACCGAGCATCCCGTCGCCTTCAAGGGCATGCGCGGCGAAACCTACCAGGTGCTGGAACAGCAGGGGGATTGGGTCCGGATCGGCGGCCAGAAAGAAGAACGCAGCGGCTGGATCAGCAAAAGCCTGACCTGGGGGCTGTAAACGCCTACCATACATAAGGACTTCACGGCGGGCCGCTTTCCCGAAAGCGGCCCGCCGACGTTTTGTGCAGTTACGAATCAGGAGTTCAACGGTTTCCTTCCCGGACAAACTCTGCTAATAGATAGAGGGCAGGCCATCGCCCCGCATGACATTCATCCTTATCCCATCCCTCGCCGTGAGGTTCGTCCATCCATGAAAAAAGCCATCGCCCTGATTCTTGTTCTCGGCGCCCTCGGCGGCGCCCTCTGGTGGCGGAAAACCACCCATAAAAAAGCGGAGATCCGCATCCTGGCCACGGAAAAGGTGGAGCGGGGGACGGTGCGCAAGGTGCTGGAGGAGACCGGCATCATCAAATCCCAGGTGGGGGGCATCGTCAAGATCGGCGCCCGCGCCACCGGGGTCATCGACCGCATGCTGGTCAAGGTTGGGGACCGGGTCGAGGCCGGGCAGCTGGTGGCGACCATCGACAGCCGCGAACTGGTCGCCCAGGCCGACGAAGCCCGCGCCCGCCTCGCCTCGCTGCGCGCCGAACGGGAACGCATCGCCCGGGTCTACCCCCTGCGCATCGCCGAAGCCGAGGCGGAACAGGAGCTGGCCGTCGCCCGGGCCGATTATTCGCGAAACAACTACCAGCGTCAGCAGCGTCTGGTGGCGGAGCGGGTCATCTCCCAGGATGAACTGGAAAAAGCCCGGCAGCAGGCGGAAATCGACGCCGGCCAGGTGCGCTCGCGGCGGGCGGCCCTCGACCGGGAACGGCAGGAGTACGCCCAGGAGACGCGCAAGGCGGAACTGGCGGTGAGCCAGGCCGAGGCGGCGCTGGCGGCGCTGGAGATTCGCATCTCCTACACCGCGGTGAAGAGTCCCCTTTCCGGCGTTGTCAGCCAGGTCACGGCCCAGGAGGGGGAAACCATCGTCGCCGGCTTGCAAGTCGCCAATCTGGTCACCGTGATCGACCCCACCCGTCTGGAGATGTGGATCTATGTGGATGAAACCGACGTCGGCCTGGCCCAGCCCGGGCAATTGGTGGAATTCAAGGTCGACGCCTACCCGGACAAAACCTTCGAAGGACAGGTCGCCACCATCTACCCCGAACCGGAGATCCGCGACAACATCGTCTACTACCGGGCGCTGGTGAAGATCGACAGTGAACAGGCGCTGCTGCTGCGTCCGGAAATGACCACCCAGGTGCGCATCGTCGTCGAAGAAAAGCAGGATGTGCCGCGCCTGCCCAACGCCGCCCTCAAATGGGTGAACGGCGAACAGATCGTTTTCGTCAAACAGGCGGCGGGAGGGGTCGGCCAGATCAGGCCGAAACTGGGATTGGCCGGTCTCGGCCACACAGAAGTGGTCGAAGGGCTCGCCGAGGGGGATGACGTCGCCACCCGGGTCGAGCTGCCCGATCAGGCCCCGGCCAAGAGAAAACAGCCGTGACCGCCGGCGATAACGTCATCCGCCTTGCGGAAATCGGCAAGACCTTCAGCCAGGGGGGCGCACCCGTCGAGGTGCTCAAGGGGATCTCCCTGGAAATCGCCGCCGGGGAGTTTATCGCCCTGCTCGGCACCTCGGGTTCGGGCAAATCGACCCTCATGCACATCCTCGGCCTGCTCGACCGGCCGACGGCCGGCAGCTATTTTCTCGGCGGACAGGATGTGGCGCAACTGGCCGACGACCAGCTGAGCGAACGGCGCAATCAGATGGTCGGTTTCATCTTCCAGTCCTTCTACCTCATCCCTTATGTTTCAGCGCGGGAGAACGTCATGTTGCCGGGGCTTTACAGCCACACGGCGGGGCGGAAACTCAAGACCCGCGCCGAGGAGCTGCTGGCCCTGGTGGGCCTCGCCGACCGTATGGAGTTTAAACCGAGCCAGCTCTCCGGCGGCCAACAGCAGCGGGTGGCCATCGCTCGGGCGCTGGTCAACGATCCCCAGGTGCTGCTGGCCGACGAACCGACCGGCCAGCTCGACTCGAAAACCAGCGTCGAGATTCTCGAACTGCTCAGCGACATCAACCGCCAGGGGCGCACGGTGATTCTCGTCACCCATGACCAGCAGACCGCCGCCTATGCCAAACGCCGGATTGTTCTCGATGACGGCCGCATCCGCAATTCTTAATCGCCTGCGCCTGAGCGCACGTATCCTGCACATGGCCCTGACCGCGGTCTGGGCCTACCGGCTGCGCGGCTGTTTCGTCATCCTCGGCGTCGGTCTCGGCATCGCCTCGCTGACCGTCATCGTCGCCGCCATCGACGGCGCCGAGCGCAAGGCCTACGAAATCGTCGACACCTTCGGTCCCGACGCGATCTTCGTCATCGGCGGCGATATCCGCAACCGCGCCGTCGGCCAGCGCTTCAACACCCTCACCTACGCCGATGTCGAGGTTCTGCGCCAGTCGCTGCCGGGCGCCTACCTGGTGGTGCCGATGCGCTCCCAGCACAACCTGCCGGTGCGCTTCGAGCGGAACAAAATCCAGGTTTCCGCCATCGTCGGCGCCACCGAAGGCTACGCCCAGGTCTGGAACTGGCCCCTCTCCGAGGGACGCGACTTCACCGCCGAGGATATCGAACGGGGGGCCAAAGTCTGTCTCATCGGCGACGCCCCGGCGCGGGAGCTCTTCGGTGACCGTTCCCCTCTGGGGCAGACGATCTTCATTGAAAAGCTGCCGGTGCAGGTCATCGGCCGCCTCATTTACCGCGGCACTCCCACCGGCGGCGGCACCCCCATCGACGAACGCATCATCGTGCCGCTCACCACCCTGACCCAGCGTTTCAACCTCGACCGCAAATATTTCCGCGCCCTGCGGGTCAAGTTCACCTCCACCGACAACA
>JAVFAR010000011.1:0-40571 GCA_034002365.1 Trichloromonas sp.
GGTTGGTGTTGAGGGATTCGACCTTGGGGCTCTTGGCGATATAGCCTTCCAGGCAGCGGTAGCCGCGATTGATGGCGTAGGCCTTGAGCAGCTGGTAGGGATCGCGGAAAGGCCCGTCATAGTGGATGCGCTGGTCGACCAGGCAGGGAAGGATGCGCAGCGCTCGCCGGGAAAGCCCGTGGCGGTCGAAGAAATCGTAGAGGTGCTTGCAGTTTTCCAGCGAGGGAGCGTCCTTCACCGGCACCACCACCCGGTCGGCGGCAAAGAGGGCATTCTGGGTGAAGATGTCCATGTCCGGTCGGGTGTCGATGATGACCACCCCGGAGAGTTGTGACTCGGCGAGGATGCGGGCAAGGCGCGCGGGGCTGGTCACCTGCTCGCGCAGCTCCGCCAGTTCGCCGCTGGATGGGACGAACTGCACCCCGTACTCCCCCATCTCGACCACCCCATCGATCTTTTTTTCCACCAGCATCTTCAGCACGTTACCGTCGTGGGGCGCACGGCCGATGCGGAACATGCGGTCCACCGAGAAGTGGTTGTCGAAGCTGAAGAGGGTGACCGGCAGATCTTCGTTGATGGCTTTGAGGTAGATGGCCAGATTGGTGGCCAGGGTGGTCTTGCCGACCCCGCCCTTTTCGCTGGAGATGGTCAGTACATAAGGTCGGGACATGAGACTTCCTTCCGCAGGTCGAGAGAATGGCCCTATATAGGGCAGACAGGCGCAAAAGTCAATCTTAAACCCCCATATGTGGTGGTATTCGCAATGCAAGACAACATTATGATCCTCACCGTGTCGCGGCTCAATGCCCTGTTGCGCGAGCTGGTCGAGGACAACTTCATGCAGGTCTGGGTCGAGGGGGAGCTTTCCAACTTCTCCATTCCCGCCTCGGGCCACTGGTACTTTTCCCTCAAGGACGCCGACGCCCAGGTGCGGGCGGTGATGTTTCGGGCGCAAAACCGGCTCCTTGGCTTTGTTCCCGAGAACGGTCTGGGGGTCGTCTGCCGCGGCCGGCTCTCCCTCTACCCCCAGCGGGGGGAGGTGCAGCTGATCGTGGAAGGCCTGGAGCCCCGGGGCGTGGGGGGGCTGCAACTGGCCTTCGAGCAGCTCAAAAACCGTCTGGCCGGCGAAGGGCTCTTCGCCGCCGAGCGCAAGCGCCCGCTCCCCGCTTTCCCCCGGGTGATCGGTGTCGTCACCTCGGCGTCCGGGGCGGCGATTCACGACATCATCCAGGTTCTGCGCCGCCGGGGGGCCGGGGTGCATGTGCTGCTGCGGCCGGTGCGGGTGCAGGGGGAGGGGGCGGCCGAGGAGATCGCCGCCGCCATCGCCGAGCTCAACCGCCAGGGGGAGGCCGAGGTGCTGATCGTCGGTCGCGGCGGCGGCTCTCTCGAAGATCTCTGGGCCTTCAACGAAGAACCGGTGGCGCGGGCCATCCACGGCTCGAAGATTCCGGTGATTTCGGCGGTGGGGCACGAGGTGGATCATACCATCGCCGATTTCGTCGCCGATCTGCGCGCGCCGACGCCGAGCGCCGCCGCCGAAATGGTGGCGCGCGGGCGGCTGGAACTGGAAGGGCATCTCGACCATCTGGTCATGCGCCTGGCCGCGCGGATGCGGCGCCGGGTCGATTTCGGCCGGGAGCGGCTCAATGGTCTGCACCGCCGCCTGCGCTCTCCCCGGGAAAGCCTGGCTTTGGCCCGGCAACGCCAGACCGAACTGGCGCGCCGGCTGTCCCAGGCCATGAGAAGACAGTTGAAAGAACGGGCCTGGCGCCTGAGCAGCCTGGGCGAACGGCTGGACGATCTTTCCCCCCTGCGCACCCTGGGGCGGGGTTATGCCGTCGTCAGCCGGACGGGGGGGGAGGTCGTGCGGGATGCGGCCGTTCTCAGCCCCGGCGAGCGGGTGAACCTGCGTTTCGCCCGGGGGCAAGCGGAGGCCCGCATCGAGAAGGTGGAATCATGAGGAAGCTGGGCCGGTTATTGCCGGCATTTGTGTTTTGCTTGTTCGTGACGGCTTTCGCCTGGGGGGATGAACTGCGTCTGGAGCCGGAGGTGATCGCCCCCGGCGAGGCCGCTTTGGTGCGCTGGATCGCGAACGGGCCGACGGCGGGGGAGCTGCGCTTCAATGACAAGCTGATTCCCCTGGAGCCGGGGGAAGAGGGGGGATGGGCGCTCCTCGGGCTCGACCTGGGGGCCGCTCCCGGCGGCTATCCGCTGCGCCTGCGGCTGCCCGGGGGGGCGGAACGACAGGTCGGAACCCTGAAAGTTTCGGCGAAGAAACGACCGGAGGAACGCCTCACCCTGCCCAAGGCCTATGTCTCGCCGCAGGATCCAGCCATTCTCCAGCGTATCGAGCGGGAGAGCAAGCTGTTGCGGCAGATTTTTTCCGTGCGCTCGCAACAGCCGCTGCCGACGGCCTTTGTCCTGCCCGTCGGCGACCCCATGGGCAGCCCCTTCGGCCTGCGCCGTATTCTCAACGGTCAGCCCCGTTCCCCCCATGCGGGGGTCGATTTCCGCAGCCCCCGGGGGACGGCCGTCGGCGCCAGCGCCGCCGGTCGGGTGGCCTTTACCGGCGATCTCTACTACACCGGCTTGACCGTGCTCGTCGATCACGGTGACGGCCTTTACTCTCTCTATTGTCATCTGGAAAGCCTCGATTGCGCCCCCAACCAGACGGTGGCCCCGGGCACGCCCCTGGGTCGGGTCGGCAGCAGCGGCCGCTCCACCGGGCCCCATCTGCACTGGGGGGTCAAGTTGCGCGGCGACCGGGTCGATCCCCTGACCCTGACGGCGCTTCTGGGCGGGAAAAAATCTTGACTCCCCTTGGGGGGCATGTTCATAATCCAACACTTGCGCAAGGAGTTGGGATGGCGAAAAAAACAAGTTTTGAAGGGGCGCTCAAGGCTCTGCAAACGGCGGTCGAAAGTCTGGAACAGGAGGATCTCAGCCTGGAGGCCTCCCTCTCTCTCTTCGAGGACGGGGTGAAGAACGCGGCGCTCTGCCGGCGGCTGCTTGACGAGGTCGAACTCAAGGTCGAACAGCTGACCCGGAGCGAGGACGGCGGTTTCGCCAAGCACCCCTTTCCCCAGGATTGACGCCGGAGTCACGGATGGATTTGCAAAACTATCTCAATGAGCGGATCGCCCTGGTGGAACAGGCGCTGGACCGCTATCTTCCCGATGCGGCGACCTTGCCGGGGCGGCTGCATGAAGCCATGCGCTACTCGATTTTCGCCGGCGGCAAACGCATTCGGCCGGTGCTGGCTCTGGCTGCCTGCGAGGCGGTGGGCGCGCCAACCGAGCGGGCGCTGCCGGTGGCCTGCGCCCTGGAAATGATCCATACCTATTCGCTGATTCACGACGACCTGCCGGCCATGGACGATGACGACCTGCGCCGGGGGCGGCCGACCAACCACAAGGTCTTCGGCGAGGCCACGGCGATTCTCGCCGGCGATGCTTTGCTGACCCAGGCTTTCGTCCTGCTCTCCGATCCGGACTTCTGTCCGGGGCTTTCCCCCGCGACCCTCGCCCGGATCATCCATATTATCGCCCGCTGTTCCGGCTCGATGGGCATGGTCGGCGGGCAGGTAGTCGATATGGAGTCGGAAGGGCGCACCGTCGATTTCCCCGTTCTCGAATATATCCACACCCATAAGACCGGGGCGCTGATCCTGGCTTCGGTCCAGTCGGGCGGTCTGGCCGGCGCGGCCGACGACGGCGCCATGCAGGCCCTGAGCGGTTATGCCGGCGCCGCCGGGCTGGCCTTCCAGATCGCCGACGACATCCTCGATGTGGTCGGCGAAAGCGCGGCCCTGGGCAAGGGGGTCGGCGGGGATCAGGCGCGGGGGAAGATCACCTATCCCGCCCTGCTGGGGCTGAACGAAGCGCGCGCGCGGGCCCGGGAACTCAAGGAGCGGGCCATCGAATTTCTGGCGCCTCTGGGCGCCCCCGCCGAGCCGCTGCGGGAAATCGCCCGTTATATTGTCGATCGCGGTTGCTGACGACCGGGCCGCGCTTGCGGAGAAAAGGCCGTACCCATGAATCTGGAAAAAATCAATAAATATCCCCCCGCCATCAAGGATCTCTCCCTCACTGAACTCAAGGACCTGGCCGAGGAGTTGCGTGAGCGGATTGTCGCCGTGACCTCCGTCAATGGCGGGCATCTGGCCAGCTCCCTGGGAGTGGTGGAGCTGACCATCGCTTTGCACCGGGTGCTCGATACGCCGACGGACAAGATCGTCTGGGATGTGGGGCACCAGGCCTATGCCCACAAGCTGCTGACCGGCCGCCTCGACCGTTTCGACACCCTGCGGCGGCTGGACGGCATCAGCGGTTTTCCCAAACGGGGCGAAAGTCCTTACGACGCTTTCGGGGTCGGGCACAGCAGCACCTCCATCTCGGCGGCGCTCGGCATGGCGGCGGCCCGCGACGCCCGGGGGGGGCGGGAAAAGGTGGTGGCGATCATCGGTGACGGTTCCCTGACCTCGGGGCTGGCCTTCGAAGGGCTGAACCAGGCCGGCGATCTGAAGAAGGATATGGTCGTCATTCTCAACGATAACGAAATGTCCATCTCCCCCAATGTCGGTGCGCTGGCCTCCTTCCTCAGCCGCAAGATGACCTCCGACCTCTTCGTGCGCATGAAGAAGGATGCCAAGTCCCTGCTCTCGGGCATGCCCCATTTCGGCAAGGACCTGCTCAATCTGGCCCGCCGCGCCGAGGACTCGCTGAAGGGTTTTTTCACCCCGGGGATGCTCTTCGAGGCCTTCGGCTTCGATTACGTCGGGCCGGTGGACGGCCATCAGCTCGAAGATCTTATGGAGACCCTGGAGAATGTTTCCCGGCTCAAGGGGCCGGTGCTGCTCCATGTCCTCACCAAAAAGGGGAAAGGCTACGCCCCGGCCGAGGAAAATCCGGCGCTCTTTCACGGCATCGGTCCCTTCGACCGCCGGACCGGGGATGTTAAAAGCAGCGCCGGCGGCCCTCCCAGCTATACCGAGGTCTTCGGGACAGGCCTCATTGCCCTGGCCGAAGCCGATCCCCGGGTGGTGGCGATTACCGCCGCGATGCCCGAGGGGACCGGACTGATCGAATTCTCCAGACGGTTTCCC
This sequence comes from Trichloromonas sp., assembly GCA_034002365.1. Taxonomy (GTDB): domain Bacteria; phylum Desulfobacterota; class Desulfuromonadia; order Desulfuromonadales; family Trichloromonadaceae; genus Trichloromonas. Next base: position 5,105 of record JAVFAR010000011.1, read on the forward strand.
GAACGCTTCTTCGATGTCGGCATCGCCGAGCAGCACGCCGTGACCTTCGCCGCCGGACTGGCGGCGAACGGGCTGCGTCCCACCGTCGCCCTCTATTCGACCTTCCTGCAGCGGGCCTACGACAACGTGCTGCACGATGTCTGCCTGCAGAACCTGCCGGTGACCTTCGCCCTGGACCGGGGCGGTCTGGTCGGCGCCGACGGCCCGACCCATCACGGGGTTTTCGATCTCTCCTATCTGCGCCACATCCCCAACCTGGCGGTCATGGCCCCCCGGGATGAAATCGAACTGCGCCGCGCTATCCGCACCTCCCTGGCCGTCGACGGCCCCTTCGCCTACCGCTACCCCCGGGGCGCGGCCCTGGGATTGCCCTTGCCCGAGGTCATCGAGCCGCTGGAAATCGGCCGGGGAGAGAAGCTGCGTGAAGGGACGGACGGCACTTTCCTGGCCCTTGGCGTCGGCGTGGCGGCGGCGCTGGAGGCCGCCGAACGCCTGGAGGAGGAGGGGCTCTCCCTGGCCGTGGTCGATGCCCGCTTCGTCAAGCCCCTCGACAGCGAATTGATTCTCGGCGAAGCCCGGGCGGCCGGGCTGTTGCTGACCGTCGAGGAGAACGCCCTGCAGGGCGGCTTCGGCTCGGCGGTGCTGGAACTCCTCGCCGATCAGGGCCTGAGCCCCCGCGTCCTGCGTTTCGGGGTGCCCGACCGCTTTGTCGAACAGGGGACCCAGGACGAGTTGCGTCGGCGTATCGGTATCGATGGAGCAAGCCTTGTCGCGCAGGTGCGCGAACATTTCGCCCGGGGCGCTTCGGCGCAAACCTCTCGCATGGCCTTGGCGACCGGTGTTTGACCGGTCGCTTTTATTCCATTTCATGCCCTTAGTTGTTCGGAGGAGGTTGGTTTGAATCAGGACTCCCGATCCAGGCTCTTTCGCCTGCAGGATCTCGCTCCCCCGTCCCCCATGGCGAAGGAGATCCTCGCCGTGCTCGCCGACGAGCAGGCCGATCTGGAAGAGGTCGCCGCCATCGTCGAGACCTATCCGGAATTGACGACCCGCATCCTGCGCTGCGCCAACTCCGCTTATTACGGTCATCGCGGCAAGATCCAGTCGGTGGCCGAAGCCATCATTCGCGTGCTCGGACTCTCCATGGCCAAGGCCCTGGCGCTCTCCCTTGCCCTTGAAAGCTCCTTGCGGGTCCAGTCCTGCCCGGGCTTCAAAGAAGAGCGCCACTGGTATCTTTCCGTTCTCACCGCCCACCTGGCTCGGGCCTTGACGCCGCTCTCTCCCGGGACGCCCAAACCCTCCCCGGGGGCGGCCTATGCCGCCGGACTGCTGCACAATCTCGGGACGCGCGCCCTGGTCGCGCTCTATCCCGAGGAAATGAACCGGGTTTTCACCAGCGAGGAAACCGACCCGCGCGCCCTGACCCAGCAGCTGCTCGGTGTCGATGCCGAACAGGCCGGAGCCCTCCTGGCGCGGCGCTGGGGGCTGCCCGAGCCGCTGAGCGAAGCGATCTCCCGCTGTCGCTCCCCCCTGGCGGAGCTGCGCGATAACCCTCTCGCCGAGCTCGTTGCGGTCGCGGTGCGGCTCGCCGAGTTGTCCCTGGACCGCGAGGGGACGCCCCCCTTGCCGGAGCCCGTGGCTGCCCAATGGGGCCGGCGGGAGGAAGTCGTCCGGATGATCGCCGAGGTGATCCAGCGTGCCGAGGAATTTCGTAATCTGGCCCGGACCCTCATCCGGCAGGGAGCGGACGCGTGATGACTCTCCCCCTCAATAAAACCTTTCAGGAGATGACGGCGGTTTTCGATGAGCTGTTGTCATCCCTTTCCACCCTCCAGGGGTTGGGGTCCCTCGATCTCGGCCAGTGCGGTGAAGGGCAGCTCCTGCGGGAGGCGCTCGTCTCACTGGTGGAAAATTACGGGGTCGAGCGCTGCGCCCTCTTCTTCGTCGAAGCCGGTCGCGAGCGTCCGGCCGCCGCCGTGGCCTGGGACAACGGCATCCTGAAAATCTGCTCCGAGGGCAAAAACGTCTGCTGCGATGAGGTTCCCCCTCTTGAGGCCGCCTTTGTCGATCAGGTGATCCGCTCCGGCGAGGTTTGCCTTTGTGATGACTGCCTGGCCGATGACGAACTCAATCCCCTGGTGAAGGAAGGTTCCCCCCGCAGTTTGCTGGGCGCCCCCCTGATGGTGGGGGGGGAGCGGGCCGGCGTCTTGCTCCTTGCCGCCTTCGAACCCCAGCGTTTCGGTGCCTGGCAACAGCGCTTCATCCCCCTGTTCGCGCTCTTTCTCGGGCAGGCCATGATGTCGAGCCGGCTTTTGCATAATCTGGAAAATCAGGTTTGGGAACGAACCAGCCAGTTGGAGAATGTGTTGCGGGAAACCCAAGAATTGAAAGAGCGTTATCAGTCCCTGGCCATGGTCGATGCCCTGACCGGCTTGTATAACCGGCGTTTTTTCTTTTCCGAAGGGAGCCTGGTGGTGGCCCGGGCCCTGCGCTATCAGCACACGGCGACCTTCGTGATTATCGACCTCGACTTTTTTAAACGGGTCAATGATTGCTATGGCCACGGGATGGGGGATCAGGTTCTTCGGGATGTGGCCGAGGTCCTGCGCAGCCGGTTGCGGGAGACGGACATCCTGGCGCGGATCGGTGGCGAGGAGTTTGCGGTGATTCTCCCGGAGACCGGTATCGACGGCGCGACCGAACTGGCCGAGCGGTTGCGCAAATCCGTCCGCGACCTGGTCTGGACGGCGAAGGGGGAGGATTTCGGAGTTACCTTCAGCGCAGGATTGGCGGCTCTGCCGATCCCTTCGGAGACTTCCGAAGAGCAAGACCGCGGCTCCTCCGAGATGTTGGAGCAACTCTTTTCCCAAGCGGACAAGGCTCTTTACGAAGCCAAGGCGCAAGGAGGGGATCGGCTGAAGGTGGGAACTTTATAACGTTTGTGTTAAAAAATGTATTATGCTATTTTCGGTTTCCCATGGAAACCGGATATGGCCGCCCGCCGCGCCGCTGTGCCGGAAGCCGTCGCCGTGAGCCGATCGCCTGCCTTGCCTAGCTTCGGGGTTTGCGCATGAAGATACTTTCGTTGAATTGCTGGGGTCGTTCCGTCAACTACCATCTGCTGGACTGGCGGAAAAAAGTCATCCTCGCCCGCGGCACCGTCGAGCGCGTCGTGGTCGGCGATGGATCGGTCGCTCATGAAGTAACGGGACGGGGCATCTGGCATATCCCCGTCGATTGTCCCGATCACGCCAGCGCCATCGAAGTGATTCTGCGCACCCTGACCTCCGCGGATTTTGGCGTCCTTGGCGATCTTTCCGAGATTGCGGCGGTCGGTCACCGGGTGGCCCATGGCGGCGAACGTTTCACCTGCTCGGTTCTCATCGACGATGAAGTCGTGGCCGCGATCCGCTCCGTGGAACATCTGGCCCCCCTGCACAACGGTCCCAACCTCGCCGGCATCGACGCCGCCCGCCGGCTTCTTCCGGACATCCCTCAGGCAGCGATATTCGACACCGCTTTCCATCAGGGCATGCCGCCCAAGGCCTACATCTATCCCTTGCCCCATGAATGGTATGAAAAGCATGGGGTCAGGCGTTACGGTTTTCACGGCGCCTCCCATCTTTTCATGGCCAAGCGCGGCGCGGTGCTGCTCGGCAAGCCGGCCGACGGCGTCAACCTGGTCACGGTGCATCTGGGCAAGGGGGTTTCCCTCTGCGCCATCCGCAATGGCCGTTCCGTCGATACCAGCATGGGCATGACCCCTCTCGAAGGGCCCGCCATGGGTTCCCGCTGCGGGGATATCGACGCGGGTATCTTCCCTTACATCATGCAGGCGGAGCAGCTCGCCCCCAAGGACTACACGTCGATCCTTAACCAGAAGAGCGGGTTGGCGGGGATTGCCGGAGGGACGGGAGAACGGCGGGAAATCCTGGAAGGGGCTGCCGCCGGTGATGTTCGCTGCCGGCTGGCCCAGGAGATCGAAGGTTACCGCCTGCGCAAATACATCGGCGCTTATTTCGCCGCGCTCGGCCGCGTCGACGCGTTGATTTTTACCTCCAACTACAGCGATGTTGGCTGGTCGGTGCGCGAGAAGGCCCTGGCCGGTCTGGAGTTTCTCGGCATCGGCCTGGATCGGGAGCAGAACCGTCAGGCGGATCGGGATGAAGGAGAAACCCTGATCTCCCGGCAGGATTCACGGCTTCCGGTCTACGCGATTCCGGTCGCTGATGGGCTGGTCTTTGCCGAGGACGTGGCCGCCATCCTCAACGGCGGCTGCCGTGATCATATGGCAAGCGACTACTCCTTCGGGCATGAGGATTTTGTCATGCCCTGGCGGGAGCGGGAAATCTAGCTTCTCCCTTTACGGAACGCCTCCTGGTTCGCTGGACGCCGGATGACTGGCGGAAGCGCCCGGTAAGATCGGAAAACCGTACACAAGAAAAACCCGGAAGCGGGGGGATTTCCCCAGGCTCCCGGGTTTTTTTGTTGCTCGTCAAGGACCGGTGCCGGCGTTCTTACTCGTCCTGACTGACCTGCAGGATTCTCCCCTTGATCATCGCCGCGAGAAAGCGGCAGACTTCGAGTTCGAGAATCCCCGACTTTTGACAGATCTCACGCACGGTGCGCCGCCCGTCCACCAGGGCGAGGATGTTTTCCTGGCTGGCGGGCATGCGGGCGTGCTGCATTTTGGCCCGGCCATTTCCCTTGAAATCGATCCGGGTTTCCAACGACGGAATCGTCCGGCGCAAGCCCTTCCATTCGTCGACCTGCAGGGCCGCCTTGCGCAGCAGGTCGTTCACGTCGATCGCCAGGTCTTCATGGGCCGGGACGTTGTTCTTCGTCGTCACGTATTCAAAGCTGCCATGGGGAGTGAAGAGCCAGGAAAAGAGGATCTCCTCGGCCTGGATATGGAGGGTGTCGCGTAAATCCCCTTCGCTTAAGGGGGAGGTTTCCATCAGGATTTCCCCGAGGCGCCGATGCGGCTGCAGGGAGCAGATCTCCGTGGCCCGCTCCAGTTGCTGGGGGCTGATCAGTTCCCGGCGCAGCAGCAGATCGCCGAGCTTGTGCATGAGAAAGGCTGTAGGCGAGCCGTCCGTCGGATGGAAGGAGTGAACGGCGGCGATGTGGCCACGGTTGAAGTGAATATGTTTTTCATCGACCGTTGTCAGTACCCTGAGCCGCCCGGGTTTGCGCTGGCCGGAAATGAGCTTCAGCAGGGCCGGCGCCTGTGTTCCCCCCAGTTCTCCCTGGATGCTCAGACTCGAACGTTTGGCTGTTGAACGGGGGCGGGAGACGGGCGCCTCGGGGCGCGGCATCACGGTCGGCGTCATTGCCGCCGCTGCGACCGTTTCCGGTCCGTGAAGGAAGCTCTGGTAGTGGGGGGTCTCCACCATCGGAATCTCCCCCCCTTGCGGTTCGGACCGGAATTCATGGGATTCCGGGATGTCGCTGGAAGTCGGCAGGTCAGCGGACTCAACGACGAATTCGTCGGCAAGATCGGCTTTCAGAAACCCGTCCGCCAGGGGAGAAGAGGACGCATCCCCACCCCCCGCGGTGTTTTCCCAGGTCGGGAGGGGTTCCGTTTCGGCCGTCTCTTGCCCCCAGGGATTTTCCGGGTTCACCACCGGCAGGGGGATATCCGTGGCGTCGGACTCTTTTCCGAAAGGGAAGGGGGAAAGCGTTTCCGCGACATCCGCGGATGCTTCCGGCTCTTCGACGCTTGTTTGTAGCGGTTCTTCCGGCGCCGCTTCCGGGCTGTCCCAGGGGAAGGCGGTCTCTTCAAGGGGCAGAGCGTCAGAACTCTCGGGCTCCGCCTCCGTTTCCCCGGCGAACACGAAGGGAGAACCCGGCGGCGGCGCCTCGGGGGAAATCAGATCCGCCGGCTCCTCGTTCTTTTCGGGCCACGGGAACTCCTCGCTCTTCTCCGGTTCCGCCGTATCATCCGGCGGGAGGATAGCAAGCCCTTCGGACGTCTCGATGTTCCAGGAATCCTCGGGCAGGCCGCCCGCCGCCGAGCCGTTTTCCCCACTGTCGGTCGTGGACGCTTCCCTGTCGGCTTCGGCCTCCTGATGCCAGGAAGGCACCTCTTCCGGTTCCACTTCGGGTTTCACGGCAACCGGCGGCGGAATGTCGGGTTCAGGTTCGGGTCTTTCGCCGGACGGCTCCGTGGGGAAGTCAGGTTCGAGGGGCGTTTCTTCTTCGTCCGCCGCCTCCGCGATGAGTCCGGCCAGGTTCGGCAATCCGCTTTTTTCCATCTCCTGCATCGGCTCGGCGGCTTCTTCGCCGGGAAGACGTTGTTCTTCCTGAACAACCGGCACGGACAGGGGCTCCGCCTCCGATTCCTCATTCAATACTGAGGCGTCAGCGGCCGACCGCTCGCCATAAAGCTGTTCCTTGACCCGGGCGGCGGTGATGATCGAGCCGCCTACGGCGAGGGGCGTTTTGCCCGTATAAATGGGTTCCTGGGGGGCGGCCCGGCGCCGCCGTTGGAAGAGGAACAAGCCCAGTCCGGTCGCGGCGAGGGCGGCGGCCAGGGCAAGAAGCAGGCCTTTCAGACCGAACAGGGAAGGCCTGGGCTTTTTGTCGACCGGTGCCGGCGCGGGAGCTTGGGCGGTTGCCGCTTGTTCGTCGGTGACCGGGGCGGCCGCCGCCTCGGACTCGGGCTTGGCCGGTTCGGTTGCGCTAGTTGTCGCCGCCGTCGCCGTTGGTTCCGGGGCGGGGACGGGGGCGGGAGTCTCCGCCGAGAGGGGAAACGATGTCGCGGTTGCGGGTGCCGTGGCCAGGCTTGTTGCCGGTGCAAGAGCAGCCTGCCCTGAGATTTGCGCCGCTATCGGTTCAGGAGATTCCGCCGCTGGGGTCTTCACGGCCGTTTTGGTTGGGGTTGCCGTTGCCTTGGGGGCCGTTTTAGCCTTCGCCGGTTGGACCTTGCGCGCCGGGGCCGCTTTGACCACCCTGGCGGGGCGCTTCGGTTTTGTTTTCGCCGCGGCAGCTTTCGGTTGGGTGGGCGCCACGGGAGCCGGTTGGAAAATCCGCCGTACCTGCGGGTCCGCGGAGAGGCGGTTGATTATCGTCTGCATCCGGGGCACCAGACGGCGGTTGGTCCCCTGACGGAGGACGAAGGAGTCGAGCGAGCCGAAGGCGCCGCTGCCGGAAAGGAGGAGAAATTCTCCGGCGGGCTGCTGTTTCACATAATTCCGGGACAGCACCGCGATATCGACCAGTTGATAACGGTTCAGCCAGGCATGCAGGGTCGCTTCGCCGCGGAAGAGGCGCACGACGACCTCTTCCCCCAATTGATTCTCCAGGGCGGCGGCGAATTGCCGGGCCTGGCCGTCATCGCGGATCAGTCCCCCCTCGCGCGGCACCGCGCCGAAAGTCAGAGCCGACCAGGCGGAAAGGGGGAGCAGAGCGACGAGAAGGAGAGCGATAAGCAGGATTCGAATCATGATCACCGGCGGGGACCCTTGAAATCCATTAAATAGAGTGAGAAAAACATTAAAAATTGCTTTGATGATAACAGCTATGCGCTTAAAAACTCAAGGTTAAACCCATTCTTCCCGAGGCTTTTCGATCTTTCAGAGAAGCGGCCGCTCCCCCCGGGCGCGTTTGCGGTAAAAAGAGCCGATCGCCAGCAGAATTCCCAGGGTCATCACCGAGGCGCCGGCAAAGGCGATGGCCAACCCGGGATCATAGTGGATGGCGAGAATGCTCACCGGTTGCTGGAGGGGGGCCAGCGGCCGCAGGTCGAGGCCGATCCGGGCCAGGGCGGGGGGAAGTCCTTCGCGCAGGGCGTAGCGGAAAGGCTCCGGGGACTGGCCGGGGCGGCGGATTTCGCCGAAAAAGACCGGCTCGAACAGACCGCCGCCGCTTCTCCGTCCCGTGCCGTTGGGGCGGTAGTCGAGGATGCGCAGTTCGCCGCCGTCCGGCAAGGCGATCCGGCTGCCGGCACGCAACTCCACCGTGCCGAGGCTGCCGGTGAAGCGGAAGCCGTCGTTACGCTGGTCGAAGGAGACCCCGAGAACGGTCAATCCCCGCCAGATCAGGGGATGATTGGTGCGCACGGACGCTTTCGCCACCACCGTCTCCCCGCGCAGCAGGCTCAACTCGGCGCGCACATCCATGGGCCGGCCGCTCGGGCCGAGCACCGGTTCGACGGCGTGCAGGCGCAGGTAATGGCCGGACAGGCGCGGCACCGGCCGGGTCTCGCCGACGGCGAGCGCTTCCCCGGCGATGCGGAATCCGGCCAGGCTCCCCCAGAGATAGGCGGCGAGCAGCAGGACGAAGCCGAGGTGGATGAGGTATTCGCCGCTTTTGCGCCAGCGCCCGCGCAGATGGATGAGCCAGTCGGCGATGCAGCAGACGGTGTTCAGTCCTAAAAGGAGCAGCAGCCCACCGTAGAGCCGGATCCACCAGGTCGCGTCCGGATACTGCCGGCCCTGGCGGGCCAGCCACTCGCCGAGGCTGACACTGTCCATCCCGGCGAAGATCCAGGGGCGGGAAGGCATCAGTAAAGACCCGCCGAAGGCGGTCAGGGTCGCCAGGGTCGCCAGGACGATGGCGAGCTTGAGGGAACGGCAGAGTTTCCAGAAGTCGTTGAGCCGAGGGCGGAATCGGGACATGATGATTGTCGCTCAGTCGAGGGGATGGTTGCTGCTCATGAGCAGACCGATCCCCAGGTAGGTGAAGAGAACCAGGGCGAAGCCGAGGATGGAGAGGCCGGCGTAGACCGATCCTTGCCAGCGGCGGACGAATTTGGCGTGGCACATCCCGGCGTAGAAGAGCCAGACGAGAAAAGACCAGAGGCCCTTGATGTTCCAGGAAAAATAATAGCCCCAGGCGACCTGGGCCCAGATGCCGCCGAAAATCATGCACAGGCTGAACAGGGCGAAGCCGAGAAAGATCGCCTCCTCGTTGAGCCGGCTCAGCAGCGCCGGATCGGGCAAGAGCGCCGTGCCCAGGCGGCGTTGAAGCAGGTAGAGCACGCCGAGGGAGAAGGCCATGGCGAAGAAGGCGTAGCCGAGGAAGGAAAAAGCGATGTGCAGGGTGAAGAGCGGGGTGTCGAGGGCCGGGATCAGCGGTTTGAGGGCGCTGTCGCGGGGGAGGGCGGCGCCGAGGAGGAGCAGGTTGAGGAGCATGACAAAGAGCCCGGAGGCGTGAATCCGGTAGCGCAGTTCAAAATAGAGGTAGACGGCCGCCAGCGCCCAGCTGAAGAAAAAGAGGGTGGAAAAGAGATTGGTCACCGGCAGGTACCCGGCCAGATACCAGCGCAGCCCGAGGCAGAGGCTGTGCAGCACAAAGCCGAGCCCGACCAGAGCCAAGGCGCCGCGCCAGAGGAGCGGGCGGCGGATCAGGGCATGGAGCAGGTAGAGATTGACGGAGAGCAGGTAGCAGAGGAAGGCTCCCCAGAGGAGGGTCTGAGCGAATTCGGTCATGGTCAGCACGTCGTTAAAGGGTTGCCGGAGCGGGCGCGAAGGGTATCCGGCGCGGTTTTCGGCACGCTACCACAAAGTTCACGGAACTGCCAAGAAGGGATGGTTAACCTTGGCAGCGTCTTTCGTTGACAACGCCCTTTCCCCCGTGCTAATTCTGCCGTCATGAACGAGTCCCTTTACAGCGTGCGCATGCACTCCCGCCGCGAGAACCGGCATCTTTCCGGCGCTGAACGCCTGGTCGGTCCCGCCGAACTGGAAGCGGCGGCGGCGGCCCTGGTGCGTCGGGCCCTGGAACATCCCCGGGGTCGGGCCGAGGAAATCCGCCTTGCCGTCGACCGGGTGCCGCCGGAAGAAATCGGGCGCGGTCGTCTGCTCGATCTGCGTACCTGCCGGGTATGTGACTATCAACAGGGGCGGCGGGCGGCGAGGCGTCTGCTCCTTGATGTCGGCGTCGCCGAGACGGCGGTGACCGCGGCCATGGACTGGATCGCCAACGGCGCCGCACCCGACGGCCGGGCGATGCGCGGGGCCATGCTCATCGATGCCGAAAGCGGCGCCCGGCTCGAAACCGATCCCGCTCGCGGCGTGCGCGCCGGCCGCATGGATCTGAGCCCGGCCGCCGAGGCCGAACTGCGGGCGCGGCTCGCCGGGCGCGGACTGGACAATCCCCATGTGCGCGAGGCCCTGGTGCTGGCGAGCAAGGTGCTGGCCGCGTCGGCGGTGCTGGCCGAACTCTGCTGGTCCGACGACCCCGACTATACGGCCGGCTACGTGGCGAGCCGCGAGTTCGGTTATGTCCGTTTTCCCCAGCTCAAGCCTTTAGGGGAGGAGCGCGGCGGACGGGCCTTTTTCGTCCGGGGCGCCGGACTCGACCGGGAGGCCCTGGCCGCTTTTCTCGAACATGCCGTGCTCCTCTTCGATCGCATCGGAGCGATCGGCGGCGCGGAAGACTGGCGGGACTAAAACCATGCGTAAACTGCGAAAAGAACTGGAGGCCCTGCGCGAACAGGGGATGCTGCGGACCCTGAAAACCGTCGCCGGTCCCCAGGGCCCGCGGGTGGTCGTCGACGGGCGCGAGGTGCTGCTCCTCTGCTCCAACAACTACCTGGGGCTGGCCGGGCACCCGGCGCTGATCGAGGCGAGCTGCGAAGCGACGAGCCGCTTCGGCGTCGGCAGCGGCGCCAGCCGGCTGGTTTCGGGGACGATGGAGCTGCACGAACAGCTGGAAGCGCGCATCGCCGACTTCAAGGGGACGGAAGGGGCGCTGGTCTTCAACTCGGGCTACGCCGCCAACACCGGCATCCTCCAAGGCCTGGCCGGGCCCGGCGACCTGATCTTCTCCGACGCTCTCAACCATGCCTCGATCATCGACGGCTGCCGCCTTTCCGGCGCCCGGGTGGTGGTCTATCCCCACTGCGGCATGATCGCCCTGGAAGATCTGCTGCGGGCCGAGGCACGGCATCGGCACGGGCGCTGGCTGATCGTCAGCGACGGCGTCTTCAGCATGGATGGCGACCTGGCGCCGCTGCCCGAGCTGGTCGAACTCAAAGAACGTTACGAGGCGCTGCTGATGGTGGACGACGCCCACGGCGGCGGGGTGCTCGGCGCGACCGGGCGCGGCAGCGGCGAACGGTTCGGCTGCCTCGACCGCATCGATCTGCACATGGGTACCCTGGGCAAGGCCTTCGGCTGCTTCGGCGCCTATCTTGCCGCCGAGCGGGTCGTAATCGACACCCTCATCAACCGCTCCCGTTCCTTCATCTTTTCCACCAGCCTGCCGCCGGGGGTGCTGGGGGCGGCGCTGGCCGCCTGCGATATTGTCGACAGCGCGGAAGGGGCCGCCCGCCGCGCCTCCCTGGAGAATAACCGGCAGATTTTCGTCGAGGGGCTGAGCCGGGGCGGGCTCGACCTGGGCGACGGCGTCACCCAGATTGTGCCGATTGTCACCGGCGAGCCCCAGCCGACCATGGAGGCGGCCCGGCGTCTGCTCGATGCGGGGATCTTCCTGCAGGGGATTCGACCGCCCACCGTTCCCGCCGGCCAATGCCGGCTGCGCGCCACCCTCATGGCCGATCACCGGCCCGAGGAGGTGGCGGCCGCCGCCGAAACGATCGTGCGCATTCTCGGGGAGCTCCCCCGATGAAATTCTTCCGGCTCGCCGACGGGCGGCGCCTGGCCTGGCGGGAGGCGGGGGCGGGACCGCCCCTGCTGCTGCTCCACGGCTGGTGCTTTTCCTCCCTGGTTTTCGCCGAGGCGCTCGCCGCCTTCTCCGCCGACTATCGGGTGCTTGCCCCCGACCTGCCCGGGCACGGCGCCGGCGATTCCGCCGCCGATGACGGTTTTGCCGCGCTGGCGGCGGATTTGCGGGAGTGGCTCGCGGCGCTGGCCCTCGACCGTATCCGCCTGCTCGGCTGGTCCATGGGCGGGCAGGTGGCGTTGGAGCTGGCCGCCGCGCTGCCGCCGGACAGGGTCGAACGGCTGCTGCTGGTCGCCGTCACGCCGCGCTTCTGCGCCGCCGACGACTGGCCGCACGGCCTGCCCGAGGGACAGGTGCGGGCGCTGGAACGCCAATTGCGCCGCGATTACCCGGCGGCCCTCAAGGATTTTCGCGAGCGGATGTGGGCCGGGGAAGAACTTCCCCCGGCCCGCCGTGAACGCATCGCCGAACTGCTTGGCCCGCCGCCGGCCGCCGCCGACGCCCTGGCGGCCCTCGCCGCCCTGCGCCGGGAGGACCAGCGGCGGTGCCTCGCCCTCCTCGACGGTCCGACCCTGGTGCAGCATGGCGAACTGGATACCATCACCTTGCCCGGTGCCGCCCGCGCCCTTGCCGCAACAATCCCCGGGGCGCGCCTGGAGCTGTTGCCGGGGATCGCCCATGCCCCCTTTCTCACCCGGCCCGACGAGGTCTTTGCCCAATGGCGAACCTTTCTTGCATGAACCGTCCCCCCATCGATCAGCGGCGGGTGCGTCGGCACTTCTCCGGCCATGCCGACGAGTACGAGCGCTACGCCCTGGTGCAGAAGCGGGTGGCGGCGGGGCTGCTGGATCGGCTGGCCCGCCTCGGGCCCTTCTCCGGCCCGATCCTCGAAGTCGGTGCCGGGACCGGCGCCCTCGCCCGCCGGGTCGCCGAAGACTATCCCCGGTTGCCTCTGGTCGTCACCGATCTGGCCCACGGCATGACCCGCCAGGCGGCGGCACGACTGCCCGGCGCCTCGGCCCTGGATGCCGACGCCGCCTCTCTCCCTTTTGTCGACGGCTCCTTCGGGTTGATGCTTTCGGCCTCCATGTACCAGTGGATTACCGATCTCCCCGCCGCCTTCGCCGAAAGCGCGCGGGTGCTTCAGCCCGGCGGCCACTTTGTCTTCGCCCTCTTCGGCGCCCGCACCCTGTGCGAACTGCGCTCCTCCCATCGCCGGGCGCAGGCCGAGATCGACGGCGGGCGTCCCTCCCACACCCAGGAGTTTCCCTCCCGGGAGGAGGTCGCGGAGGCGCTGCGGTCGGCCGGTTTTGTCGGGATTTCGGTGGAGAGCGTCGATGAGCGGGAGCACCATCCCGATGTCCCCGACCTGCTGCGCGCCCTGAAAAAGATCGGCGCCCAGAACGCCAGCCGCTCGGGTCCGGCCGGGCTCGCCTCGCGCCGGGTCATGGAACGGATGATGGAACTCTATCGGCGGGAACACGGCCGGGAGGGGATGATTCCGGCGACCTACGAAGTGATCTACGGCACGGCGCGATGGCCCTGAGGGGAAGAAACGACAACGGGCGCCGTCGCGAAAGGGGGGCGCCCGTTGTAATTTTTGGGGATTGTGAAGGGTTGACCGGAGGAAGTTCTTGAGGGGAGGGTCAGCGGCAGGACATGCACTCGAAGAGGGCACCGACGATCTTGCGGGCTTTTTCGCAGACCACCTGGTAGAAAACCTCGACCCCTTCCCGGCGTCCCTCGATAATCCCCTTGTTTTTCAGCAGGGCGAGATGCTGGGAGACGGTGGCCTGGGGCAGTTCGAGACATTCCCAGATCTTTTTCACATTGCAGGACTGGGACATGAGTCCGGCGACGATTTTCAGGCGCACCGGATGACCCAGGACCTTGAGGATTTCCGCCTCGCGGTCGAAACTTAACGTCTTGTCGAATTCCACGGCTGGTTCCATCGGCAACCTCCCCCCTGTTTGCACAGGCGTCCCTTCGGATATAATCAAATATATGGATTTACATTATGCGCCTTTGTTCCAAGCGCTGTCAATAAATTTCATGAGGATAAAAATAAGCGCGCCCTCGGATAGTTAGGCTGACCGAGGGCGCGCTTATTGTGACGGAATTTTCAGACGCCGGCGGCGGCGAAGGCGGCACTGACGATGGCCTGGGCTTCCTGCTGAATCTGTTTCAGGTGCTCGCACCCCTTGAAGGATTCGGCATAGATTTTATAGATGTCCTCGGTCCCCGACGGGCGGGCGGCGAACCAGCCGTTTTCGGTGACGACCTTGAGCCCGCCGATTTCGGCGCCGTTGGCCGGGGCGCGGGTGAGCTTGGCGGTGATCGGCTCGCCGGCCAGGGTCGCGGCGCTGATCATCTCCGGCGAAAGTTTTTCCAGCACCGCCTTTTGCGCGGAAGTGGCGACGGCGTCGATGCGGTCGTAGACCGGCGCGCCGAAGCGGGCCGTCAGTTCCTGATAGTGCCGGGCCGGGTCGCGGCCGGTGACGGCGGTGATCTCGGCGGCCAAGAGGGCGAGGATGAAGCCGTCCTTGTCCGTGGTCCAGACCGTGCCGTCCCGGCGCAGGAAGGAGGCGCCGGCGCTCTCTTCGCCGCCGAAACCGTAGGAGCCGTCGACCAGGCCGGCGACGAACCATTTGAAGCCGACCGGCACCTCGGCCAGGGGGCGCCCCAGGGAGGCCGCCACCCGGTCGATCATCGACGAGGAAACCAACGTCTTGCCCACCGCCGCATCCTTGCGCCAACCGGCGCGGTTGGCGAAAAGATAGTGGATCGCCACCGCCAGGTAGTGGTTGGGGTTCATCAGCCCCGCCGAGGGGGTGACGATGCCGTGGCGGTCGAAATCGGGGTCGTTGCCGAAGGCGATGTCGTATTTGTCCTTGAGCCCGATCAGCCCGGCCATGGCGCTGCTTGATGAGCAGTCCATGCGGATTTTGCCGTCCTTGTCGACGCTCATGAAGCTGAAAGTCGGATCGGGCCAGCCGTTGATGAGCTCGATGTTCAGCCCGTATTTCTCGGCGATGGGCCGCCAGAAACCGAGCCCCGAGCCGCCCAGGGCGTCGGCGGCGATGCGCAGTCCGGCCCCCGCGATGGCTTCCATGTCGATGACGTTGGCCAGATCATCGACATAGGGGGTGACGTAATCGTGCATCCGGGTGGTCGGCGCGGCCAGGGCCTCGACCAGCGGCAGCCGCTTAATCCCGCGCAGCTCCTCGCGCAGATAGCTGTTGGCGCGGTCGGCGATCCAGCCGGTGACGTCGGTGTCGGCCGGGCCGCCGTTGGGCGGGTTGTATTTGATGCCGCCGTTGTCCGGCGGGTTGTGGGACGGAGTGATGACGATGCCGTCGGCCCGATCCGCCCGGCCGCCGCGATTATGGGCGAGAATGGCGTGGGAGATGACCGGCGTCGGGGTGTAGCCGAAATCCTTGGCGACGCGCGTTTCGACGCCGTTGCCGGCGAGCACTTCCAGGGCGCCGGCGTGGGCCGGTTCGGAGAGGGCGTGGGTGTCCATGCCGAGAAAGAGCGGCCCGGAAATCCCCGCCTGCTTGCGGTAATCGCAGACCGCCTGGACGATGGCGAGGATGTGCCATTCGTTGAAGGTCTGTTTCGTCGCCGCGCCGCGATGTCCCGAGGTGCCGAAGGCGACCAGTTGGGCGGGATCGTTCGGGTCGGGGCGGCGGGTGTAGTAGTCGCTGATCAGACGGGGGATGTTGGGGAGCAGGCTTTTCGGGGCCGGTTGTCCGGCCAGGGGATGCAGGGGCATGAATCGAGTCTCCTCGGCGAAGGCGAAGAGGACGGGATGCGTCCTCGGGAAAAAGGTAAGGGGTCGATGAAACTCTTGGAACTTAGCAGTTATTGAATTTCTGTCAAGACGCGGGATGAATTCATCCCCGTAACGGTCGCCGTCAGGCGATTCATGCGTTAAACTGATAGTGATCGGCGCGATTCATATCGAGCCGCGACCATCCCCCCAGCAACAGGAGCCGCCCTTGGCCTCTCTCGACTTTGAACTGGAAAAACGGGTTTTCTACAAATTTTACGACGCCAATCGCGCCCGCCTGAACAGCGTCAAGAACGGTTATATGCGGATGATCTCCCAGCTGCTCAAGGCGGCGGAGGTCGGCGAGGTGACGGCCGTCGAAGGACGGGTCAAGGACCGGGAAGAGTGCGTCAAAAAATTTCACCGAAAATATCAGGGAAAACTGGAAGCCGCCGGGCAGCCCTATGAAATCAGGAACTATCTGAGCGATCTCATCGGCGTTCGCATCATCTGCCCCTACGAAGACCAGATTGTTCCCGTCGCCGAAGTGCTCAAGCGGCATTTCCGCATCATCGACGTCACCGACAAAATCTCGGCCCTGGAAAGCACCGAGGATTCCTTCGGCTACAAAGGGCTGCACATGGATCTGGCCCTGCCGGAAGCGCGGGCGGCTCTGCCCAAGTACGCCGCCTATGCCGATCTGCCCTTCGAGGTGCAGATCCGCTCCCTGATTCAGGATGCCTGGAGCGTTCTCGATCACAAGATCAAATACAAAAAATCGATCCCCAATGAACTCAAACGCCGGATCAACGTTCTCTCCGCCCTCTTTGAACTGGCGGACCGGGAATTTAAAGAGATTCGCAATGCCACCGAAGAGCTGATCCAGAAGGCCCGGGTCGAACCGATCGGCGAGCCCACCGGGAGTAACGGCGGCGGCGCGGGGGAGGCGGCCGGAGCGGCCAGTGAAAAGACCGCGAACGCCTTCAACTTTATGCGCATCGCCCGGCACTTCTTTCGTGATTTCGAATTCGAGGATTTCAAGGTCGACGGCTTTGTCGAGGATATCCTCAAACTCGACCACAATTTCAAAAAGTCCGATCTGCATCGAAGCCTGATTGAACATCTGAAGACCGTCCGCGACTACCGCGAGGCCTATCTCGCCGAAAGCGCCGACCGGACCTTCAGCCCTTACACCTCGATCCGGCACTGCCTCTATCTCTACAATCGGGAAACCTTCGGCCGGATTCTCTCCCCGGGGGCGCGAGAGCGTTTCGAGGCCTGGCTGCGGCGGGCTGAGGGGTGACCGGCGCCTTCCGCCAAGCCTGTTGTATTGTCGCGCCGAAGTCCCTAGAATGACAAGGTCGCTTTGTTGTGGGGGAGGGGAGTCCAAGGTGTCCAGAAGTGTCGGCCTGCGTACTGAAATACTCGTCAACCTGGCGATCCTGCTCGGGGCGGCGCTGCTCTTTGTCGGTTTTCTGCTGCTCAAGCTGACCGAGAAGGAGCTTGTTTCCCAGCGCGTCACCGGGGCGCGGGCGACGGTGGAAGTCCTCGCCCGCGCCCTCAGCGTTGGGGATGAAGCCCCCGAGGCGCGGGCGGCGCGGGCGCGGGCGGCGCTCATGCCCCTGGCCCGACCCGATGGCCTGACCGCCTGGACTCTGTACGGCGCCGACGGGTCCCCCCTGGCGGGCTTTGGTGCCGATGCCGGCGCCTTTGAATCGTTGCCTCCGCCGGGAGGAGAGGTGCGCGTCGAGCTGGATTATTCCTCGAACTGGCTGGCGGCGGACACAAAAAATCCGGGCAGTCTGACTCTCAAGGTTCCCCTGTCGCGCGGCGCGGAGTCCGCCGGGCTGCTGCATGCCCGTTTTTCCCTTGCCGACATCGGCGAGCGCATCGCCGAGGCCCGGCGCCTGGTCTTCTTCTATGTCGCCGCCTACGGCGCCATCCTCATCCTCTTCGGCCTCTATCTGCTCGGGCGCAATGTCGTCCGTCCCATCGGCCGTCTGCGCTCCCTCACCGCCGAGGTCGCCGACGGTAATCTGGAGGCGACCCTGGCCGTGGAAGGCCCCCGGGAAATCGCCGAGCTCACCGACTCCTTCAACCATATGATTTCCTCTCTACGCCGGACCCGCGACGAACTCATCCGTTCCGAAAAGATGGCTTCCGTCGGCCATCTGGCGGCGGGGATGGCCCATGAAATCGGCAACCCCTTAGGTGCCGTCGTCGGCTACCTCGAACTGCTCAAGGGGGAACTGCTTGATCCCGGCCAGCGGGATCTCGCCGAGCGCTCCCTGGCCGAGGCCGGGCGCATCGACCGCCTGGTGCGCGAACTTCTCGATTTCGCCAAGCCTTCCGCCGCCGTCAGTGAAGCCTTCGATCCCGCCGCCCTGGGGCGCGACGTTCTCGATTTGCTCCGGCATCAGGGGGTTTTCGACCAGCGCCGGCTTTTCGACGAACTCCCCGAGCAACTCCCCGGCATTCACATGGACCCGCACCGCCTGCAACAGGTGCTGGTCAACCTGCTTCTCAACGCCCGTGACGCGACGACGGTGGGGGGCGCCATCCGCCTGTCCGGGGCCGTGGAGGGGGAGTGGGTGCGGCTCGCGGTCAGAGACAGCGGCTGCGGCCTGAGCGACGAAGTTCGCGCCCATCTCTTCGACCCCTTCTACACCACCAAGGTGCAAGGACGCGGCCTCGGCCTGGCCATCTGTCAGCGCATCGTCGAAGATGTCGGCGGGCGGATCGAGGTCCTTTCGGCGCCGGGGCTGGGGAGCGAGTTTCGGGTGTGGCTCAAGGGGGAGCGGAATGATGAATGATGGGGCGTAGGGGCGATTCATGAATCGCCTGATCATGTTTGTTCACGGGGCAAGGAAAACCCATGAAACCGATTCTGATCATCGATGACGAAGGGCCGATGCGGCATATGCTGCGGCTGGTGCTGGAGAAACAGGGCTATGCCGCGGTCGAGGCCGAGAATGGAGCGGCGGCGCTGCGGGCGGTGGAGCAGCAGGGATTTCTGCTCGCCCTCTGCGACATCCGCATGCCCGATATGGACGGCCTCGCCTTTCTCCGCGCCCTGCGCGAGAAAAGCATCCATCTCACGGTCATCATGATGAGCGCCTACGGCTCCGTCGACACCGCCCTCGACTGCATGAAGCAGGGGGCCTACGACTACATCTCCAAACCCTTCAAGCCCGACGAGGTCGTGCTGGCGGTAAAAAAAGCCGAGGAGCGCCTCGGCCTGCAACAGGAAAACGCCCGCCTCAAGCAGGCCCTCGCCGGGGAACGCCGGGGGCGCGAGCCCATTTACGGGAGCGAGGCGATGGCGGCGGTCATGGCCCGGGTCGCGACCCTGGCCGCCGTGACTTCGCCGGTGCTCATCACCGGCGAGACCGGCACCGGCAAGGAACTCGTCGCCCGCGCCCTGCACGAGGGCGGCCCCCGCCGCGAGGCGCCCTTCGTCGCGGTGAATTGCAGCGCCATCGCCGCCGGGCTGCTCGAAAGCGAACTCTTCGGCCACGCCAAGGGCGCCTTTACCGGCGCCGACCGGGAACGGCGGGGGCTCTTCGGCGCCGCCCACGGCGGCACCCTGTTCCTCGACGAAATCGGCGAACTGCCGGCGGAACTGCAACCGAAGCTGCTGCGGGTATTGCAGGAAGGGGAGGTGTTGCGGGTCGGCGACAGCAAGCCGCGCCCGGTCGATGTCCGCGTCCTCGCCGCCACCGCCCGGGATCTGCGCCAGGAAGTCGCCGCCGGGCGTTTTCGCGAGGATCTCTACTTTCGCCTGGCGGTGGTCGATGTCCACATCCCGCCCCTGCGCGAACGCAAGAAGGATATCGCCCTCCTTGCCGAGCACTTTCTCGCCGCCGCCGCCCGCCGCGAGGGGCGGCCGGTGCCGCGCCTCACCGCCGACGCCGTCGCCGCCCTGGAAAACTACGGCTGGCCCGGCAACGTCCGCGAACTGGAAAATCTCATGGAAAAGACCCTGATCTTCTGCCGGGGGGAAAGGATCGACCAGGTCGCCCTCCCCTGGGAAGTGCGCCGCCGCGAGCGGGACCGGGACGAGGACTATTCCCTCAAGCAGGCCGTGGCGCGGCTGGAGAAGGAATACATCCGCAAAGCCCTGGCCGCCACCAACGGCAACCAGACGAAAGCGGCCCGCCTGCTGGAAATCAGCCTGCGGGCCCTGGTTTACAAGTTGAAGGAGATGGGGGAGGAGTGAAAAGGGCTTTATCGCTCCGGGGGGACAAGGGTTATGGTAAATGTCTGCGTGATTTTGCCGCCATCGGGGTCTTCGACAGTGATTTTTATCGGGTATTCCCCCGGTTTTACTCCCGTCAAATTCCAGCTGACCTTCCCCGTTTCATCGATACTCATGCCTTCCGGGCCTTGTTCCATACGGTAGCTGAGTTTGTCGCCGTCGGGATCGACGGCCTGCACCGGGTAGAGATACTCAAGGGAGGTGAAGGCCTCGGGTGGTTTGGAGGTGATGCGAGGCGGCGCGTTGGGGACGACGAATGGGGCGCTTTCAAAGGTGTAGCCCTCGTCGTACCCATCGAAAGGGGTAATCTTGACCTGTAGACTGTCCCCCTTGCTGTAGCGGTCAGGTGCCAGGGTTTCGCCGATGGAAAAAAGGTCTTCTTCGCCATTGACGTACCATTGATAACGCAGTTCAACGGTGTCACCGTCAGCATCAGCCGTTTTTGGCTGTATGCTCATGCCCACGCGGCGCTGGGCCGCAGCAACGTCAACGGAAACATCCAGAATACGCGGTGGGGTGTTGCCGATAGTGACCCCCGTAAAAATTTCCGTTCCAACAATCCCCACCTCGACGAGATCATCCCGCTTCAGACCGGCTTTGCACAGGCTATTACCTTCCCTGTCCTGTAAGGTCTCACCATTGACAACCCATTGAAAGACCAGCGGCCCTTTTTTGCCCGTTACGATTGCTTTTAGGCAGTCACCGGTTTTAGGTTGCTCGGGAAATATTGAAATTTTGACATCGTCAACTTCCACTTGATTGTTAACTTGTTCCGCAGCAGGAACTTGGTCTGTCGTCATCTGGTTTTTGTTGACCGGTTCCGGCTCTTGCAAGGTTGAAGATTGCTGACCGCAAGCTGCAAGGTGACTTACTAAGCTACAGAGAAAAATACATTTTATAAATTTAATCATAATTGAACTCCACACCCCAGCCAGAACTGGATACCAGCCGGGGTTTAGGTTTACCATTTCATCCAGTAGACAGGTACTGTTTCAGTAACTACAGTTCCGCCAGTACTGATGTCAGTTTTATTGTTTCTTATTGTTATTAAATATATATCACCATCCTCTGTCACTATTGGCGTTTTTCCTGAAGACATACCATCACCATCAGATTTCACGCGATCGCTACGTGAACGTATTGTACCGTCATCCGCTATAGCTCTTTCATTGACAGTCGGGTTTCCATTTGAATCGTAAATTTGTGAACTATCAAGATCGTTAGTAATGTCAAAATTTTTTACAGCTTCTGCAGTCCTATAGTTTAAATAGTAGCTGCGGGCTATGCCGATATTCCCAGCTTCGCATCCAGACCTCTCTCCTGTAATTAGTTGGTAAGTGTCAAAGTAAACAATTCCATTTAGAACAGAAGGTGCAGCAACAACTTTTTCACCGAGGTCTAGAACGTTAATATTGCCTGTTCGATCAGTACCGTCGAGTTTTACATACCAGCCATAACTGAATTTTTCGACACCATTTTCAAGGTAGGTTTTGTATGGAGATGAAAGCAAAACATTAAGAATTTCATCAGCTTCTACCTTGGTTGTTTCGATGTCTTGAAGAGTGTTTAGGGTTGCATCATACATGTCAGACTCGGTAACAGGATAAGCTCCTGCACTACCCCAATCTTTTACACAATAAAGGCGATCTATTACTGCGCGGTTTAATGGATGTTCTCGATCGCCTGTACCGAAGTAAATGTAATATGCATCAAAGTAAGTTGCTACGGGCTTGAAGAAGATTTTACGCCCGTTACTACTGTCTTCGCCCGGATTTGTTTTAAATAAAATTTTGCCAACCCACTTGGTGGTGTCTTCGCTATTAATGTCAAATTTCCATAAACTACCTCCCGTATCACCAACGTAAATAGTGTCTTCAAATCCGTCACCGTTCATATCGTAAACCGACAGATCGCTGGAGAATGGAAACTTCAATTGATTGTTGTTCGCGTAGGTATAGCTCCAGTAAGTCTGCCCAGATGAAGAAAGCGAAATGGTGAGAGGGGATGTGGCAGTTGACCGACTCAGAGTCGCAACTTCGATGGCAATAATTCCCCTGCCTCGTGGGGCATGGCGATCATCGGCAGATAGATTCCCGGTGGATGTCTGTGGGTCATCCGAGCCGTCAACTTCACCACCGGTGCCGGCCAGGTTAATATCTACACCTTCGGAATCTGAAAACGTTTGAGTATTGCCATATCGCAAGTCTTCATTGGTGTCGTAGCCCGCGCCGACAAATGCAACAATTTTGAAGGTACTCTCATTGACCGGCACTTCAGCTAAGACAGGCTGGGACCAGGTTTCGCCTAGTTCGTCAAGTTCATTGTTGTCAAATTCCCATAATAGTTTAGGCTCTAACGGTTTCGTGATGTCAAGTGCGTAGTAGGCGCCTCGTGATGAATCATTATCTAAAATGTTTGTGCCACCACCCCGTCGTTGCCCGAAAATGAGCACAACCTTGTCAGTTGTCGGATCAATATTGCCATCACGATTCTGATCATGAGTATATATTGTTGGACTTGAATCAACAAAAGTAGCATGACCTGCTTGCGGGTCTTTGATGTATTGAAGGGTCGGTAAAGCGTTTGGTGGAATAAATGCCCATAACTCCTGACCATCACAGTCTCGAAATGCGTGCAGCATACCGTCGTTGGCGCCGGCAAAAATAATCGACGTGTTAGATTGAGTATTTGTCGGATCACTGAAGTCACCGCAGACATTTTCATATTCGGACGTGTGCTTGGTGTAGTTGTAAATCCTTGGTTTCGAATGAAGGACATCCCCTAACACCCAAGGGCGGATCTCGGCCGTAGTTGGGGTCATTGCCAGCGTCTGGTCCTCATCGTCTCTAAAACCATGGATGAATCGAATCAGATTGTTCTTCCTGTCATCATCCAGTGGGATTGGCGGATTTAATGTGTTGTTGTAAAGATTAAGCTTTTCGCTGGTAATGTTGGTGTTTTGGGGCCAGAAGCGATTTCTGGTGTCGTATAGATTAGGTGTTTCACCTAGATAGGTATAGATATTGCGCCACGTTTTTCCGTTGGGATACCACGTGGCTTGTGAGCGAATTTCTTTTACGAGGGCATTCATCTTTTCTAATAGCACCCCGCCGACACCACCCGCCGATACCTCACCGCCGTCGCCATTAGGTTTGTTCGGGTCTGTATTTTCGGAGTCGATATAGCCATAGTCTGTTGGTATCTTCCCGTCTGGCAAGAGACTCCAGAAGGAGATGGAGTCTTCATCGAAGTTGCCATAGGTGTCGGTTGTCGGTGCACCATTGACATCAGTTAGTTGAAGATTGGCCAGGTCTAGGCCGTATTTCTTGATGTTTCCATGCCAGGGGCCGGAAGACTGTGGCCGAAACAGACCGAGATAGACACGGTCACTACTGATTGTTCGGTTGGTGGTGCTGGCCGGAACAACCGGGGCGACGAATGAGGTGCTCGATTCGTTAAGGATATTGGACAGAAGTTTCAGCAGGGCGGCGGAAAGTTCCTCGGCGTTGAAGACATTGTAAAATTGTCCATCCCCGTCCTTGGCCGCATTCATCACCAGTTCATCGGCGGTTTGAAATGCCAGTACCGTGTGGGTAGTGATGCCATTGTTTATTTGCAGATACTTGGCTACGTCGTCCAGCCAATGAGAGCCAAGTCCATAAACCTCTTCATTGTCGTACTGGTCGCCGTCGGCGTCCCCGACTACGCTCAATTTCGGACTGCCGTCGCCGTTGGAGAAGCCGTTGGTGATGAGGATGACGTGATTCAGACCACAGACGTTTTCCATGGCGTCCGGAATGCGGCTGCCGATGGTCACCGGGGTATAGTCTGCGCCGTAGTAATAGCCGGCATCGAGCAGAGATTCGGCCTGGGGACGGATGGTGTTACTGGATAAAACGGGTTCGCCGTCGTTTTCTCCCGGACCGGGAATGGCTTCTAGAAATTGGCACATCGGCAGATTGGCGTTGCCGGCACTTGAGCAATCGGGTGCGAAGACCTTGCCGCCGGTGGGCGAGGTGCTGATGTCCGCATCGGCGACGTTGGCCGACAGATCGGCCATATCGAACAACAGCTTACCCCCCGAGTTGTTGCCGCCGTAGCTGATGGCGCCGAAATTGACGACCCCCGCCGTCACGCCGATGACTTTTTCCAATGCGCCATAGATGATTTCGCGCTGGGTGGCGTTAATGGCCGTAGGTACTTCGCCGGTATCCGGGTCCGTCTCGGTGTCCGTTTCACATACCGGTTTTACGTATTCGTGGCCGCTGACCCATTCGGAGGGGGAAGATCCGGCAGGGGCCGTGGCCCCGAGGTCAGTCCAGTAGGTTGATCCGCTCGTTCCGGTTTGGGGATGATTGTCGGCGCTGGACGTATGTGTTTGCAGGCATTGAAAGTAGCCGACGCGGGTGCGCGTGGCGATTTCGTCCGTTTTACACTTTTCCAAAGGGGTATTTTTTTTGGTGCAATACTGTTCGGTAACCGAAATACTGACCACGTCGGCCGGGTCCAGGTCGGCGCAAGGGTCGTCGGGGTCGACAACAACGCCGTCGCCGGGATCGGGCGCACCGATACGGTCGTCCCCTTCGGCGTTCTGGGTGTAGTTCAGATAATTGCCGAGGGCGTAAACCATGCCCGAGCTGTTGTTGCTTTTCCAGTCGCAACTGCCGTCGCTGCTGATATTGGGGAAGGGATCGATGCCGGAACCGGAATAGCTGCCGTAGGTTTGAAATACCGTGTGGAGAGGTTTCGAGTCGTCCGTGCTTGGATCACAAGTCAAGGTGCTCAAGGCAGAGGATGAGTTGCTTAAGGTTTTTTTGGCGAAATCCCCCTGGTTGTCCTGGAAGTAGATGTTCCAGGGAAGGTAACAGCCATTTTGCGGGTCTTCCGACCAGATGCCGACGCTTGGATCCGTGGTGACGATTACGTTTCCACTCGCATCTTTGGTGCAGCCCAACTTCTGGGGATAGATGTTGGCGGTTTTGGTGCCGTCCGTGGCGTATTTCCAGGGAATGTACGCCTGCCCGGCCGCCGTGTGCAGGGTGGCGCGGCTGTTGTCGATGATGAAGAGGACGTTGGGGCGGGTCAGTGTGGTCGGTACCCCGGCGTAGATGCTGGCATCGCCGAGATATTCATCTGAACCGGCCTGTGTTTGAATGGGGGTTAGAGCCAAGCCGACAAGCAGTTGCAGGGCCACAACCAGTTTTGTTTTCATAATCAGCTCCTTTTGGATACTGTTAATTGCCTTTTTATAACTGAAGGTTGTACCACCGGCAGATGACGCTGGCATCTATGCGAGATACTATGTTATTATGTGTCGCTATTGTCTCAATGTGGTAAATGGCACCAGATATCGCTCCAATTTCAGTTCCTGGCCTTTGAAATCTTGCATCTAGGTCACTAGTTGTTCTCGTTATGGTGCCTGAAATAAGTGAGCCTGGCCCAGTATTTTCTATGATTGTCTTGTGGAGTTTGGTCGTGCCTGCAAAGTCAGCAGTGTCAGTTGCCAAGTCAACTTTATCACCTTCGCCCTCGATTGATTTGAGAAGTTCCGGATTCATGGCGTATTCGATAGCACGATCAGCTGTATAGAAAGTCTGTCGTGATGGCAAAACCCCCCCAGACAGAACCATATCCCGAGTTGAGGTAGTCAATACCACCGTGCCGAGGATGCTGAGAACAGCTAGAAGACCGATGGCAATAATAAGTGCAGTCCCTTTCTCCCTGTTGATTTTGTCAAAGGTTTTTGATTTCATGTCTATTCCCGATTCATGATGTTAGTTAATATTACGCAAAGTGACAGATGTTTGTAGTGTTCTTGTTATTGTTTTTGGAGTGTTGTTGATAATGCGCTCCTCGGTTTGACCGGTTAGCGTGATGTCCATACGACTTGATAAAATTATTTCTTCGCCGCCAAAAAAAAATGTTTCGTCAACTTTATCGAACGTAAAATTTTCTATCCCCCTTGCTAAAAATTGTTTTTTGCCATCAACTGTTCTAGTAAGAGAGCCGTCTTCGATTTGGTAACGAATTTCATGTATTATATCTGTACCTTGTGTTGCCCCTACAATAACAATATTTTCTGAACCGAGACTTGGGTTTATTTGTTTATCGAGAGTTAGGGTTTGGTTGTTAATGTTTAAATTCTTTACTAAATATACTTCCTCAGATACTGTTTTTTGTGGGTTGATAGGATTTATCAGGCGTAACGCAGAGCCTTCTTTAAAGTTGTTAACCATCTCCTTGTTTGTCAGCTTTATTGTGTCCCCGCTAGCATTCACAGTAGTGCGGCCAAAGCTGCTACCTACCAAAGCTGTGAAAATAGTGAAACCTGTAGCATCTACTTCGATAGCATCTTGATTGGTAGCAAGTTTTTTGACCAGAAAACCTGCACTGAGCAGATCATCGGTCATGCGGTCGATGGCCAGGCGCAGGTTGCTTTGCACGTCGGAAACTTCGGTCTGTATCGCCGTATTTTGCACCGTGGGGATGTAGAGGCTCATGACCGCCATGACAACCACGCTGAGAATAACCGCGACCACCAGAACCTCGACCAGGGTCATCCCTTTGTTTGACTTGAACTTTGAAGACTTTTTGCGCATTCTCGCCCCCTAGTCGACTATCTTGATGGTGGTAACCACGGCTCGACGTGCGCGGTTTCCGCCGACTTGCATGAGATTGCCGGTGCTGACCACACGAACGGTGATGAAACTCAGATTTTCCACCCCTTCATAGTTCGTTTCCACGTCGTAGGTAATGTCATAGCTCCCGCCCCCTTCGACGGTTACAGGAGTGAAATAAGGGCTGTCGGACCGCTCCCATTTTTCCCCAGCAGTGTTGTCGCTGAACATAGGATCGTTCCTGCTCATGGCGGCGATTTCCTCGATGACCCCCTGGGCGATGGTCGCCGCCGCCAGCATTGTTTCGCTCTGCGAGTTGGCCCGGATCGCCGTCACCTGAAGTTCCGCCAGTCCGAGCAGGCCGATGGCCAGAATGACGATCGCCACCAGCAGTTCAATCAGGGAGAAGCCGGCTTGCCCGGAGTTCTCTCTTTTCATATAGGCCTCCGTGATCGGAAAATTTTAACGGATGCCCATATGATGCAAGGCACATGCCGGACATTTATTTCACTTAACCGGTCTGAATCTCTAAGTCTTTTTTCCCTTGTGTAAAAAATCATGCAAACTTTGCGTCATTTTTCGCGCAAAAATTGCAACCACAACCCGCGTGATGACGACCACAAACCCTGGTCCGGGGTCAAACCCTGGTCCGGGGTCACATCTTGCTTTGCCACTTATTGCCGCCCCTTTAAATCTCTCCTGCTCCGCACACTCCCCCTTGTAGGGATTTCTTGATCCCCCTCTTCCCAAATCCCCCTGAAAACCTGTCGGACATTTCCGTATTTTTCATTTACCGACACTAATCATTTGCCGCGACTCATTTTATGTTTTATAAAAATCGGCCATAAGGCGGCTGTGATGGGGGCCGAGGACCGCCTTTTTCGCTTTGATCGGAGGGCCGGGGCATGACTGAGCGTTGGATGGGAAATGAGAGAGGAGCTTCCCTGGTGGAATTGCTGGTGGCGGTGACGGTTTTCGCCATCGGCCTGCTGGCGGTGGCGGGCATGCAGCTCACCGCCTTGCGAGGGAACGCTTCGGCGCAGCAGCTGAGTGTCGCCTCCGGCCTGGCCGAGGGGGTATTGGAAGAAATCCTGGCCTGGCCGGAGGAGGATCCGCGCCTGGCGACGGATGCCGTCGAGCAGGAGTGGCACTTGGCCGATGCGACCCCGGCGGAACAGCTTCCGGGCTCCGGAAACTTTCGGGCGTTCTATGCCATCGATGCCGATTACGACCGGCCCAAGCTGACCCGGGTCGAAGTCCGGGTGGAAGCTCTCAACGCTCCCGCGCATCCTGTCTCCCTCGCCGCCTTCAAGCGCTGCCGATGAAAGCCCGGGGCGAAAAGGCCTTCACCTTGGTCGAGGTTCTCGTTGTTCTGGCCCTGACCGGCATCCTGATGGGCGTCATCTATCAGCTTTACCTGAACCTGCAGAAATCGGCCCTGGGGCAGGAAGAGGTGGTGGAGTTGCAGCAGAATCTGCGCGTCGCCATGGACCATCTCACCGCTGATCTGCGGCAGGCCGGTTTTCTCGTCTTTCGTCATCATCCCCCCCTGCAAAGCGCCCCCCATCTTCCCAGCGACTCTGCTCCCCTGATTCTCAACAGCGCCTGCCCGAGCGGCTTCAGCGCCCCCCTGGGGGCTGGAACCGTGGTTCGGGGGAGCACTTCCCACTCTTTCCGGCTGGCCGCGCCCGATCTCGTCGAACAGTATCAGGCCGGCGACCCGGTCCGGCTGATCCGCGCCGTGGAGCAACGGCAACCCCTCGACCGGCTGCTGTATGTGGCCGACCGGGATGTGTCGGCTGCGAGTCTGACCCTGGAAGGCTTCGTCGCGACGGACGACATCGACTATCGCGCCGGGGATGTGCTGGTTCGGGGCAATGCCGTCTATCCCGGAAGCATCAGCTATTTCCTGAAGGATCACGAGCTTTTCGTGCGCCACAGCGGCGTCCCGGCCCAGCGGGTGACGGCAAAAAAAACCGTGGGCGGCGCCTTGGTGAACGGGCTGACCGCTTTCGCGCTGGAGTATCTGCTGGAGGATGGAAGCTGGCGGCAGGCGCCGACGGCGGCCGAACTGGAACAAATTCGAGCGGTGCGGGTCGTTCTGGAAGGGCGGGCGCGTACCCCTTCGGGAGACAAGACCCGCGCCTTGCAGAGCGTGATCGCGTTGCGCAACCGGTAACCCCCCTCGGTCCCCCCTTGTCAGGGGGGAAGTCGGTAGGATGCGGTGACGGCAGGAACCGCATTGGTTTTCGCGGATGAACAGAGAGGTGACCGATGAAAAAGATACGATTCTCGGCAGTCTGCGGCAACCAGCAGGGCATGGCGCTGCTCTTGGTCGTCTGCCTGCTGGCGATGCTCAGCCTGCTCGGCTTTTTCGCGCTGAACACCACCGACGTGGAACTGGCCATCGCCGGCAATCGCCACACCCGCCAACAGGCTTTTTACGCGGCGGAGCGGGCGGTGGAATATGTGCTGGCCGACGCGGCGCTGCTGCGCGCCGCCGATTCCGGCGAGGTGGCGCTCGACCCGGGGCGGGCGGCGGCGGTCGCGGCGGAAACGGCCGGCGGCATCGCCCCGGAAGAGCTTTGCCGCGTGCGTTATCTGAGCGAAGGCCCGGTGCCGCCGGAGAGCGGGAGCGACCCGACCCGTTTCGCCCTGCGCAGCTACCGGATCAGCGCCGTCGGCGCCGGTCCCGCCGGGGCCCGGGCGCGGGTGGAGGCGCAGGTGGGGAGGGTGGTGGTTAGACAGTGACGAGTGACGAGTGACGAGTGACGAGTGACGAGTGACGAGTGACGAGTGACGAGTGACGAGTGACGAGTGACGAGTGACGAGGGCGGGAGGATTGGCGATGAGGTGGATTGCGGTGGTGGCGTTTTTGCTGGGGATGGCCTCGGCGGGGTGGGGGGCGGATCGGTTTGTGGGGGATACGGCGATTTACACCGAGCCGGGACCGGCTTCGGTGCCGGCGGCGAATGTGCTGTTGCTGATCGAACGGGGTGTTCCCGCGGAACAGTTGCGGGAAACCTTACCTCTGGCTCTGGCTCCCTGGCGCGACCGGGTGCGGGTCGGGCTGATGGTCTTCGGCGGCGGCGGCGGCGAGACCGGTGGCGGTCTGCTTCTGCCGGTGGGGGATCTGGCGGGGGAGGAGGACTGGCGGCGCTTCAACGAACAGTTGACGCTTTTGCCTGCCGAGGAAAACCCCGAGGAGTCCGGCTCGGCCTTGGCCGAGGCGTTGCTCGACGGGGTCTTTTATTTCGGGCGGGATCGGCAGGCGTCCACGGCTCCAGTCTCGGGCGCGGAATTCCCGGCCTCTCCCATCGCCGCCGCCTGCCAGAAAAACATCTTCATGGTCATCGCTCCGGGCAGGGTCGCCGGAGCGGCGTTGGCGGAACGCAGCGAGCATCTTGACCTGGCCGACGGCGACGGTGACGGCTATGTCGCCGATGAGATCGCGGCTCAAGCCTACGCCGGCGATCTCGCCGCCGGCCTGGACGACCGGCAGAATGTCCGCACCCACGCCCTGGCCCTGACGGAGGATGATGCGCTGCTGCGCGCCGTCGCCGAGGATGGGCGGGGGCTTTATCGGAACGTCGCCAGTGCCGGCGAAATCGGCGCGGCCCTGGGGGAAATGCTGGCCAACCTGACGGCGGACGCGGCCGCCTCTTTTACCACGCCGACCCTTTCTTCCGGCGCGGGCCTGTCGGCCGCCGCCCCAGCCCGTATCTACGTGAGTTCTTTCCAGCCGCGCAGCCAGAAGCCCTGGCTCGGCAATCTGAAAAAATACGCCGTCGACGGCGACGGGCGTATCCTTGACCGTAACGGCGCCG
This sequence comes from Trichloromonas sp., assembly GCA_034002365.1. Taxonomy (GTDB): domain Bacteria; phylum Desulfobacterota; class Desulfuromonadia; order Desulfuromonadales; family Trichloromonadaceae; genus Trichloromonas. Next base: position 35,210 of record JAVFAR010000011.1, read on the forward strand.
CCGCTCTCTGTCCCGATGCCCGGGATGCCGCCGCCTGCGCCGGGGTGGCGGCGGGGGAGTTCAAGCCGGGGGCGGTCGCTTTCTGGAGTGCGGGGGAGGGGCTGCGGACCATGGAGGAACGGCGGCTTTACTCCAATCTGAGCGGCATGGACGATCTCACCGAGGAGGCGAACGCCGTGACGAGCGCCAACGTGCGTCCCGAACGGCTGGGCCTGAGAGATGCCGAGGAAAGCGGCCGCCTGCTTGCCTATCTGCGCGGCGCCGACGCCTACGACGAGGACGGCGACGGCTTGTTGAGCGAGACGCGGGACTGGGTTCTCGGCGATCTTCTCCATGCCCGGCCGACGGTGGTGCCGTACCGGCGCTTTCCCCCCCACGGTGATGCCGAGAGCGACCCGGCGCAAAACCGCACGCTGATCTTCGTCGGCGGCAACGACGGCATGCTCCATGCCTTCCGCGATGCCGACGGCGCGGAGCTTTGGGCCTTCATCCCCGAGGTGCTGCTGCCCGAACTCGCCGCTCTGGCCGGAGTCGGGCACGGCTACTACGTTGACGGCACGGCGGTTCCCTTCATCTATGACCGGGACGGCGACGGCAATATCGGCCCCGGTCCCGAGCAGGAGGCCGACGACCGCGACCCGGCGGGAATGGTCGACAATGGCGCTGATGATCGGGTGGTTCTCCTCTTCGGTCTGCGCCGGGGGGGCGGGGCCTATTACGCCCTCGATGTGACGGTGCCGGAACGACCGAAATTCCTCTGGAAGTTCGACCGCGACACGGTCGGCGGCGACGGTCGGCCGCTCTTCCCCGAGTTGGGGGAGAGCTGGAGCGAGCCGCGTCTGGCCCGGCTCCGCCTCGGCGGGATGGTGCGCGATGTCGCCTTTATCGGCGCCGGGTACGATGTCGCCGAGGACGGCCGGTACGGCGCCGTCGCCGACTATCCCCAGCCGAATGTTCCGGGGGTTGGAGCCGGGCCGACGACGAGCCCGGGGCAGGTGGGGGCGGATCAGGCGATTGCCCGCGGGCGCGGGGTCTATGCCTTCGCCGTGGCGACCCGCGATGCCCGCGGCGTGCCGCTGATCGCGAGCGCGCCGGAGCGGGTCTGGGGCTGGACGGCGCGGGACGATGTCCGCCTCGACCGGCCGATACCCGGAGAGATCGCCGTTCTCGACGGCGACGGGGACGGTTTCGCCGACCGCCTCTATGCCGTCGACCTGGCCGGACGTCTGTGGCGCTTCGCGCTGGCGGCGGACGATCCGGCGAACGGGTCGGGTACGCTGGTTTTCGCCCCCGATCCGGCGGCCGGACTAAAGGCTTTCTCCGGCCTTTCCCTGGCCCGATCCGGAGGCTGCTGGCTTATCGCCTACGGCAGCGGCGACCGCGCCCATCCCCTGAATACGGCGGTGACCGGCCGCTTTTATCTCATTCGCGATCAGGGACTGGCCGATGCCGAGCCGATTGCCGAGAGTGCCCTGGTCGATGTCACCGGCGATGCCCTGCAACGGGAAGACAGCGGCGAAAGCGCCCGCGGCGAACTTCTGGCGGCCCTGCTGGCCGTGGATTGCCCCGGCTGGCGGATCTCCCTGGAGCGGCTCGATCAGGCCGGTCGGGCGGGGGGCGAGAAAGTCTTGGCCGCGCCTTTGATCTTCAACCGGGCCGTTTATTTCACCACCTATATGCCCGACGCCCCCGAGGCGCTGCCGCAAGCTCCCTGCGTCGTCGGCAATCCGGGGAGCGCGCGGCTCTACGCCGTCGACTGGCGCACCGGCGAGGCGGTGCTCAATTTTCATCCAGAGAACGACGGGGAAGGGGAGGAGGCCGTCAATCCCCGGGCCCTCGGCCCCCGGCGCGAGGTGCTGCGCCGCGCCGATCGGGGGACGGCCCTGGGCGCCGGGTCGCCGGGGGGAATCGTTCCCCTGCTGGACGGGGGCGAGGCCGAGCTGCTGGTCGGCGCCGGGGAAGGGCTGCACCGCCGGACGGCGACTTCCGGCGGGGTGATCTTTCCCCTTTACTGGCGGCAATGGTGAGGCGGGAAATGGAAAACGAAAGGTTTGGATGCCGTCGGTCGGCCGGTTTTTCCCTGCTGGAGCTGCTTGTCGCTCTGGCCCTGGTGGGGGTGCTGGCGGCGCTGGGGAGTTTCGGCTTCCGCCAGTGGCAGCAGTCCTTGCTGGTGCGCGGCTGTGCCCGCGAGGTGGCGTCGCTGCTGCGTCTCGGCCGTACCCAGGCGGTGGCGAGCAATCGCGAGATGCGCGTCAAGGTGCTCCCCCTGGGGGAAGCGCCGGGAGCCAGGCCGCTGATGTGGCTGCAGCAGGGGAATCTTTCCCGGGGGAGTACCGTCTGGCTGGACCGATCGGGGCAGCGGGTCGAATTCCCCGCCCGGGTCGAACTGGGGCTGACCCAGGATTGCCGGATCGAAGCCGGACCCGGTTATCTCTCCTTCAACCCCGACGGGTCGAGCAACGCCCTCTACCTGTGCCTGCAGGAACGGGAGGGGGCGCAACCGGCGCGGCGGCGCTACGCGGTGGGGGTCAGCCATGCCGCGACCGGCCGGATTTGCGTGCTGCGCTGGAATCCGAGCAGCGGCGCCTTCGAGTAGCTGTCCGGTTTTTCCCTTGCAACCCTTTGGCCGAATTAAGTATAGTCAACCTTTGATTTAATCCGGTCAAGGGAGCTTTTAATGGCTAAAATCGTCCCCTTTCGGGGGCTGCGCTACTTCGCCAAACGCATCGCCGATCTCGCCCGGGTCACGGCGCCCCCCTACGATGTCATCTCGCCGGCCCTGCAGGAAGAGCTTCATCAGCGCCACGAGCACAACATCGTGCGCCTGATCCTCGGCCGCATCTCCCCCGAAGATACCGATGAGGACAATCGCTACACCCGCGCCGCCGCCCTGCTGCGGCAGTGGCGCCTGGACGGGGTCCTGAACCGCGATCCGGAGCCTTCCATCTACCTCTACGATCAGGAATATGCCGCCGAGGACGGCCAAGTGCTGACCCGGCACGGCATCATCGCCCTGGCCCGCATCGAGGAGTTTTCCACCGGTCTGGTCAAGCCCCACGAAAAGACACTGTCCGATCCCAAGGCCGATCGCCTGGCCCTGCTCAAGGCCTGCCAGGCCAACCTCAGCCCGGTCTTCTCTCTCTATTCCGACCCCTGCTGCGTTTTGGAAGTGCTGTCGAAAAAGGAGAAGGACCGGCCGCCCGAGTTCGAGGCCTGTGATGACGACGGGGTTTGCCACCGCCTGTGGCGCTGTACCGACGAAAACCTCATCGGCAAGGCGCAGGCGCTGCTCGACAACAAGCCGCTGGTCCTGGCCGACGGCCACCATCGCTACGAGGCGGCCATCGCCTATCGCGACTACATGCGTCAGCTGCACCCCGATTTTACCGGCAAGGAACTCTTCAATTACGTGCTCATGTGTCTTTCCAACATGGAAGACAAGGGCATGCGCATCTTCCCCGCCCATCGCGTCGTCAGCGGCCTGGCGGGTTTCGATCCGGCGGCTTTTTTAGGCCGGCTGGCCGACTATTTCGACATTGAAAGCGCCCCTTTCGGCGCCGGTGACGGCGAGCGGATCGCTGCCCTGCGCACGCACCTGAGCGACCTGGGGAGCAGCCGCCACACCCTGGCCCTCTTCGCCGGCGACGGGATGATCCATTATCTCTCCCTGCGGGACGAAGCGGTCATGGATGGCTTTTTTGACGCCAAGACGCCCAAGGTGCTGCGCACTCTCGATATCTCCATCCTCCATGGTCTGCTCCTCGAACGGCTGCTCGGGATCGCCCCGGACGATTCCGAACGGCTGCGCTATATCCGCGGGATCGACGAGGCGCTGGGCCTGGTCGAGGGGAAGACGGCGCAACTGGCCTTTCTGGTCAATCCCACGCGCATGTCCGAGGTCCGCGACGTCGCCAACGCCGGCGAGAAAATGCCGCAGAAATCCACCTACTTCTACCCGAAAATCCTCTCCGGAATGGTCATCAACCCCATCGAATGACGGGCCGGTCACGGCCCCTCCAGGACGGACCGCCGATGTCTCTCACCGCCGACGAACTCCTCGACTACATTGCCCGACAAGCCCGGCGACCGCTGACCGAACGGGAAATCCTGGCCGGCTTCCGGCTGCGCCGCGACGGGCGCCGTCGCGCCCTGGAACTGCTGGCGGGCCTGGTCGAGCGGGGGGCGCTGATCCGCCACCGCAACGGCCGCTACTCCCTGCCGCGCCAGGTCGACCTGGTGGTCGGCCCCATCTCCCTGCATCGCGACGGCTACGGTTTTGTCTCCGCTCCCGAGCGGACGTCCGATGTCTTCGTCCCGGCCCGCTATCTGCGCGAGGTCATGGACGGCGACAAGGTGGCGGTGCGCATCGAGCATTCCCCCCGCGGCGGCAAGCCCGAGGGGCGCCTGGTGCGCATCGTCGAGCGCGGACAGGGACAGGTCATCGGCCGCTACGAGGCGGGGCGCGGCTTCGGTTACGTCGTCCCCGCCGATCCCCGCTTCCGCCACGACCTTATCATCCCCGATCCGGGGCCGCTGGCGCCCCGCCCCGGGCAGATGGTGGTGGCGCGCATCGACAGCTTTCCCAGCACCACCCGCGGCCCGGAAGGAACGGTGCTGGAGGTGCTCGGCGACGCCGACGATCCCCTGGTGGAGATTCTCGCCGTCGCCTGCAAACACCAGTTGCCCCACCGTTTTCCCGAGGCGGTTCTGGCGGCGGCCGGCCGGGTGCCGACGGCGGTGACGGAAGAGGAGCGGGCCGGGCGGGTCGATCTGCGGGAGCTGCCGCTGGTGACCATCGACGGGGAGACGGCCAAGGATTTCGATGACGCGGTGGCGGCCCGGCGCGAAGCGGGGGGAAACATCCGCCTCTGGGTGGCGATCGCCGATGTCGGCCACTATGTTCCCGTCGGGGGCGAGATCGACCGCGAAGCCTTCGAGCGCGGCACCAGCGTCTATTTCCCCGGGCACTGCCTGCCCATGCTGCCCGAGGCTCTGAGCAACGGCATCTGTTCCCTCAATCCCGACGAGGAGCGCCTGGCGATGACCGCCGAGATGCTCTTCGACGGTCAGGGCCGGCGGCTGGAGAGCCGCTTCTATCCGGCGCTCATGCGCAGCCGGGCGCGGCTCACCTACACCGAGGTCCATGCCATGCTCGAACTGAAGGAGGCCGCGGCCCTGGAGCGTTACGCGGAACTCGTTCCCGGCCTGGAGGTCATGGCGGAGCTGGCCCGTCGCCTGATCGAGATGCGCAAACGCCGGGGGAGTCTCGATTTCGACCTGCCCGAGGCCGAGGTGATTCTCGGGCTGACCGGCAAGCCCGAGAACATTCTTCGCGCCGAGCGCACCTTCGCCCATCGGCTGA